>CAZCTL010000045.1:0-8640 GCA_964501685.1 uncultured Candidatus Saccharibacteria bacterium
AGGTGTTTGCTACATTGTAGCAAAATTTCCTATGCAAGACCCATATTTAAACATGGTCTTGATGGGCATCTTCTAGCATGATTGCCATAGATTAGAAATAGTTAATATTAAGCTTGGTATTATATGAGTACCTCTATGCTAGAAGATGCCCATCAAACCACAGAATATGTCCAATAAACTATCTATAATTATTCCAGTCTATAACGAAGCACAGACTATAGAAGAGTTGCTGGGTAGGGTTTTTGCCGTGAATTTGACTGGGTGGGAGCGTGAAGTAATTGTGGTAGATGATGGTTCTGTGGACGCCACACCCAGGCTTTTAAACGAACTCAAAAAGAATTTGGATTTTAAGTTATTAAAACATTCCCATAATAGAGGAAAGGGTGCTAGTGTGCGTTCGGGACTATTGGTTGCAACTGGGCAGGTAATACTAATTCAAGATGCAGATTTGGAGTACAATCCGGAAGACATATTTAAACTTTTAGCGTGTTTTGAATTGGGCAACTTAGTGGTTTTTGGTTCACGTATGATGCATAAGGCGCAAGGTGGTTACTTGCACTATATACTTGGCGCCAAGCTCATAACTTGGTGGGTCAATTTGCTTTTTCGTACTAAACTCACAGATCCATACACCGGTTATAAGCTAGTGGAGGCAAGCACTATAAAGCAACTAAAATTAGAGACAAGAGGGTTTGAGTTTGAGGCGGAACTAACTGGTAAGTTGCTAAAGCAGGGTTATAAGATAACGGAGGTTTCGGTAAACTATAGACCTAGAACATTTGCTGAAGGGAAAAAAATTCGCGGGCGTGACGCATACAAAGGACTTTGGACTTTGTTAAAAATTTGGCGTTCTAGGTGAGTAGTTTATATGGTATAATTCTATTATAGAACTGACGCGTAACAAACGTCACCTTTGCGTAGATCTATCAGCTAAATAGCATAGCTATTAGATGATTCGCAAATACTCGTATTAGAACAATTGACTTGCGCAAGGGTGGCCCTTGAAATGGGCTACTGCGCAAGTTCCTATCTTAGCAGAAATGAAACTTAACAGAAATAAAATTATTGGAGTGCTTGGTGTGTGGGTGTTTAGCTTTGTACTAAACTCTTTGGGTTTTGGATTGTCTACTAGCGAAGCTAGTGTTCAGGCGAACCAATTGAGTGGTAACGTGGTAACCCAAGGGACTACTCAGCCTGTAATTTTACTAGCTAGTCCTGTTGAGAATAGAACTATCACTACCGTTGGTGCTCAATGTATGCCTTCTGGTAATAGTAGTGCTTTATGGCAAGGCTCTACTAGTGAGTTTTTGTTTATGCCTCGCGATTGCTTTAAGTTATCACTAGGCAAGGTGGAAACGCAGCCCATGTTAATGGTGTTTGACGGTGTTAGACAGTACTCGCTTGGTATGCAACAACATCCAAAAGAAAACTTGTCGGTGCCAGTTAGCTTGCAGGACGCGCCAGTTATGCATATGGAGTTTGTGTTGCCTACCACTAACAACACTAGTCAAAAGACTGCAGTTGCTATGGTACTCACTCTACTAGTGCTTGTAAGCATGCTCGGTGCCATAGAAGGCAACTTTGGTAGACGGAGCCAAGCTTACTTGCAAGTATTTAGATGCTAGAGACGGAAATATGTAAACATATAACATTTAACATATAACGTTTAACTAAAGAACTATAAAATATATGTCAGAAGAAATAAGAGTTAGCAGGCCTATGCAGTCATCTGTAAGGTCGGATATACCAAATGAACCTGTTGGAAGAGGCTCAGGAAGCAAATTACCTTGGATCATCTTGGCGTTAGTGGTGGTGGTACTTATAGTACTGGCGGTGTTGTTTAGGGATAAATTTAGTTCCAAATCTGGGACCGGTGAGATAAAGTCTGCGGAGTATCAGGCAGTATTCTTAACCAATGGGCAGGTTTACTTTGGTAAAATGTCCGGTAGTAAAGAAACCTATGTGGTACTGAAAGACATTTTCTACTTGCAGGTGCAAAATCCTCCTATCCAAGGTTCTCAACAACAACAGCAACAGCAACAACAGGCTCAACCTCAGTTATCGTTGGTTAAGCTTGGCAATGAGCTTCACGGTCCAGTAGACGAAATGCATATTAACCGAGAGCAAATTTTGTTCTACGAAGATATGAAGGCGGATGGCAAAGTTATACAAGCTATCAAAGAGTATAAAGCCAATCCAGATGCCGGCAAACAAGCCCCAGCCCAACAGCAGGGCAATCCGCCAGCTGGCGGACAGCAGGGCGGTCAACCACAAGCTCCTGTTGCCACTCCAAAAGCAACTACTCCCACTACTGTTCCAGAACAGTAATAATGGTTGTCAGAATGTAGTAGTCGGTTGTATGTACAAAAAAACATCCCGTCATCTTTGTGACGGGATGTTTTATTCTGATGCTTACTACTTACAACTATATTCTGACTACTGCTTGACTAGGTCTTTGACCATAGTGTCAAAACTATCAGCATGTTGAATGGCAAGTTCTGAGAGCATTTTACGGTTAATAAGAATATTTTCTTTCTTAAGTATTGTGGCAAATTTACTCCAAGTAGTTCCATTCTCACGCAGGGCTGCATTGGCACGCTGTAACCACAGGCCCCTCATGTCACGTTTCCTGTTTCTGCGATCACGATAGGAGTAAGTATCTGCGTGCAAGAGTGCTTCTCGGGCGGCAACAAAATTGGTGCTTCTTCGGTTATCAAAGCCTTGGGCTCGCTTGAGTAAATTTTTTCTTCGTTTGTGGGCGGCAACGCCACGTTTGATTCGTGTCATAGGAATTAGGTTGTAGCTGGTAGGTTGTAGCTGGTAGGCAGAATGTTATCCTACAACCTACAAGCTATGTCCTACAAGCTATTTATATGGTATTAAACTTTTCAACTTATCGTTGGTTTTGTGCAGTACTTGATCACGACGTTTGTTCTTGGTGACCTTGCCAGTTTCCCGGGAATTAAAGTGGTCTTGGCCCATGGTACGGTGCATTAGTTTACCTGTAGGAGTAAGACGAAGTCTTTTACTGGCTCCTTGATGAGTTTTTACTTTAGGCATAAATCAATTTAACAATTTAACAATTTAACAATTTAACACAAGATACCCATCTGTTAATTTGTTTAGTTGTTAATTTGTTTAGTTGTTAATTGTTATTTACTTGGTGCTAAGGTCATGGCCATGGTGCTACCCATGCGACGGATAGGAACTTCTACTTTGTTTGGTACAGTGAGAATGCTTTGAAATTTCTTGAGCTGTTGCTCTGGAATATCCAGAAAAGCTTGTTCACGTCCTCGCATACGCAACTCCACTCTAACCATATCACCATCTGCGAGGAAGTTATCGGTTTGCTTGGCTTTAGTGGCTAGGTCGTGTTCGGAGATACGCACAGAGAGTCTTATGGTTTTTACTTCAATCTTCTTAGTCTTTTTCTTTTGTTGCTGTTCCACCTTTTGCTGTTGATAGCGGTACTTAGCAAAGTCTATGACTTTGGCTACAGGGGGATTGGCGTTAGGCGAAACTTCTACTAAGTCTAGCCCGTGCTCGGCAGCAATTTTTAAAGCTTCAGAAAGACTAAACAAGCCAATTTGCTCACCGTCTTCGTTTACTAGACGAAGCTCACGAGCCTGAATTTGATGGTTTATTCTGGTCTTTTGCATTTTTTACGAAATACCAACTTTTTACGAATATACTAATAACAATAAGCTATAAGTTTGAGATTCGTATATTCGTACATATTTGTATTTAGTAAATCTTCAAACTTTGCTGTAATTATACGGTTTTGGTGGCTTTCTGTCAAAACTCCCAATATTTATGAGGAATTATGGCTATAGACCTATATTTGTTAAAGGAGACAGGTAGTTATACACATGGTACCTTGCATAACAAGGTATTAATGTGTATACTTTGAGCATGGAATATAACAGCAATAATTTAGACAACGTAAAGGCACAGATGCGCAAAGGGCTTTTAGAATACTGCATCTTGCTAACTATAGCCAGAGAAAAGAAAGCGTATGCATCGGACATTTTAACCGAGTTAAAAAAAGACGGCTTGCTTGTTGTAGAGGGTACGCTTTATCCTTTACTATCCAGGCTCAAGTCGGACTTACTTTTGGACTATGAGTGGGAAGAGTCCAGAGCTGGTCCGCCTAGAAAGTACTATCGCTTAACACCTAAGGGGCGACTAAACTTGCAGTCTTTAAATGAAACTTGGGAGGGGCTGGCTACATCTATTAATTCTTTAGTTACAAAATATGAAAAAAACCATTAACATTTCTCTAGGGGGCTTGGGCTTTACTTTGGAGGATGACGCATATCAGTTGCTGGATGAATACTTACAGAAAGTGAAATTACACTTTTCAGACTTGCCGGAGTCGGTGGAAATAGTGGGCGACATAGAGTCTAGACTGGCAGAGCAACTAGTAACTGTGCCTGGGGAGGGTAAAATAGTCACTCTCCCAGATGTGCAAAGGCTTATAAGCGCTATGGGTGCACCGGAACAATTTGGTGCGGGTCAAGACAGCGGTAAGGCTTCTGTGGAAACAGGTACTGGTAGTCTTGGTAAAAAATTATACCGTAGCAGTGAGGACGTGGTGGTGGCTGGGGTAGCCAGTGGCTTGGCAAACTACTTAGGCTTGGATCCGGTGTGGCTAAGGCTTATCTTTGGGTTATCCCTTTTGGCTGGCGGGTTTGGCTTTGCCGTGTACGTAATTCTGTGGATAGTCTTGCCGGAGGCGAAGTCGGAAATAGAGAAAATGCAGATGCGGGGTGAAAGAGTGAACTTAGCTAACTTGGAAAGTATTATTAAAGAACGGGTGGTCGAAGCAAAGAACAAAGATAGGTCTAACTTAACTTCTGCGGTAGCTAGGGGAGCGGAAAACTTAGGTCGGGCTACTGGTAGTTTGGGTAACAAGCTCGGGTACCTACTAGCTAAAGTATTTAAAGTAATATTTGGTGTAATAGGTGCGTGCATTAGTTTAGTGGCTACTGTGGGCATGGTGGTGTTGGTAGTTTCTGCAGTGAGCTTGGCGCTAAATATTAACTCGCCATATGTGGAGTTTCCTTTTGAGGCGCTAACATCTGGGGTTTGGTACTATGTGGGTTTGGTGAGTGCGTTTTTTGTGGCTTTTGTACCGCTACTAATGTTGTTACTTTTGGGTACCAGCATGATAACCAAGAAAACAGCCTTAAAGAAACTTCCCGGTTTTTCGCTCTTAGGTCTTTGGGTGGTAGCGCTTATACTACTACTTAACACTGGGGTGAAACTGGCTCCTGAGGTCCAGAGCATAAGACAAACTAGTCCCTACTTTAAAACCACAACTAAAACTGTTGCACTAAAAGATTTTAGTCGGGTAAACGTGTCCGGTGCTATGCACGTAGTAATTAAAGAGGGAGCCAATTATAAAGTGGAGCTTGCTGGCAAGACCCAGGATGTGGAAGATGTGTCGGCTAGGGTAGTTTCCGGAGAACTGAAACTAAATCCAGATGACGGTTTTCATGTGTGTATATTTTGTTGGCAGGAAACAGTGCTGGTGACTATAGAAATGCCCAAGCTGGAAAGTGCTAGCGCTAGTGGAGCGAGCCGTATAGAAGCTACTAGTAGTAGCGAACAATTTCGCTTAAAGCTGAGTGGTGCTTCACGCGCTGTTCTGACTCTTACGTCTGCTTCTGCTATGTTTGAGCTGAGTGGTGCTTCTCGGGTAGTGCTGGGTGGGGAAGTTGGGCAAGTAAAAAGTACCTTAAGTGGAGCAAGTAGTTTGTTTGCGGGACAAGCACAGGTAAAGAATGTAGAAGTAAAAGCTTCTGGTGCTTCTCGGGCAAGTTTTGGTAGTCTGGAAGTATTAAAGGCCAATGCTAGTGGTGCGAGTCGTGTGTACTATGTAGAGGCGAAACAACTGGAAGAGCAAACCTCCGGCTCCAGCCGGGTAGAGCAACGGGACTTAGGTGAATATACAAATGATGAGGGTTTTGAAACCTATCCACCCATAGAACCTGTACCACCCGTTGCTTCACCTTCACCTGTGCCTACTCGATAAATAAATGATGCTTGGAGCTAAGATTAATAAAAACACCCAAGTGGGTGTTTTTTGGTGGACACTCTGCAAAATAGTTTAAACCAAGTATTTGATTGGGTCATGAGCGCTTACGGTATGATTAAGTCAGTTGAAAGTGCTAGCGTTAACAATTGAAAATACTCCCTTGTTCACCACAAGGGAGTATTTAAACGCTATCGGCTAATTAGTTTGATTGTTGGATAAATCTGGTAAGTCAAAGGCTTTTTTTAAAACCATAAGATTCACAATTGGCACTAACAACAAAACCCACATCATTATTCCTAATTTTTGTTTCTTTCCTTTTAATACCATCCAACAACCCAAACATAAAACAAGAAACAAAACTAAATAAGCAATATAATAAGGCACTAATTCGCTAGGCGGTGCTTCTTTACTTCCCATGTATATTAACAGCGAAGTAAGACAGCTACCCAGAAAACCAACAAAAAATATCCCTTTCCCTAACGATTGTAGTTTCGTTGAGGTCATAATTTATTATTTAATTTTTAACTTAGAATAATTATACTCAAAAAAATAAAAAACCGTCAATATAAGCGGTATTTATCGTGGTGGAGATGGAGGGAGTTAAACCCTCGTCCAGAAGTTTTAAACGCTGTTATTGTTCACAAGATTAGCCCCGACGGCAGGCTTTTGCAGATGCGTCGGGGCAACATTCTACAAAAGTCGATATACGAAATTCTTCTTTGTAAAGTATATCAGCCTACAAAGATATATTCCCTAAGTGAACTAGCCTTACCTGCGGCGGGAAAAACACAGGTAGCTAGGCATATACCTAGAGTTTAGGCATATGCGGGAGAAAAGGTGGCTACGTTAAACGCAGCTACTACTTTTTCCCAAGATGCTTCTGCAGCATTTGTTGGATGCCCACAGGATTAGCGAGGCTAAATAGGCGTGCTCGTCTTGCATATAAGTAGCGTGTAAAAGAACTGTCGAAATCCGTCATCCCCGTAAGCGCAGTATACTATAATTTAACCACTGTTACAACAGTTAGACCAGACTTAAAATGGCCAATATCCTTATAATGCATCTGACAAATCCGGTATATTTTATTTGTTGGGTGTTTGGTAGTACAATATTAACGTCTAAATTTAAGAGAATAAATATATGGGCAAATGTGGAGTGTGTGGACAGGCTACAGATGGAACCTATAGTCTCTGTTACCATCATAATGCAAAAAAAGTATCAAAAGCTGCTATACGCTATGGCACGCATAAGTGTCATGGTTGTAGTGCGGAGATAACCAAAGATAAATCCTATTGTTGGACTTGCAGAGTTAGGGGCAAAGCCAAGAAGATTAATCCATGGTGGTAACTTGCTTCTATAGTTTTTTTAAAATAAAATCTTTTGGTTACATTCTATCAATTCTTTTTTTGATAGCATGTGGCTACGAGGTTTTATTTTCCAGTACTACTAGTGTTGGGTAGGTGACTATCTACACTAGCTAAATCATCAACTTCAAAACTTATGGAGGACTTATGGTTGTACCAAAGCCTTTTCACTTGAGCATTGTGGATGCGCTTACTAGGGCGCAGGTCCAGAGAGATTGGGTGACCTTGAATGTGTTAGCAGGGTTCATTACGGAGACTGCCATACCACAAAATCATGATGCCATTTTGATGGCTTGGCAAAGAGCGAGGGATGTTTTCCCGAAAAACGATGATCGTGGCGTTACGCCACACATCGCGCGGGAGAAGATCCGCACTAGCTAGTTTTATATCAGTCAGCGAGAATTGCTTGGCATACGCCCTGTCTTTTATTCAGACAGGAAACGGTGCCTTTTTTATTTAATACAATCCAGCCACTCCTAAATCTGTTTGTCATGTGATGTGGGAGAGAGCGGGGAGTTGCAAAATTTTGTTAAGTATGCTATTATATAAAGGTAAAGATTGCTGAAGAGAAACCAAAATAAAACATAAGTAAATAAAGGAGATTTTTAAAATGTCGCATAAACGTCAGATTCTTTTAAATGTAGTGGCGGTATGTTTACTTGTAACTGCTGGCGTTTTTTTGTATACAAATAGGCAATATTTTTCTAAAGTGCAAAGTTTACTTGGGTTGGCTCAAACCGGACCGGGGGAGTGTAGTAACGAAGAAGAAGGTTTTAGCGTGGAAGAGTTACAAACTGCTTATGATAATGGTTTTGTGACGGTGAGTTGGCAAATTGATCAAGCTAACTCTCGTATCCGGGCTACAGTCAACAACAACTCATTTTGTAAGGCGAATGTGACGCTTTCAGTATTTAAAATGTATGATCAGGTTTTAAGTCACCAGACTTTATACGGAAAAAGTCCCGTAACTACAGTAGCGGAAGCCAGTCAAAATGTCATAGAACTTGCCTTGCCAGCTTGTATGGCGCAGATAGATTTATTTCACGGACAAGGTGTAGATGTGCTTACAGATGAGATGGGTTATTCTAGGGGTAGTTTAGTGACTTGGACATATTCTTTAAACCAAAGTTCTTCTTTTAGAAATGCTGTGGGTCCGTTTTGCAACCAAGTTACACCTACACCAACACCTACACCAACACCAACACCAACACCTACACCAACACCTACACCAACACC
>CAZCTL010000046.1:0-8293 GCA_964501685.1 uncultured Candidatus Saccharibacteria bacterium
CTACCCCAGTCCTGTTCTTCCGCCACTTATCTTCACCTGCACTAAGGGAGGTGCAGTAATTATCTAAGCAATTTAAAAGTCTCGAGACTGTTAAACAAAACATGGAGTTTATAACTCCATGTTTTTAGGACTTACGCAGTAGCCTATTTCAAGGGTCACCCTTGTTTAAACCTACTATCTTAATATAACAGCTATCGGATTCTTTAGGTATAACTTTAATGAAACAACTTGCTTGTGCAAGGGTGACCCTTGAAATGCGTAAGTACTACTTTTAACAATTGTAATTAACTTTTGGACTCAATTTCTGTTTTGAGTTTATTGGCAAAGTCGTCTATGCTCAGGCTACCTAGATCAGTATTGTTTCTGGCACGAATACTGACAGTGTTTGTTTCTAGTTCTTTTTCACCAACTATTGCCATGTATGGAACTTTGGACTTGAAGACTTCACGAATCTTTTTTCCAATAGATTCACTGCGTACATCTATGTCTATGCGTAGACTTGGCAATATACGTTCCATCTCACTTTTGACTTTTGTGGCGTAGTCTATTTGGTTATCGCTAATAGGTAAAATGGTGACCTGAACAGGGGAGAGCCAGAGGGGGAAATTACCGCCAAAGTGTTCTATGAGAATAGAGAGAAAACGCTCTATGGAACCCATAATGGCAGCGTGGATCATAACTGGTGTTTCTTTCTGTCCTTCGCTATTCGTAAATTCTAGACCAAATCGACCCGGCATGTTCATATCTAGCTGGATGGTTGCTACTTGCCATTCTCTGCCAATTGAGTCTTGAGCCATAAAATCTAGTTTAGGACCATAAAACGCGGCTTCACCAAGACCATCAAAAGTATCTGTTTGTTTTTCTGTTGCTAGTTCTCGCAAAATTTGTTCTGCTTTGGTCCAGTGTTCTGGTTCGCCTAAATATTTATCCATGTGGGCTGGGTCGTGCAGGGAGAGCCTTACTCGCAACTTAAAACCGAAGGTATGATAAAACTCTTGCACTATGTTCCAAACTTTTTCTAGCTCTTCTTTGGCTTGGTCAAACCGGGCAAAAACATGAGCGTCGTCTTGGGCAAAGGCGCGTACGCGTGAAAGTCCCGCTAGCTCGCCAGACTGTTCATCGCGGTAGCACATGGTGGTGTTGCAGTAACGTTGGGGCATATCGCGGTAACTCCAAGGCTTACGGGCAAAGATTTGCGTATGGTGTGGGCAGTTCATGGGCTTCATGGCAAACTCGTGCCCTTCTCGGGTTTTTATACGCATGAGTTCATCTGCAAACTTGCTCCAGTGACCGGAGGTTTCGTACAGGTCTTTTTTGGTGATGTGAGGGATTTCTACTTTTTGGTAGCCAACGGCTTTACGAAGGTTCCATACATAGTCATCTAAAATTGTGCGTAGTAAAGTTCCTTTTGGTGTCCAAAGAGGTAATCCAGCGCCCACTAGTTCTGAGAACACAAATAAATCCAGTTGAGGACCAAGTATTTTATGATCTCTCTTTTTTGCCTCTTCTTGCATTGCTAAATACTCCTCCAGCTCCTGCTTGGTATTAAAAGCAAGGCCGTAGATGCGAGTGAGCATTTTATTATTTGAGTCGCCACGCCAATAGGCTCCAGCCAATTTGTGGAGTTTAAAGCTCCATGGATCAACTTGCTTCATGGATTCCACATGGCCTCCGTGGCATAGGTCGCGGAAACTTCCTGACTGGTAAAAACTTACATTGGAACCGTCGGCAGTGAACTCGTCTATTAACTCATGTTTGTATTCATTATCTGGGTATTCTTGTTTTGCCTGTTCTGCAGTTAATTCACTTCGCTCAAAAGTATCCCAAGATGGCAAAAGTTCTCGCATCTGTTTTTCTATTCGCGGAAGGTCGTCATCTGTAAGGGGAGTGCTAAATTCAAAGTCATAGTAAAAGCCGTTGTCTATAGCAGGACCAATGGTTCTTTTGGCATCAGGATAAAGCTCCATAACTGCTGCGGCCAGCAAATGGGCGAGTGAGTGGCGTTTGTTTTGAAGTTCTTCGTTGTTCATAGGTTTAGTAATAAGTAATTAGTAATAAGAAAGATAAAACCCTAGATCTTCTGCATCAAAAATTGATGAAAATGATCTAGGGTTCAAACTAGTTGAACGATTCCGTCCCGATCTTCTTCCGCAAAAGCGAAAGACTTTTTATTTACTTTAGTTTAAGCTCCTCGGTTGGTAGCCGAATCTTTGCTTAGAATGTAGTTAGCATTAGTCAATTTCAAGGGTCACCCTTGCGCAAGTAATTTACCTTATTGTACGTATTATTAAGTAATTAGATAAATATTCAATATCAATCATGGACTCATGCAAAGGTGACCTTTGAAATGTGCAAGTGCAATTATTATACTCTTGAAAAAAAGAGAGGGCAAGGGCGACGACTTGTGTCGCGCCCTTGCTCGTTTTAGAGGACGTGCCGTTTTCTGGTTTCGGGCGTTTCGTCTCTTGCATACGGTCTATTGCTGCTTTTTGGCTCCTGGTCACTTTTATTAGTGTCGGTGGCTTTCGCAGTATTTCTATTAATTTGCTGTTTTTCCGCGACGGGCGCTTGCCCGCCAGTTTTCGTTTCTTCAGCCATTGAGTCCCATCCTTTTAAGTTTTGATACCAACGAAAAGCAGTGTTGCCCGAAGACAACAAAAACTTCCCGCTGTGGGGGTCTGTGAACCAATGGCTCATAGGCTCTCATAGAGAGAAGTTATTAGACTTGTATCAAAACCGTTTATTTTGATATCAGTCTATTTTTACTTGTGTATAGTAACATGACTAAGCTAGTTTGGCAAGACTTCAGTTGTGGAAAAGCACGTCTAACTGTATATGACTTATGTGTCGTATAAGTCCAATTGACTCATTTAATTCGTAGAGACCTTGGAGACGCCGGGAATTTGTTTAAGCTCTGTAAACAAGTGCTGGCTTATAGCAACTAACGACTTGGCCTTAACTTTTTTAGCATTAGTACTTGTGCCAAGCATAACAAACACTTGGGCTTGGCCTGGGTTTCTAGCTAAGACATTTTTAATTTGCTCTAGGCTTTCTGGTGAGGCAAGCCCTTGCATGTGAATTACTAGCTCTTTGTCTTTTTCAATATTTGCCTTGGCCATAGAGTAGAGATCGTCTGTGGGCAAGGTCTTAACCGAGTCGGCAATAATAGTTATTTCACCTTCGCGTTCGTTGAGTCTGCCGGTAACTTCTACTACAGTATCTGGAGTTAGTATAGTGGTTACTTCCGGCATGAGTTTTGGAAAGACCAAGACTTCTACATGTCCGGTGGTGTCTTCTAAGGTAAAGAAGGCCATGGGGTCATTTTTCTTTGTCAAGGTACGTTTGAGTTGTGCTATAAGTCCCGCAATAGTTACAGTTTGTCCTTCTTGCTCGGCGCTAAACTGTTTGATGGGCGTAAAGCCTCCCAGTACCTGTTTATAACGTTCCAGTGGGTGACTGGATACGTACATGCCTAAGAACTCTTTTTCCCAAAGTAGTATATCCTCTTTTGTGGCTGGCTCAGAACTTTTGAGCTTTAGTTTACTTGGGGCTAGAGTATCACCAAATAAGGAGCTTCTGGTATCGGTTGCGTCTTTGGCTTTTTCACGGGCAAATTCAAGTACCAATTCAGTATTGGCAAGTAGTTTGCCCCGTTCGCCATATTGGTCTAGTGCTCCGCTTTTAACCAAAGCTTCCCAAGAACGTTTGTTGAAGTTTCTAGTAAAAGTAGAAAGTAGAAAGTCTTCTAGAGATTCAAAAGCTAGAATTGTTGTGGGGGCTTCATTTAAATTTATGTGGGCACTGGTATTTTCTGGCTTTTGACTTTTAACTTTCAACTTTCTACTAGCTTTGATACTTGCAATCACATCACTACCTAAATTTTTTATAGCATTTAGTCCAAACCGAATGGTTTTTTCATCTACTACCGTAAAGTCATCCATAGATTCATTAACATCGGGCGGTAATACTGCTATACCCAAGTTCTTACATTCTTCTACAGCGGCATAGATCTTTGTTTCGTCACCACTTTCAGCGGTCATCACGGCGGCCATAAATTCTACCGGAAAGTTTGCTTTCATGTAAGCGGTTTGGTAAGAGACTATGGCATAACTAGCGGAATGACCTTTGTTAAAACCGTAAGCAGCAAAGGGCTCTATCCAAGTCCAGATTTGTTCGCTTTTCTCCCGTGTCCAGTTTTGGGTTTTCATACAACCTTCAATAAATTTTGCGCGTTGCGCTTGCATTTCTGCGGGGATCTTTTTACCTACCGCTTTACGAAACTTGTCCAACTCTTCCCAAGTGTAGCCTGCTAAGTCGTGAGCCATTTGTAGTAAATCATCTTGGTAAACTAAAATGCCGTAGCTCCTTGCTAGTATTTTCTCTAGTTCTGGGTCTAGGTAATGAATTAAGTTTGGATTATGTTTTCTAGCGATAAACTCTGGAATAAACTGCAAAGGACCCGGACGATAGAGGGCGATCATGGCCATAATGTCAAAAATAGTTTCCGGTTTAAGCTCTTTTAAATATCTGGTCATGCCAGACGAACCGAGTTGAAAAATGCCAAAGGTATGACCTTCGGAAAGGAGCTTAAAGGTTTTGGGGTCTTGTGGAGGAAGATGGTATATGTCTACATCTAGGTTGTGGCGCGTTTTTACTAGTGAAATGGCACCTTCTAAGATAGATAAGTTTCTTATACCGAGTAAATCCAGTTTTATTACTCCAATGGCGTAGGATGAGGCGCCTACATCTAGTGAGTACATGTCATATTGAGTAATAGTACGTTCTCCGTCCGGTTCTTTTTGCAATGGCAGATAGTCGGTTAGGGGGGTGGGGGTAATTACAATTCCGGCCGCATGGATGGATGCATGCCTACAACCTCCTTCAATCTTTTTAGCGATATCAATTATTTGCTTAGTTTCTGAGTCACTGGTGTAGGCGTTTTTTAGCTCCGGGCTCATTTCTATGGCTTTGTCTACGGTCATGTCAAATCCTTGCTTACCAATGGGGATCATTTTCGCCAATCTGTCACATTTGCCATATGGTATACCAAGAGCCCTACCTACATCTCTTACCGCAGCTCTTGCCTTCATGGTTCCAAACGTAATAATTTGGGCAACTTTATCGTGGCCATAGCGTTCGGTCATCCAAGCAATAGTTGCATCTCGATGCGTGTCTGAAATGTCCAGATCTATATCCGGTGGGGAAGGGCGATGCTTAGTTAAGAAGCGCTCAAACGGAATAATAAACTCTAGTGGATCTACATTGACTATTTGTAATACATGACCCACGAGGCTTCCGGCAGCTGAACCACGAGTGTTGGTAATGGCGCCCAAACTATGTGCGCCATGAACAATGTCTGCGACCATAATAAAATATGGCGCATAGCCTTTACTACAAATAATGTCCAGTTCGTATTCTAGGCGTTCTTGAGCTATGGCTGGGATATTATTATTGTATTTTTTTAGAGCATGTTCATGAACCAGTTTACGTAAGTGGGATTCATTGGTTTCGTCTGCAGGGATGGCTACTTTGGCAAAATAACGTTGATCTAATAGAATCTCCAAGTCACACTGTTCTGCCACCCACAGCGAGTTGGTTATAGCTTCGGGGAGGTCCGCAAAGAGCTCTTGCATTTCGGCTGGAGTTTTAAGAGAGAGATCGTTATTGCGCATGTCTAGCCGATTTGCATCGTTTACAGTTTTACCTGTGCCAATGCAAACCAACACATCTTGGGCTTCGGCGTCGTCCTTTTGTATATAATGAGCGTCTGCGGTGGCAACTATACGAAGGTTGTGCTGGCGGGCTAGGGCGACCGATTTTTGCAAGATATTCTCAAATCTAACCGCATCTTGGTTTGTCTGGTTACGCTGACTTCTCTGAAGTTCTATTAAAAAATTGTCTTTGCCAAAGGTGTCTATATAGAAAGATAAAACTTTATCTATGCGTTTTTGGTCTTCCGACTCCAGGGCTCTCGGAAGTTCACCTCTAGGACATCCGGACAAAGCGATTAGGCCTTCCGTGTGTTTTTTTAGAAGCTCATGGTCTATGCGAGGTTTATAGTAAAAGCCCCGGATGTGAGCTTCGGTGGTGAGTATCATTAAATTTTTGTAGCCAGTATCGTTCTTGGCGAGGAGTGTTAAGTGGAAATAATCACTGTCTATTTTGCCTTCGCGGTCTTCCATAGTGTGTGGAGCAATGTAGGCTTCCATGCCAATTATTGGTTTTATACCAACTTGTTTGCAACTATAGTAAAATTCTATGGCGCCGTACATAACACCGTGGTCGGTTAGCGCTAGTGCCGGGAGCTCCAGTTCTTTTGCACGCTCTATCAGGGGCTCTATCCTAGAGAGTCCGTCTAGTAAACTATAGTGGGTATGATTATGGAGGTGGACAAAAGACATAGAAAACTTAGCATTATGAGTTAAGAATCAAAAATTATGAATAATATAGGCTTTAAGTATATTTCTGATTCATGACTCATAATTCCTAATTCATAATTCTTCCTGTACAGTATACCAGACTTACAGAAATCTGATATACTTACAATGTATGGCAATACAGATATCTGAAATAAAAGATAATTTACGGCTTGCTTGGTTATCGTTTTTAGAGGCACTATATACTTTCATGCCTTGGCAAAGGCTGGTTTTGGTGCTAGGGCTGTTCATGATTGTTTTTGGATTTATCATATTTAAGTTTAGCTCTAAACTTACTTACAATTATTCCTACAGCAAATATGAATTATCGGCAAAGTTGGCTTTTGATAAACCTGAGTCTCCGAGTGTGGGTTCGGTAAATATTTTGTCACTCCCAGAGAGTAGGTATATTGCTTATTTAGAACTGTCCAATAATAATTTATATTTGTCGGGTAAGGGAAATTACCGCGCTGTTTTTCGGGGAGCTGATAATAGACAGGTTTATGAAACTACTGGTACGTTCTTTGTTTTGCCGGGTAAAAATACTTATATCGTTGTACCAAGTTTTAGATCTGTGGAAAAACCAGTGACTGGTCAGGTAACTTTGCTGGATATAATTTGGCAAAAAAAATTCGTAATTCCAGATGTGAGTTTGAGTGCTCCAGTGCCTGTTAAATTTGCTGAAGGTTCTGGCACTCGTTTGGAAGGGTTAGTAGTAAATAATAGTCCTTATAAACTTGGTCGCGTAAGAACAATTGTTTTTGTATATAACCAACAAAATAAAGTAATTGGCTTGGCAGATCATTCAGCTTTTTCGCTATCGCCTATAGAACGTAGGGCATATGTATTACATTTTCCGGGTATAAGTCCATCTGATATTTTTAGAATTGTACCCACAGTAGAGACCAATAGCGCTGATGTTGGCAACATACAAACATTAGACAATAAATTACCCGTTCAAGATCTTGTTCAGTAGCTATGGTGGATTAAATATTTTTATAACTAGTAGTGGATGAAAATTCCTAAGATCCCTTTTAGGAAATGGGTTTGTATGCGGTGTTGATTTTTATATGTTTAGCCAGTTTTAAGGTGGCTGGCAAGGGGGTTCTGTATTGGATCTTGAATTATGAGTATAAAGTCTGTTGTAAAAGTATTTGATGGGCAGTTGTTGTTAATAAGTAGCTTACTTCTAGTTAGCGGTTTAACGCTTATATATACAAGTTCGTTATCAAACCCTACACTCTCAATTTTTTGGAGGCAGGCCCTTTTTGCTGTGGTTGGAGTTGGTGTTTTATTTTTTGTGGCTAATTATAATTACCATACCCTAGCTAAAATTAATCGGTTTACCTATCTGATAATGTTGCTACTTTTAGTTTTTGTTTTGGTATTTGGACGTTCTATACGCGGTTCTAGTAGATGGATAGATATTGGATTTTTCCAATTACAACCTGCAGAATTTGCCAAGTTAGTGGTAATAATTGCTTTGTCTAGATGGTTCTATTTATTTCGTGGACAAATAAATGCTTGGAAAAATGTGTTGTTAACTTTTCTTTTAGCTGGCGCCCCTGCAGTTTTGGTTTTGCTCGAACCGGACTTAGGCTCTGCCGCAGTGGTTTTAGGTATATGGCTAGGGATTTTGCTCTCTAGTGCGATAAGTAAAAAGCGATTGGTAATTTTGTTTCTCTGTTTATTGCTTGCTTCTGGTCTGGCCTGGAAATTTGTCTTACACGATTACCAACGTATCAGACTGGAAACTTTTTTAAATCCAGATTTGGATCCACGTGGGCGTGGCTACAATGTTCGTCAGGCAATAATTGCGGTAGGCAGTGGCAAACTTTTTGGTAGGGGACTTGGCGGTGGACTTCAAAGTCAGCTGA
>CAZCTL010000047.1:0-8160 GCA_964501685.1 uncultured Candidatus Saccharibacteria bacterium
TTAGGCTTTTCTAGCGGACCACTTTTGCCAGAGGACAAGGAGTGGGCTGGCGACAAAGATGGAAGAGTAGGTTCCGGTTATGATACCTATAAATAGAGCTAAGACAAAGTAGCGAATGCTTTCACCGCCAAAGAGAAGCATGGCAAGTAATACAAATAGTACGGTGAGACTGGTATTGAGCGAACGAACAATCGTTTGAGTAATGCTGTGATTAATAACAAACTCTATCGGTTGGCCAGCGTAAACTTTTAAGTTTTCTCGGATCCTATCAAACACCACAATTGTATCGTGCACACTAAACCCTAAAACTGTAAGCATGGCAGTTACAAACATACTATCTACTTCCACACCTCTATAGTGACCAAGCAAAGAAAATATACCTAATACCACCAACAAATCATGTAACAAAGCAATAACTGCGGCCCAACCAAACTTCCAGGAAGTAATAGGTTTTTGGATGCGTCTAAATGCATAGGCAATATATAGCACAATACCAAGACTAACTAAAATAAGTTGCCAGGCAGCTTCTTTCCGAAGCTCTTGCCCTACTAAAGGTCCAATAGACTCAAAACGCTTTTCGGTAAACTCACCTGTCTTTTCTTTTAAAACTTCTTTCAATTTTTCATGAGTTTTGCTGTCTAATACTCCAGTTTTTATTAATACCCCATTTTCTCCGGTGGTCTGTATCTGTAAACTACTTATCCCAGCCCCCACAACAGCTTCTCTAATTTTCTGTAATTCAGGACTATTTTTGTATTCAATTTCGGTAATCGTTCCACCTTTAAAATCTATACCGAACTTAAGACCATAAATAGCCAAAGAAATAATCGCAGCAACCATGATTACGCCCGACAAAACAAACAGATATTTGTAATAATTTAATATTTTTAACATATAATTCAAATCTACAAATTAGACAAATCTACAAATTACTACAAATAGTTATGACTTTGATCTTTGGATTTGTAGGCATCCGTAGATTTGTCACATCCGTAGATTGTGATTGTAATTAATTAGCACTCAACCCCTTGTGCTCACGAGATACTCCAAACAACCAAGGATGGTTAAGCAACTTATTGGTTAAGAATAAACGAAGTAAAGTTCGGGTGACACTAATAGCCGTAAACATGGAGATAAGTATACCTATACCGAGAGTTATGGCAAAACCACGAATAGATGGGGAGCCAAACATGTACAAGATAAGTGTAGTTATAAGACTAGACACGTTTGAGTCCCGGATACTAAGCCATGCTCTATCAAATCCATCTTGAACCGCTTTATAAATATCTTTCCCAGCCCTAATTTCTTCCTTTGTGCGCTCAAAAATTAAAATGTTAGCGTCTACCGCCATACCCACAGAAAGTATAAACCCAGCAATTCCTGCAAGCGTAAGTGTTACAGGTTGTACACCTCCTAGAAACATAAGCAAAATATAGCTAACAAAAGCTAATATGCCAAAATAAGTGCTTACAGTCAGACCTAAAAAGAAGAATAAGCCAACCAATATTACGGCGGCGAGGGAAATTCCAACTTGAATCACCGCTAGGGAAATAAGTACATATACACCAAGTGCCAACACAGCCAGAAAACCCGGAAACCGGTAATACATAATCATAAATAAAATAATTAGTAGTAGTCCTAGCATGCCAGCCACCAACGATTTATGCACAGATTCTTTTCCAAGTGTTGCACCAACTGTTTGTTCCGAAATAAGCTCAATAGGCACAGGTAACGCACCGGAGTTAAGCCTCGTGGCCAGTTGCTTAGCTTGGTCTATAGTAAAATTACCTGTAATAATGGCGGTTCCATCGGTTATGGCCGTCTGAACAGTAGGTGCTGAAATAATATTGTTATCTAAAAATATTGCAATCTGCTTGCCAATATTATTTGATGTAAGATCACCAAACAGTTTTTTTCCTTCATCATTAAACTCCAACCTTACTACTACATCTCCGCCTCCAAGACTGGCGGAGCTTTGTTGTAAATCTGCGGTAGCTCTTTTTAGTTGCTTACCGGATAAACCTGTCTTATCCCAACCGGCTGTTGGTGGAATTGTAACTTTGCCATCTGCACCCACTACTGCTTCGGGGTCCTTGTCGCTCTTGGACCTAAACTCCAAAAAAGGCGTCTGACCAATTTGGTCGATTGCATCTTTGACATTTTTAATACCAGGCAACTCCACAATTACCCTATCTTGCCCCTCAACCAAAACCTGAGGTTCGGCCACACCAAAACTATTGACCCTTCGCTCAATAGTATCACGCACAGCTGCTAAAGCCTCTGCCTTATCTGCATCGGCAATATCTTTAAAGTCCGCCTTATAAACTAAATGACTGCCACCCTGTAAATCTAGTCCGAGTTTTATAGGGAAATTCTTAGAATATTTGACCTGAATTATATTCAAATCTATATGACCTTTGGAGAAAACTATATAGCCTGCACCTAAGGCAAGTAAGACAATTCCACAAAGTGCGGAAAATAGAGCAAGTTTTGGACGCATACAAGTACTGAATTAACTTAAAAATATTAATATAAATAGACTTTTCTTAGCCTGCATATTATAGCAAGTCTCCAAAGATTGAGCAAAGTCAAAGAGTTTTAGTCTTACCAAGTAGCCTAATCAGTTCTAACTTGCTCCGACCCCTCCAAAGTACCAAAGTTTCTATTTGTTCTAGTGTGTCTAACAGCGCCCTTTCTGCGCCCGGTTTTGGGTGAGTGTCGAAAAATTTCTGCATATCTTTGTAAATATTTTTATCGTGTACATTCGAGAGTGACTGTACCGAACGAGCCAGTAAATGCCCCCCGTTACCATAAACCTCTAAGATCTTAGCCCAATTATTTTTAAGAAACTGCCATAGTACTCTATGGCTCGTACTATGCATTCCAGCAACAGCACAAAATCTCCAAGAGTCCTGAGCTCTCACCTCTTTGCCAAAACCAAACTCTAAAGCTTTTTTTACCAAACTCTTTTGTCTAAAACTACACATGGCTCTTGCAATGCGATCTTTCTCCTCCTGGAGTTTAGTCTCCATGTAAAGTTTCTTGAAATACTGGAACTCAGGCTCACCTCCAACATAGGCTAAGAGTGCGTAAACTGAAGCTCGAATGTCTGCTGGCACAGCACCCAGCCCTCCACGGAGCAGCTTCTTAAACTCCGCTAATGCAAAAGCTATGGCTGTTTTTGAACCATGAGTTCCAGCCACCAACAAGACCTGCCCACGTAAAAGGGTGTCTCCATGCGCCTCATCAACTTTTTTAGAATACCCAAGTCTTTTAATAGACGGCTCAAGCAACCTCACAATATAGCTATCTAAGTGCTTATGCCACTTCTCTGAAATATGTAGAGAGGCGAGTTTCAATACCCCTGCTAGCATAGTAGAATAAACTGTATAGTCAGTTTCTTTTGAATAAGCAGAACACAGTTCTAATAGAGACTGAGTAGATAGCTCACCTGCCATACACAAACTCCATGCGTTACTTATAACTCCCCACCTGTCCAGAACTGATAGCTCTCGTTTGGTTATCTTGAGAGCTAAAGTCTTCAATTCTAATTCAGAATACTTAACCCTATAAAATCCAGTTTCATTAGTATTTAGTTTTCCTTGTAGAAACTTTTCGCTCACAGCTTGCGATTGTTTAAGCAGTAACATACTACTAGGATTACCCGTGGAATTAGACGTGCTAATAGGAATTGGCCAAAGCACCCTTAGGTGCTTTTTCTTTGCAGAATTTGGATTAACCAAGTACCGCTTCTGCGTAAGATGGTTTTTACCATTACTTTGAATAACAGAAACTAATGGAAAACCAGATTGTCTAGTCCATGCGTTCATTATTTTTTGCACAGGCTTGCCAGAAACTTTTTCGAGTGACTGCCATAAATCTTTTGTGGTAGCATTTTTGTAGGAGTGGTGCTTTAAGTATGCAACCAAGCCTTTTCTAAATATTTCTGTTCCCAAATATTCTGCCAGCATGCGAATTACACTAGAGCCTTTCCTATAGCTAATATCGTCAAAAATCTCATCTATCTCATCTGGATGACGCACTTCTATCTCTATAGGGTGAGTGCTAAGAAGTTCGTCCTTGCTCATCCCGGTAGCATAATCCAGTCTCACAAACTGAGTCCACATCTGCCATTCGGGTGCAATCTTTTCTAAAGCCACATATTCCATGTAGCTTGCAAAGCCCTCGTTTAACCACAGGTGGGTCCACCAATCCATGGTTACTAAATTACCAAACCACTGGTGAGCTATCTCATGAGCAATAACCATGCCTACCATTTGTTTAGTAGCTACTGTGGAATGTGTGTCATCAATTAAAATTGCGACCTCTCTAAATGTAATAGCGCCCCAGTTCTCCATAGCACTAGACATAAAATCTGGTACAGCAATTAAATCCAGTACTGGCAAAGGATACTTTATCTCAAAATACTTCTCGTAAAACTCCAAAGTCTTAACTGCAAATTCCAGTGCAAACCTAGCTTGCTTAAGCTTGCCTTTAGTAGTAAATACTCTAACAATTACACCGGTTTTGCTTTTCTTCTGAATATGTTCTAATTCCCCAGAAATAAAGGCAAGAAGATACGTAGACATGCGAGGTGTAGGAGCAAAACTCACCACTTTTAATCCGGCTTCGTGTTCCCTCACTACACTAGGCAAGGTGTTGGATATAGCAGTATGCGCTTTTGGCACCACCAAACTAACATGAAAAACTGCCTTCATGTTTGGTTCATCAAAACAAGGAAAAGCCCTCCGGGCATCTGTTGCCTCAAACTGAGTAGTAGCTAAGTGTTTTTTTATACCATTGTGGGTAAAACTGCTTCTGTAGTAACCACGCAATTTGTCATTTAATACCCCTCTAAACACCAGTCTAAGTTGCGCTTTTCCGCACGCTATACTTTTAGGAAACAAAAGCGCTACCGTTTCGGTACGCTCGTTATACTGTATTTTAGAAGTCCATATCTGGTTCGGTTTATGGCGAAAAGTAGATTTTGTTTGCTTAGTTTCTGAAAATTTTATTAGAACTTCTGCAGTAACTATTTCAAGCTCTTTTGAGTGTAAAACTATTGTCTTGGTGGGCTTAAAGATATTTATGTTTATAGTCTCTTCTCCACTAAAAGTGAAACTCTCCAAATCTGGTTTTAGACTAATCCTATAACTCTCCGGCAAGACCTGCCTAGACAACCTCACCGACTTTATATGTTTCTTTTTTGACTTCATGCACTATCTTATTACTAATTTAAATCTTAAGCATTTCAAAGGTCACCTTTGCGTAAGTAGGTTGTTTAAACTACAGATATTGCTAAATAACCCAATCGATATACTTTTTACATGACAAATCTACGCAAGGGTGACCCTTGAAATTTACTATTACACATATAACCCAGTAATCTTACCTACAATTATTCCAAGCAAAATTGTTACCCCGCCAATTAAAGACATACTCACCGCCCGTTTGAACCAGTGCACCCGAGCCACTTTTCCGCTCCAAACTCCCAGCAAAAACAAACCAACAAAAGACACTAAAATAGAAGTCCAAAAAGCCGGTCTAGCCCCTAAAACCATATACGGAGCAACTATTATGAACCCACTAATGAGATATGAGACAAACATGACTGTTGCGTAACCTAGGTCTTTAGAAAGTGCCACGTCCCTTTTGCCCTCAAACTCCTCAGCGCTGTTTTCCGACAAAAGACTCCCTACACCCATGGAAAATGCCTCAACAAAAATAAGCACCGTACCAGTAAGTACTATGTTTTTATTCGACTGCCCTGCCACTGCTACTCCCGATACTAAACCAATAGTAGAGACTAAGCTATCCTCTACCCCAAAAATAAAATTTCTTATATACTCAATTTTCTTTTTTTCTGAATTTTGCATATGTCTATTATAACATTAGTTATTATGAGTTACGAAGCCTTCCATACACTAATACATACGCACTAGGAATCCCTCATATTTTCACAGATGCGAATCGCGTACTCGCGCCTGAGCCAGAAGGGAAAATATGAGAGATTCTTGAGTTTCGTTATTCAAAGTAGTCAATATGTTTATAATAGAAAATGTAATGGCCAAAGTATTAGTTCTTTAACTTTTTGAGTCAATGGCCTGTTTGACCATTCGTTAAGCTCAATAGGTTTAGATACGCTAAGATCTTGCTCAAACTGGTTAGATAAACTTTGGATAGTACTTGAATCTGAAGTTATAATATTGGCTTCTAAATTGAAATTAAAACTCATGTTATCCATGTTCATACTCCCAAATGTAGCCCAAACATCATCGCAAATCATCACCTTGGCGTGCAACACACTAGGTAAGTAGGTATAGAGTTTTATACCACTCCGTAAAGCCATGCCATAGTAAGAGTGTGCAGCTAGGTCTAGCACCGGTAAATCGGATTTAATGGGTAAGATTATGCGGACATCTACCCCGCGTCTTACCGCTCGTCTTAAACTATGGAATAAACGTAAATTTGGCACAAAATACGGTACAGTTATCCAAATACGCTCCCGAGCAACCCTGAAGGCTTTTAAAATTGCCGTATAAACATAACGTTTGCCTGGCGCTGGCGAATTGGGTAAAAATTTAAACTCATCGTTGTTGTTTAATAATTCAGGATTAAACCTGTTCAATAGGTGAGGAATGGATATTTTAGATTTGTACCAAAGTTTCTTTGCTGAACTTTTAATTGTTTGAACTATCGGTCCTTCTAAACGTGCATGCGTATCGCGCCAATTATACATAAATTGGCTTATGTTTAAACCACCCACATGAGCTATTTTATCGTCTACAATAAGAATCTTTCGGTGGTTCCTAAAAAAGTACGAGCCAGCTTTATGCAAAAAATATGGCAAGACTCGGTTATACCAACGTAATTGTACACCAGCAGCAGTTAGCTTTTTCACTAACTTGGTATTATTCATAAGTGTCCAACTGCCAACTGAATCTAATAATAACCGCACACTTAAACCAGCCAGGGCTTTTTCCATAAACACGTCCATAAAACGCTGGCCAATGCCACCCGGATAAAATATGTACTGCTCTAAATAAATAGACCGCTCTGCAGTCTTGCAGTCGGCAAGCATAGCTTCCCAAGCAGGACCTGCATGGGAGTAAAATTTGCAACTTGTTTTAAGATCCATGTTTTTTACTAAATACTAGACGGTCTTAGCTTTTGGCTTAGTAACTTTCCTATCTTGTATTTTATCTTCTAGCCTTAAAAGCATTTTGTTAAATTCTTGTTGTATATTTACATCTAATTCGTCTGCTAAGACCAATACCGACCACAAACAATCTGCCAGCTCTCGGGCAATTTTTACTTCTACATCTTTTTGGGAAAAAGCAAACCCCCTACTTGCCAAAATTAGTTTTGCCAAATCCCCTACATCGCCCTGGAAGACTTGTAAGTATTCTGTAACCCCCCAAGACTTATAGCCCTCGGACCTATTAAGTACATTATAAGCCAGTTTTATTTTTTTAACCCTCTCAGAATAATCTAATATATCCATAATCTAAAGTTATTATTGCACTCTAATACAACGTAGTATTAGAGTGAGCTAAATTATGTTAAATACTTGAATTAATTTTGCTTTGACAAGTTCTGGGACTAGGCTGTCCATGGTTTTTATTTTATCAAGTTCTACCCATGTTGGGTAATACTGGTCGGCAGTGTTCATGCGAGTGGCCTCCTCGCCTCCATGCTTTACCTCTCCGGTGAATTTAGTTACAAGATAATAGTACTCTTGCCTAGGCGGAAACTTGCCCATGGTGAATGGGTTATAAATATCAAACAATAGCTTGGATTCTGTAACAGTGAGCGACAACTCTTCCTCCACTTCGCGTGCCATAGCTTGCTCTTCTGTTTCGCCCTCTTCTACCCCGCCACCCGGAAAAACCCAATACTCACCACGACCTTCCACCACTCTTCGAATGAGTAATATCTTATTATCTTTTATTATTACCGCCCCCGCCCGCTTGTTCATAAAATCTTTACTTGCATTAAACTGCCTTCTACAATTCTAGTCGCAATTGCGACTAGAATTGTAAATACTATAACAAACTAAAATGAATTATTTTCACTTCTGTATGAGAATTTACATTAGCTCCATAATACTTTCTAAATTCATTTATCATGGCTTCCTTGTCTGCATACTTTTCATGGCCA
>CAZCTL010000048.1:0-7991 GCA_964501685.1 uncultured Candidatus Saccharibacteria bacterium
ATATTGTTCACATACACGGGGAAGCCTTCCCTCAACCAAGTGATACATTAACAGAAATATCGTTAGACGTAACCATAAATAATATTATTGAGCATGGAGCGCTTTCTAAGAACAAACTTTGGTATGTTTGGAATGAATATAGTATTGGTCAAAAAGGGCATGTATTTAAGAATAATAAATATATAGGTGATATCACCACTGACTGGTGGAAAGTGAAAAAGAAATTAGGAATTATCTAAACATGAAAATAGGGATAGAAGCGGAGCGGGCAAATAATAGAGTTAAGACTGGTGTGGAGCATTATGCCCAGCAGCTTATTTTGCAGTTTGCGGAAATCTCCAGAGAAAAAGAAAAAGGGTTTCCCTTTTCAGAAAAGGGTAACCCTTATGAACATGAGTTTATTTTGTATTTGCGCACAGAGCCAGAAGAGTGGATAAAACAATTACCCAAGAATTTTAGTTACAAGGTAATGCCGTTCCCAATCTTTTGGACACAGATACGTTTAGCTTGGGAAATGTTGTGGCACAGGCCAGATGTGTTGTTTATTCCGGCCAGCTCCATGCCACTTATCCACCCACGCAAAACAGTAGTGACGGTGCATGACTTAGCATTTATGTTTTACCCAGAAACGTACACCCCGTTTATGCGGTACTTTCACATGTTTGAAGATGTATTGGTAAGCCAGTTGGCTTGGAAAATAATTGCTGTGTCGGAAAGTACTAAGAAAGATTTTGTGAGACTTTGGAAAGTGGATGAAAGGCGGGTAACGGTTATTCATCACGGTTACACATCGATGACAAAAATCCAAATTCCAAATGACAAATTTCAAATAAATTCCAATAATCAAAATTCAAATGCCAATAACCATAAGGCAATAGACTTTGAATTTGGATCCCGAGATAAACTCGGGATGACACAGGGCATCAATCTCAATCTTCCAGAAAAGTTTGTGTTGTTTTTGTCTACTTTACAGCCTAGGAAGAATTTAGAAGGGTTAATTGAGGCTTTTAAGTTATTTAAACAAGAGCATCCAGATGACCCGCATAAGTTAGTTGTAGCGGGCAAGGTAGGCTGGAAAGCGGAGGGGATATTAGAAAAAATAGAAAAAAATATAGATGTGGTAGTATACTTAAGCCATGTCTCAGATGCAGACCGGGCCATTCTTTACCAAAAAGCCAGCGCTTTGTGTGTCCCTAGTTTTTACGAAGGTTTTGGCATGTGGATTCTGGAAGCGTTTGATGCAGGTGTGCCGGTAGTTACTTCTAACGTATCCAGTATGCCAGAAGTTTGTGGAGATGCCTGCGAATACTGCAACCCAAAAAGTGTGGAGAGTATAAAAAAAGCGATGGAGCAAGTGCTGCTGCATCCACCGCATGCTGAAGAGTTGGTTCGGCGGGGAGCCGATAGGCTGAAGGAGTTTTCTTGGCGCAAGTGTGCCGAGGAAACACTTGGGACTTTCTAGCCCTTTTGCAATATATCGTTCGGCTCGATATTAAATGCATCGCCATGATACGTAACTACAAATAAGTTTGGACTAAGAGGTCCCACTATTAGTGTGAGAACGCCGCTGACCACAATCTTTTGCCCCCTCATGAGTTTTACATTCGCATTCTTAAACCCTAATTCGACTAATTTGTTGAGATCTACCAACCCATCACCGGGGATTTTGTATTCGACCATATCTTCTCCTTTTAGTTGAAGTTTGTTCGTCTGCCCTTGACTATTTAGGTTGCAGACGTGGCTGAATGGTAACCAAATCTCTCTCTCGTGTCAATGTTGGTTGCTAAATTTACGCATTTGATGTGCACCATCTAGCATAATATATACTAATAAATCATATGTTGTTGCACGTATTTATCGGTAATATTTAGCTGTGCTAGATGGTGCCCATCTAAAAACCAAAAGTGCCAATCTAGTTGGTCATGAGCCAGTCTCGTTATTTTATGTTTAAACTTAATTCCATACTTCTAAATTCCAAATTTATACTTCCAGCCCTACTACTGTGGCAACTAATCTCCGTGTACTTAATGGCCACGGGGGTGTGGCCGGCAGGGCTTGCCTGGGTGAACATGGGGCTGATTGTCTTATATATTCTCTTCGTCCCAGCATTTGATGGGCTCTTGTTAGCAGTAGCAAGTATCCCATTTTATATAGTCTTACCACAGCACTATTCCGATACCCTCGCCATGTGGCGAGTGGTGGTGGGGGTGTTGTTTTTGAAAACCATTTTTTCTGTTATTCTGGAATTTTTGGCTTTGCAAAAATATCAGGAATCCAGGCTATCAAATACTGGATCCCGGATAGCCCGCGCAGGGCTTGTGGCTTCCGGGATGACAAGACTGAGAAGTCTTGTGCAGGACGGATGGAATCATTTATTTACTTACGAAAAGTTTGCTATCTCATTATTTATTCTTGGAGTGCTATCGCTTGTGCATGCAGAGTATCCACGAAGAGGCGCAATGCAACTTATCTTTTTGCTCAATGCAGCGTTACTGTATCCAATAGTAATTTGGGTCATTAAGAGTCGTGAGCAGTTTATGAGACTGCTAAAATACGGTGCTTTATCAACCGGACTTATAATAGCCATTGGCTATATACAATTTATTGCTACGCTATTTTCCAACACATACTACTTTTGGCAGTACTGGGCACTAAGAGTGGCGAGTTTGTTTTATGGGTTGCCACTCGCGAAAGTGCTACAGTATTCCAACTCATGGGTAACGGTAAGCGGGGAGAGTAAAACATTGCGCATGTTCAGCATAATGCCTTCTAGTCATGCCTTTGCTATGGTGTGTGTATTCTTTCTTGCTTTCGTATTCCCACTAGTTTTCAATAATGAAACCATAATTCGCGGCCGAGAAAAAATGTTTCATTGGTATAGGAAGGTACTTTTTGTAACTGTGTTCGCGTGTTTTGCGTTAATTCTGTCTGGGACGAGAGGTGTATGGGTGGGTATGTTACCAGCGTTAGTTATTACCGGGTGGTTGTATTACCGAAGTAGTTTCAAGCAGTTACTGGCGCCTGTGTTTGCTACCATGCTTTTGGTTGTAATTTTATTTACCGCTTCACCAATTACCGACAGGGGGTTAGCTTGGGTGCGTACTGCCGGACAAGGGACCCTTGACCGCGTAGCAAGTATTGTAGATCCAAACGAGACTTCAAACGTCGGTAGACTAGCTATGTGGAAATCCGCGTCGCTCTATGCCCTACATCATCCGCTTGGTGTTGGTTATGGGAACTTTGTTGTTGCACTTAATCCAGAATCTAATAACGTAAGTTTTGAAGAAGTAGCCAGCCAGGATAATGACCTATATAACTTACCGCAGCGTTACGTAACTGCTCACAGCTTGTACTTGCAAGTGTTGGTGGAACTTAGTGTACTGGGTTTAATTTTATTTGGACTGTTTTGGTTAGCTTACTATTTTGAAACGTGGAAGTATCTTTCCGGTTCCTCCCCTCGTGAGGGGAGGTTAGGAGAGGTTGTAGAGAGTTATAACAATAACACGAGAGGTAATGCGATTACTAAGGGTGCTATTACCTCACCAAAACCCTCTCTGTCCCGATGTAACATCGGGACATCTCCCCAAGAGGGGGAGAGAAAAAATGCGCTGCGCTCTGTACTCTGTTCAAGAGCAGAGGCACAAATGCGACCAACACCTGAAACTGTCTATATAGCTACTGCGTCTATTATATTCCTATGGTTCTTAGCTTATAGCGTTTTTGACCTTACCTGGTTAAATGATAAGATACTTTTGTACACATTTATAGCACTTGGGTTGGTTCGTGCTTTGCTGGCACTAGATATACCGTATAAGATTGATACAACAGATAATATTGATAAGCAATAAATTACAATTCCAGTCGCAATTGCGACTGGAATTGTAAAAATGTTTTATGGCAATGATAAATAAGACCGTTTTACTACGAACTTTATATGGACGCGAAATAGGGTTACCAGCGAACAAGGTTAGTTTTAGACCGAGCGCGTATGGTATTATTGTGGCAGGTAATCAGATATTGCTGGCCAAAACAAAAACTACTGGCAAGTTTTTCTTTCTGGGTGGGGGTCTAGAAAGCCATGAAACCTGTGAGGATGGTCTGCGACGTGAGATACTGGAAGAGGCTGGTATTGAGGTGACGGTAGGTGAGCTGGTCCATTTTAAACAACGTTTTTTCTATTACGATCCTTTAGAGACTGGTTGGAATGTATTGATGTTCTTTTATGTCTGCAAGCCGTCCACAACAAAAATTCCGCTGGATATACAGCAGTTGCCTGGCGAAGAAACAATTAGACCGGAATGGGTTTCTTCGACAGACATAACCCGAGAAACATTTATAGATGAGTTATACGATGACTTTATTTTGATATTTAATAAACTACATAAATAAAGTTATGGCAAGAGTAATTTTAATTCAGCAGGTGTTTAATAGCAGGAAGTGGATGGAGTTGGTGTACCCAGCTATGGTTAACCAAACCTATAAGGACATAGAAATTATTGCGCAAATTGTTGCGGATGATGGCTTGCCCGACGAAGCGCAGGCTGCGTTGGGAGGTTGTAAAGAATACATTCAGCAAAATTTCCCCCAGATCAAAATTTTAGAGCCAGGATATAACATTGGCTTTTCTCGTGGGCACAATGACATATTTGCGTCGACTAACTGTGAGTATTATCAGCTAGTCAATCCGGACTTGGTGCTTGAACCTACCTATGTGGAGCAAATGGTGAAGGCTATGGATGCACACACTACGGTAGGTGCGGCAACTGGCAAAATATTTCAATATAAGTTTGCCGAAAAACTAAAGACAAACAAATTTGATACCACTGGGGTAGTGGTATCGCGCAACGGGCGCGCACGCGACCGTGGCCAACATGAGGAAGACAGAGGGCAATACAACGCCCAAACAGAAATAGTAGCAGTGTCTGGTGCTAACCCAATATACCGTAAATTGGCGCTAGAGAGCGTTGCGTACATGAGGCCAGATGGTAGGGTTGAGTATTTTGACGAAGACTTTCACAGTTATTGGGAAGATGTGGACCTTTCTATCCGTATGCAAAATGCTGGTTGGCAGTGTTTATTTGTACCAGAGGCCATTGCCTACCATGGGCGGGTGGCGGGTTCTTCTAAACAGGGCTACAAAGACGTTTCGGCTTACAAGAAGCACCACGATGCTTTGTCTACTCGCATAAAAAAACTCAACTACAAGAACCATCAGTTTTTAGTGTATAAAAATTTCCCCACTATATCTTGGAAGTTTTTTGTACGGGAATTTTTTATGCTAGGGTATATTTTACTATTTGAAACATCTACTCTGGGAGTGTTACCTGAATTTTTTCGCCAACTACCGCTTATGTGGAAAAAGCGGCAGTGGATACAGCAACATCGGAAAAGCGTGGAATGGGTTAAACTACTTAATAACAAAGGGTTGCTATCTTAATAATTTCCAATTTCTAATAACTAATGTCTAATTAAAAAGCAAAATGCTTGAGTAGGTATTAGAAATTAGGAATTAGTTATTAGTCATTTTATCAAATGGATTTATCTATTATTATTGTTTCTTATAAATGTAAGGACAAGCTAAAAGTGGCTCTGGACGCAGTGCTGGCGTCTCGGGTAGATTTTGAGTATGAAGTTATTTTGGTAGACAACGACTCGCAGGATGGGACGGTGGAGATGGTGGAGGGGGAGTACCAAATTTCAAATTTCAAATTTTCAATTCCCAATGGAATAATGGATTCCGGCTCGGAGGCCGGAATGACAGGTGCGCGAGAGCCGGTGAATCTGCACACTACAAGACCCTTTATTACCTTAATAAAAAACACTAACGAAGGTTTTGCGAAGGCAAATAATAGAGGCATTGAGATTGCCAAGGGGAAATATGTGTTGCTACTTAACCCAGACACAAAAGTAGCTCCAGATACTTTGCAAGTTATGATGGATTTTATGCAGAGCCAAAAGGAAGTGGGGATTAGTACTTGTAAACTTGTTAAAGGTGACGGTGAACTTGACCTTGCGTGCCGGAGAAGTTTTCCAGACCCTTGGGTGTCTTTTTTCCGACTAAGCGGACTATCTAAATTATTTCCAAACAACAAAAAACTTGCAGCTTATAATCTAACTTATAAATCTGTGGACGAGCAAACCGAGATAGATGCTTGTGTGGGTGCGTTTATGTTTATCTCCCCAGCCTGTATGCAGGCCGTGAAAGGTTTTGACACGGACTACTACATGTACGGGGAAGACTTAGATATGTGCTACAGAGCCAAACAACTTGGCTTTAAAGTGTGGTACTATCCAAAAACTACAACCATACACTACAAAGGGCAGTCTTCTAAACGAGCTCCAAAGCGTTCTCTCTATGCTTTTCACGACGCCATGTGGATATTTTATCGCAAACACTTAAAAAGCAAATATCCTACTCTATTTAACTGGCTAGTCTACATTGGCATATGGGCTAGGTACTATGTTAAACTTATACAGAATAGTTTCCGCAAGGAAGCATACGTAAGCAGATAATAATCCACTAATACACAAATAGCACTAATCACACGAATCCGTGTTGATGGTATGTAATTTAAATTGGTGAGATTTGTGTAATTAGTGTATTAGTGAAACAATATGGAACCGAAAAAAAATAAGTGGTTAAGTTTATTTATAGTTTTGTTATTCTTGGCTGGTAGTTATAAACTCGGGTTTACCCAAGGTAAAAGTGGTTTTGTATTTGAACCTAAGACTTTTAAGATAGTCAATCAAAAAGATCAGCCCAAAACGGTAGATTATGGCTTGCTTTGGGATGCTATTACAAAGCTTAAAACCAATCACATAGACAAACCTACCGACGAACAAAAAATTCTTTATGGTGCCGTGAAGGGTGCAGTGGACTCGGTAGGCGACCCATATACCAGTTTTTTTACTCCTGATGAGCTTAAAGATTTTGAAACGGATTTAGCGGGTAAGTTTTCCGGCATTGGCGCAGAAATTGGCAAGCAGGACGGGGTAATAGTTATAATTGCTCCGTTAGATGGTACACCAGCCAAAAACGCTGGACTTCTGGCCAAGGATGTTATTGTTAAAGTGGGCGGCGAAGAGGCCCAGGGGTGGTCCACAGAAGAAGCAGTTAGGCGCATCCGGGGTCCTAAAGGTACTGAAGTTAAATTGACCATATACCGTGCCGGAAAAAATGATACATTTGAGGTGGCTATTAAACGCGACGATATAGTTATTAAGTCTGTTAAATGGGAAACTAAAGAGGTTAAGGATTCTACCGGTAAGCAAAGAAGAGTTGGCGTGATTAAGGTTTCTAGGTTTGGCGACGACACTTCTGCCTTGTTCAGTACTGCTACCCAAGAGCTAAAAAGTAAAGGGGTGGATGGCATTGTTTTGGATTTGCGCAACGACCCAGGTGGTTACTTAGAGACTTCTGTAGAGATTGCTAGCTACTGGACGGAAAAAGATAAAATCGTAGTCACAGAAGCGCACAGCGATGGTAAAAATGTGGAATATAAGTCCAAGGGTTACGGACGGTTGGCTGGACTGCCCACGGTTACGCTCATTAATGGGGGTAGCGCTTCTGCTTCGGAAATTTTAGCCGGTGCTTTGCATGATTATAAATTAACCAAGTTAATTGGTGAGAAAAGTTTTGGTAAGGGCAGTGTGCAGACCGTGCTGGACTTGAGCGGAGGAAGCGCTCTAAAAGTGACCATTGCCAAGTGGCTTACTCCAAGTGGCCACAATATAAGTAAGGAAGGTATAAATCCAGATATTGCAGTTAAACTAACAGAAGAAGATATAAAGGCTGAAAAAGATCCCCAAATGGATAAAGCTTTAGAGGAAGTGGTGAAGTAGCCACGCAATCATTTAAACATGTAAGCATATAAACATTTAGGATTTATATTGAACCAAAAGCTGAAAGTGAGTTTAGATGGGCATCTTCTAACGCCACGTTAGAAGATGTCCATCTAATAACTTGATCCTTGACGGAAGGGTCTTTTTTT
>CAZCTL010000049.1:0-3050 GCA_964501685.1 uncultured Candidatus Saccharibacteria bacterium
CCGCGCCAACAGATAAGTTCTCGAATGCAGGTAATAAATAATCTATATATGAAGGAGATAAAAGTAAATCTGGATTTGTCAACAAATAAAAATCTGAAATATAAGTATGGATTGCAAGATTATTGCCACCTGCAAAACCAATATTTGCATTAGGATTCAATATTTTTACAGTTGGAAATTTATCGCGGACAAACTCTAATCCACTATCATCATTTCCGCAAAATACCACAACAATGTTATCTAAAGGATATGTTTGTGCAAGAAGTCCAGAAATTGAAGTTTCCAGATATTTTTTGCTATTATACGCAACGATAACTGCTGTAACTTTAGACATAATGACACCTCTATTGACCTAATACATAATTATTCACTTAATTCAAATAAAAGTCTACCCTAAAATATAACACTAATTTATAACCATAGTAGCTCTTACATAAAATTCTCTCTTATACTGATAAACCACATGTGTACGAGTTCGATAAACGCTAGTTAGTTTTACTGGTAAATCATTTACAAATGTGGTGGCTATAACTTGGTTAGTCAGATAAACTAATAATGGTCTGGCATCTAGAATCTCTGAAGTATTAGACATAGGAATATAAGTAATATCCCCACAAATTTTTTGACCTTTTATCCAATCAGCAATTTCGTAGAGATCGGTATAAACTGGACTGTTCATTTTTGTGAGCCTGTATGTATTATAGGTTACTCCAACTTGCATAAATAGTATGAGACAACTCACAACTACAAAATAAAATAACCAAACTGGTTTCAATAATTTAGATAGTTCATGGATCATACAGCCTATCAACACTGCTAGGCATGGATATATCACAACAATATAGCCACTTCCTTTGGTTTGAGCAAGAGTAAATAAAATAAAAATAAAGATAGCAGATAAACACAATAGTAAATAATCTGCTTGCTTCTTCAAGGCTTGATACAAACCAAATACTAATCCGGCAATAGCAAATATACCAAATGGTATTTGTTTAAAAATAGTAAAGTAATACCACCACACGTTGCCATTATTCTCTATAGGGTTTATAAATCTATCAAACACATGGTAGCCAAAATAGCTTTGCCAAAACTCGCTACCGAACCTCACAGTCTCAACTATGTGCCAAGGAACCAGCAAAAGCAAAAAAAGACCAAACCCGTACCACACGGTTTTCTCTTTTGCTGTGATGCGCCAACCAAAAGTAATAACTTGATGGAAAGCCACAATACCCAGCGGAACAAGCCCCACTATACTTTTTGATAATGCACCAAGAGCAAGGCCTACCCAAAACAAATACCAAAAATTTTTGTTTTCCCTAGCTCGGCTATAACCGTATAGTGAGAGAGCCATAAAAAACCCAACCGGGATATCTAAATTTAATATTCCTATGTTCAGTAAAAAATGAAAACAAGCCAAAAGGCTAGTGCTGGCAAGTACACCCGCCCAAGCACTTTTAGTAATGTGCCTGGCCCAAAAAAAGACCAATGCAACAGTAGCCAAGCCAAACAGAAATGTAACTAGCCTAGCCGGAAACTCGCCTACCCCAATAAGATAGTACGAGGCTTGCAGCAGCCAAATAACCAATGGTGGCTTCTCAAACCACAAGTTACCAATGTTGTCCGCCCGACCGTACCCAAGCCAAGTAAAAGCCAACGGATGCGCCATAGACTCACGAGCCACTTGAGCGTAAATGGACTCATCCCAGTCCCGGTACGGATAACTCCCAAGGCTCGGCAAGTACAACCACACTAACAACCCCAGCATGGCCATGAGACCAGCGTAACCCAGATATGTGCCCCACCTATCAAAAAACCTCTTATCTTTGTAATCCATAATTTATATGCAAAAGCATAGTTTAGACGCTATATTGTGCTGTTTTATATAACTGTAAATTTATTTGTTTCGGTTACTTATGTTTATTGTGGATAATTGTATTTGTAATTCATTATCTTATAGCTCTTTACACTAATTCATCTTATCACATTCATTAATTAATATTTACCACCCATTTATCTAAAAGTTTACGCATATGCGTAAACTTTTAGACAAACATAGATCACGCTTCAAAGGGCAATTACAAATCGGTACCCCACTTTTGTTATCCTTGCATAACCGCTCCACGAGTCTGAACGGCTCGGCGTGATGTCCAAAGCCCTCGCCTTACACAAGCCATCGGCGTAGCGCAGATTAACGACGATGGAGACCCTAGGATCCAGCATTTAACTTATATATAAGCCCTGCATATTATCTGGATTCCTGCCCGCGCTCGCCTCGCTAGAGCTTTGGCGAAGCGGACGAGAATGACAGGAGACCCATAAGCTCTAATTACATCACAGCCCAAAATGTTTTTTTAATTTCTCGCGATCATCTACATCTATATTTACCACTTCCATAACTGTTGCAAAATGACCAACATCTAGTTCTCTGAATATAGTCCCCAATACTTCTCTGGGATCATATGGATGCACCCATAAAGACCGTTGCAAAGGGTAAAAACCCAACTCTTTGAGTTTTCTACGCAAACAATCAGCATTGGTTTTGTGAGAAATTGGTATATCGGCTGCAATTAACCACCATGTCCCAGACCAACTCTTTGGCGTTATTATCTTGGGTTTATATATAAGTTTTGCAAGTCGTTTCAAACCCTTTGGCAGAATGTTTAAGATAACACCACTTGAATTTCTCTGCATCTGAATTAAACCTGACTGCTTAAGATAATATAATGTCTTGACCACTTTTTTTTGCTTTTCCCCGTGACTCCACTTACGGTGAGGATATCTTTTAATAACAAACCTATTAAGCACCTTCATCATATTTGGTGCCAGCATAAGTAGCCCAGCGGCACCAATTAAAGCCACCCAAGCCAACACTACCTGGCTAAAGGTTTTTAGCTCCTCTAGATCTTTATCAGATAAGTTTAGTTTTTGTGCCAGTGACGCGGTTGAATGCATAACTGCACCTCGAACAGTGTATATATTATTGCTTGCCATATTACTTGCCATATTACTTACTACCATAAAATCTTGTCTAAAAGTTTACGCATATGCGT
>CAZCTL010000049.1:3150-7737 GCA_964501685.1 uncultured Candidatus Saccharibacteria bacterium
CTTGCCATATTACTTACTACCATAAAATCTTGTCTAAAAGTTTACGCATATGCGTAAACTTTTAGACTATATATTGGACTGTAATGTTGAGAAATGTTGAGAAAATCCCTAATACTTAATAGCTCCAAGTAAAGTCGGCTTTGTTGGTGATTATTTTTAGCAGTTTTAATCCTTGAAAAGTTTTATTAATCCTACCTAACTGTTCCCGGCCAGTAAATACAGTCTGATTGGTTCTTAGCTGATAGTAGGCGTCTACATTGTATCCGTTGTTTGCTTTGGCGTATTGGTCCAGCAATTTGAGCTGATTCTGACTGGTATACTCCCAATAAAACCTAGCACCTGTTTTACCTAAATCTTGAAGGGCATTGTTGTACCATAGCGAGGCAACTTCTGCTTTACGCCTACTCCTCCGATTTGTTTCCTTGAGTACTAACTTGGTTACATTACCGGCTAAATCGGTTAGTAGAATAGTGCTATCGTTATCTTGCACTACAATGTCCGGCTCCGTACCCGTAAATTGCAAATCTCTCAAACTAGGATTAAATTGGATTTCAGTTTCTGGCGCACTTTTATCTACAGTAAACTCCAAAGTTTTAGTAGCCTCCGTGTTGCCAGCCTTATCGGTGGAGTAAAAGTAAATGGTGTGCTTGCCTTCTGTAGAAATAGATATAGGACTTGCATAAGTCATATAGGACATATCGCCATCTACTTTGTAGAACGTATTTAGCAAGCCACTCATTGCTTCTGAAACTCCGGCCTCCACTTGATCACTTGCAGAAAGTGCCACACTCACATTACTTCTGTAGTACCCCGGTTGTCCAAATGTACCTGTTACCATTGGCGTAGTTTCAGGCGAGGTAACGTCTTTGGACTGTTCTGCATTTAAAGTAGACGTAGGTAAGACTGTTTGGTCTGGAGTGCCGTCACCATTGGTGTCTAATATAAGTTCTGTCTGGGTATTGGAAATACTAAGACTGCCAACCAAATTGGTCGTAACGGGAATGTCGGAAAAGACTTCTGTCTCCATCACCGCATTATCTTGAATGTCTTGTAGCTTGTAAGTAAACGTACCATTCCCCGTGCCTTTATAGCGGAACTGGTATGTTTGCCCTTCGTCGTCTGGTAAATATAGAAACTTGTGTTCTCCATAAATAGAAAAGTCGGCATTGGGTATATCGTTCTGTAAACTGCCATCTTCTCTTTTACCTAACCGGTTCCCTGCTTGATCTATAACCTCTACATCTAGTGGGCTAAATATGGCATGTGCTTTGCCGTTCAGCTTACACTCCCCAATATCTTGAGTTACGTGCGGAGTACTCAAATTAGTACCTGCAAGAATATTTACAATTTGTTGCCTTGGACCGTCTTGGGACATCATTTTTCCGTGTTCGGTTTTAAGCGCGTAATATTTGTGGTTAGCATCCACCGGTACATTGGTTGCACTTTCCAGTGGCACAGTTCCATCTCCCGGTACCTCCACAGGTGCGTCATAGCTAATGGTAGGACCACCAAACAACGAGGGAGTTCGCCGTTCCACCATTTGTCCCACTGTCCCGGCCTTACAACCGACTATGTTGTATATATCCACCCCTGCTGTGCGCAGATCAAAGTCGTCAAAGCTACTCAAGTGCAAGCTTTCGGCAGCAGATAATGCCGTGCTATTTGCTCCCCTCTCGCTCGTCATAAGTAACCAAGCATCTGTGTAATTTAAATCTTTAACCACATCTTTGGCTAAAAATTTTTGGTCAATAGTTTTGAGAAAACTTCCCTTGCGAGCAACATAAGTTTGGCTGGGTGCTAAGTCATAGAGGACTGGCAAGTTTTGACCAATTTTTTTCATTTCCGCATCTGCCAGCCAAGGAATGCCAAAATTGTCTCCGGTGAGCAACACTTTAATGGCTTTAGGCGCTCCAGTATTTGGCACACCCACAAAGACTGCTTTGCCTATGTGGTGCTCTGGGGTATCCATAACATATTTCTTAACCAAAAGCCCTCCAGTGCTATGCGCCACCACGTCTACCTTACTGCTCCCAGTTTGGATAATGATATCTTGAATCTTTTGCCTTAATGCTTCCTCATTTACTACCACATCATTACTGTCTTTCCCGCTCACCCCATATCGCCAATCATATGGAAAAGTAAAAAGAGTGGCATCCCCGCCACCCCCCTCTGTATATCCTTGATTTTTTATTTCATCTATTAGACCCTGCGTGTAATTGAACACTCCGCTTGGATTCTTGACTACTTCACCAAGTGTTATAGAATCATCAATTGGATCTAGGTGAGAATTAAAAGCTAATGAATCCATGAAATCATCACCTACATCGGTTAACATCTTGCTAATATTAGCCCATAATTTTAGTTCGCCTTTATATAAGTCTGTTCCTAGTACGCCTGGTACTATTAATATTGGCGTTTTGTCAGTTTGCTTGGCATTCACAAAATCACAAGTCACATTAGAATATGGCTGTGCCGTCGCCAAAACCCCATTGGGTATAGCCTGAAAGGTAACACCAACTTGGTCACTAACACAGGTAGCACTCACCAAAGTCCAGCCAGCCGGTACGTCTTCGGTAATATAATATTTGTAGTTACTACCGACATAACTATGAGCAGTAAAAGTGCCAACACCATTTAGAGTATTAATTGCATTATCCTGAGAAAAGACCGGAAGTACGCCGGAGTAACCTTTTATGTGAAAATTAAAACTACCATCTGCACCGATGGTAGTTTTATTCACAGTCACATTAAAAAATGGAGCCATAAGAACTGCATTTGTCCTTAATGGAACAAAAAGACTAAATACAAACAACACAAGCAATATTCTTCTGAACATACATTTATGGAAAGCTAATGTTTAACAATGTAATCACATAAAAAATAAATAACGACATACACAGCAAACTAAAGCATAAAAACAGGAGCAAATAGTACCAAAGCTTTGATGAATATTTAGCTCTACCTTTAATCAACATTATAAAGATAGATAAAAGTCCAAGCAATTGGATAAACACTACTACCTTATATAATACGCCAGTACCCGATTGAGTAATAAAATTTAATCGCAACGGCAAGGTGTTGTTGCTATTCTTAAAAAAGATATAAGAAAAGTTGGTGACAGGACTCCATAAAATCTCGGGAATTAGAAACATCGCGAGGGCGAGAGAGAGCCATAGTTTTTGGGTTTTTTGCATGTGTTTTTAGTTTGTTAATTATTAATAAAGTTGATTTAAATTAAAGGTTGTGTCATCCCGACCGAAGTTCTTACGTAGTGGAGGGATCCCTCCATTCCTCCGCCAGCCGGCGGACTCCAGTCGGGATGACAGAGTGGTACGAGGTTGTCTCTTGTCTTGTCATCCCAGAAGCCACAAGTCTGGCTTTGCAGACGCGAGCTATGTGGGATCCAGTATTTTAAACACGTGGATTCCGGTCTTCCCGAGAGCCTGTCCTCAACTTGATTGAGGATAGAGACCGGAATGACAGGCCCAAAAAACAAAAAACGCCCTGCAAAAGGACGTCTAAATAAAGCTATTTAATGTGCACCTATCACATTGTGTAAGGTATATAAACATACAACTCTTACTACAATTGTACCACACCCACTCACTACACTTATCCACCGCTCTGTGTGTTTGTCTAAAAGTTTACGCATATGCGTTAACTTTTAGAATACTTATTACTCCTTACTTTTTACTCCTTACTCCTTACTCCTTACTCCTTACTTATTACTTATTACTTATTACTAACTACTCCTTACTTATTACTAAATTTGAGTTATTTCTTTGCTTCAATAAAAGTAACTATAGTTTGGCCAGCCTCAAGTCCAGATTTTATTTCTACTAAACCGCCATCTGCTTCAAGGCCAGTAGTAACAGCCCGTTCTTCGTAAGTTTGTTTTTTGTCGTTAGTAATCACCCGCACAAACTTTTTGCCATCGCGATCCACGATGGCCCGGCTTGGTACAGCTAAAACGTTTGCGGCAGTACCCACCAGCACACTCATATTGGCAGTCATGCCAGGGCGTATGAGGGTGCTTGCACCCACCTCTTTATTCTCTCCTTCGGGGAGAGATGTCCCGACTCCGAGTCGGGACAGAGAGGGTTGAGACATGTCTATACTTGCAGTAATTTTGTAGTTCACTACCCCAGACACCACCGTGGAAGCAGGATCTATGGTTAAGAGTTTACCGGTAAACTCCCGCTCAGTACCCAGTGCGTCAAAAGTAAACTTTACCGGCTGGTCTAGTTTTATTTGGGCTACATTGGCCTCGCTAATGTTTGCCTCCACGTACAAACTGCCCACGTCCTGCAAAACAAACACCTGTTTTAAAGCAGTCGCCTGCTCCCCTATTTTTATATCCACTAGAGTAATAGTCCCCTCTGCCGGCGCTCGAATGATTGTATTTTCCAAACTTGCTAAAGCGGCTTGAAGTTGCCCTTGAGCACTAAGTAGTCCAGCTTCTGCCGAAGCTATATCTGCGGGTCTGGCTTGAGCTTTTTTTAAGTTCAGACTAGCCACAGCAGAACTCAAAACATTTTCCGCGGTCGCCACTGCTGTTTTTTGCGTTTCTAGACTGGCGTTATAAGC
>CAZCTL010000050.1:0-7356 GCA_964501685.1 uncultured Candidatus Saccharibacteria bacterium
CTCAGTTGTGTCTCTAACTTTATTACATGATAACTAGACAACCATGCAAATACCATCACTACCAGCAAACACAAAACAACACTATAATGCGAAATACGCATAGCCCGTTTAACTAAATTTAACTCCAGAGAGGATTCTTCGGGTTCCATAGAAACCCCATCGGCCTCTAAGGATTCAATAATAACTTTTAAGTCTTGTTCTGCGTTATTTTCTGATTCTAGTTTTTTATTTACCATATATGTATATTCCTTATTTTCAATATTTTACATTATTATTATATTTTTAGAAAAATAATTAATTATTTTCTTCAAGTATTCTATTGAATTTCTTCAATGCTTGGAGCACCAATTGGAAGTACTAAAATATTTGGAGTAGTTAGTAAGGGGCCGCTTAATCCATTTACATAAGCTTTGTTCCTAAAACGGAATGGCTGGTTCCGCCTGAAACTCGGTGATTGCGTTTTAGCGGTAAACTTTACCGTCCAGACTTCTCCTGGAGCCAACCCATTTTTACCTATCGGGATAATTTTAAACTTTAAAAGCTTAGAAGCAACGTCATACCCCAACAACTCAAGTTTACAACGGCCAGAATCTACACAGTCCGCTTTAAGTCCAAATCCTGCACCAGTAGGTGGTTGTACAAGATTGGTCATTACGTCCTCAATTTCAATTGGATCTGTTTGTTCAGTAGAACCACTATTGACTAAATTAATTGCAAACTCCACTGTATTGCCTTCTATAATTGGCAAAGCTGGAGAAATATGTGAATCCTGGTAGTTTAATCGATCATAGGATAACCCAATATTTCTTATCGTTATAATATCTTTGTTAGAAGAAGACAAGCGCCTAGAACCATCATCACACAAAATTGGAGCAATAGGCGAGCCTGGGACATCTGATAAAGTGACAGTTTCAGTAGCCCCAACATATGGGTACAATCTATATCTAAAAATACCAACTTGATTAGGCGGGTTAAACTCATATTTATATTTATTTCCTCCAAACTGAGTAGCACTGCTTATTGGTATTTGCGTTAATCTGTTCCAACTATCTTGAATCTCATTATAGAAATAAATACTAAAGCCGTCATATGAAGTTCCCGGTTTTGTCCAAGTCATGAGTAATGTTCCGCAAGGAGCCATAGATACATCTACTGGTACAGTAGCACTATTATAGACATGAGAATCAAAAGGATTCCCCGGCCCGCAACAACTTAGGTCTTTTATTATAGCTTCCACGGTATCGTTAACACTCCCACCCGGCCCATTACAAACAATTGTAAAGGAGCGATTTGCATTTAAGGGTCCACTAGACACACTACCTGAAGTATTTGTGCTACTTGTCCAACCATCTTGAGCCTTACACTCTGTAGTATTTACACTAACCCAAGATAAAGTTGCGCTGTCTCCTTTTGGTAATGTAACGGGCCCATCCACACCATTTATTTTCAAATCAACAGCTGGCTTGTCATCATTGCCGCACCTAGACTGAACGTTTACGTCCACTTTAGCAATATTATTTCCCAAATTATAATCTGTATTCTCGGACACCAAAGATTCAGCTACATTGGTTACGGGACCGAGGGTGGATGTTTTAAGCTTAAGGCTTAATAAAGCACTTTCCGAAACAGACAGGTTACCCACATACCAGAGTCGAGCAGAAGCCTCAAAACTACCTGCGGATGTGTCCGCGCTTACAAAGGACAACGATTCTGACCAGGCTTCTTTGATTTGTACATCGGATGCGGAAACTGGACCATTATTTGTAACTAAAACTTTATAAGTAATAATATCGCCTACTAAAACACAAGATTTATCGGCTACTTTACTTACGGAAATATCACTACCACGATTTTTAATATCTTCTACCAAAACAGAAACGCTATCGGATACCTCCACCCCTCTTGCATTCCTGCAAAAAATTTCAAAAATGGTATTGGTCAATAATGGCTGACTTGTTTCCCTACCAACAACAGCAGTACTAGCAGTCCAGATTGCTCTGCATTCTGAGGTATTGGCACTCGTCCAAACCAATGGGACAGTAGATTCAATTTGAACAGTCACAGGACCATCGGAATATGTACCATCTGTCTGTTGAATTTGTAAATCTACTGTAGGTGTATCTTGCGGAGGACATTCTCGAGACACAGTCACGGCCTTACGGGCCAACTCCAGATTATTATCCTGAGGAGCTACTAGCCGAAATATTGTATCTTCCTTCACCCAAGGACCAGTACTCATACTCACTGGACTAAAAGCCTGCACGGTAACAAACAAAGTATTATTTGGTAAACCAAGCGCATTATCTACGCGGATTTCAGCATAAGTATTGGCCGAAGCAAATACATTCGTAGAACCCGCAAGGTCTGGTAAACAAATAGGAACAGGATCCAGGTCTAACGTGCCTGTGACTTGAGCAACTACAAACAAGGTGCCAGCACCAAGCGCACAGTTGGTAGCTCCATTGGGCGCAGTCCATCCCGTACCAGATATTTGGGAATAGCCAACCCCAACCCCTCTAATGGTAGCTTGATTAAGATTCTGACCCGTTATAGTGGCAATTGCGGAATTACTCGTAACAAAACTACCACCACTAAAACCATTCGGTGCAAAAGCTTGAGTTGTATCATTAATATGTATAGTGGTATCGGCCAATACAACGGCAAAGTTGCTCGGTGCTGGACAAGTTGGTGGTCGTGGACAGTTCAATGTTTTTGCTGAACCACTCAAAAGAGCATTATTTCCTGAGGAGTTTGAGTTAATGGCATATGCGTAAATGGTATGTGTCTGTCCATCTCTAAGACTTTCAGGCAAAGGGGACATAACAAACCCATGATTACCAGTTAGGCCAAATATTTGATTCACATCTGGCCTATAACTGTTTGTAACTACGCTACCTACATACACTCCGCCACTGCCAGCTTGTCCGTCTCTATATATGTGCACATTTATAGACTGCCCCGGAGTATCTATATCAAAGGCCCAACCGGAAATATAGTCACAATTAGCCGCATCTAAAAAGCCTTGAGGTTCACGGTCACTCGGAGTAGGTTCTGGCGTGGGTTCTGGCGTGGGTTCAGGAGTAGGTTCTGGCGTGGGTGTTTGAGTTGGATTTGGAAAGCAAGCTGGATCTGAGTAATAACAACTAAACGTACAACTACAACTAGGCTCATCCGGAATACAAATAGCTTGTCCAGAATAACCTTGAGGGCAACCATTAATTACGCAATGCACACACCGAATGTCTCCTGCAACAGTTCTAGTATCGCAAGAGTTGGTAACATCCACTCTGTCCCCACATACTGGCTCAGCAAAAACGGTGGGAGTAAATGCAAACACTAAATATCCAAAAAGCATTGCCACAAAAACTTTTAGACATATCCCGAGCATGTTACTCAACTTCATAGCCATAATTAATAGACAAAAGTTAAATTAATAAACATTATTTAAGAATATAACAAATCCCCGCCTGCTACTTCACTACTACTTCTATCAATGAACCTTTTTGGGCTCCTTCAAGAGCATGAATAGACACCGACATGAATAAATCACCCTTATTAGCTCCAATTAACCATAGCTGAGGTTCTTCAACGTCAGTGGTTATCTCCCACCCATTTAAAGTAAAATATTTTGTAAAAGCACCCTTAACTTCTAAAGGCAATTCGTAGCTTTTCCATTTCCGAACCGATTGTTTTGTGCCATTCTCCAACACAGATTCAAAATTGTGAATTACCGCAGAACTTGGTAAAAGAGGTAAATCGGAAGGAAATTTACTTGGCAGATTAGTTGGATTAATCGCAGTTATGGGAATTTTGAAATTTAATCCCTTTTTTTGCCACCAAAAGAGCTTATGGGTATATAAATATACTACTACCCCAAAAGCTATTAAACAAAATACTCCCCCAAAAACCCATGCATATATGCGTCTGCGTTTTGCAAGTTTTGTGTCAATTTCTTCCATGAATTTATTTTGTAGTAAAACTAAGATTATTATACCACACCAAAAAACTTTTTCATAAAAAAGAAAGAGCGTCACCCAACCATGAAGGTAGGCGACACTCATCCAGCGGTGCAAAGAGGGAAGTAATTATGAAAAAAATATAATTGCATTTTAGCCAGACTAGGTCTGGCAGAACCTCTTTGCCAATCTATATGGCATGTGACCCTCCTTGGGGGGTCAGCTTCAGTTCTTTAAAGAAGAACAAACTTTTTTTGATCGATTACGATCGTTCGTCTACGTTAGACGAATTTTTTTGATCGACTACGATCGGAGTTTGTTGTTTTTTAAAGGGGCTGTGGCTAGTTAAATATACCAATCTAATAAAATATGCGCAAGTGGATAAGCACAATTTGATGGGCATCTTCTTGCATAAGTCTAAATTAAGAGGTTTTTTCCTAATAATACGCATAGATCTACAATTTTATAGTCTATGCTAGTAGATGCCCATCCAGATTTATTAATACTTTAAAAAAGTGCTATAATAAAGCTGGTAACCTTAAGAACACAATAAATATATGCCAATATTTTGGATAGTTATCATAGTGTTAGTAGCCGGAGCCATCATGCTCTACAACGGCCTAGTACGTTCAAAAAACCGTGTAGACGAAGCTTGGAGTGACATAGAAGTCCAGCTTAAGCGCCGATACGACCTTATCCCCAACTTGGTTGAGACAGTGAAAGGCTACGCTGGCCAAGAATCTACCGTACTAGAAAATGTAACCAAAGCGCGCACCATGGCCATGAACGCAGGCTCCATGAAAGAGAAGCTTCAAGATGAAAACATGCTTTCAGGAGCTTTAAAAAGCTTATTCGCCGTATCGGAGAGCTACCCAGACTTAAAAAGTAATCAAAATTTCCTTAAGCTTCAGGGTGACCTAACCGACACAGAGGATAAAATTCAAGCCTCTAGAAGGTTCTACAACGGCACTGTTCGAGACTATAACACTAAACTTCAAACTGTACCCACAAACATCTTTGCCAATATATTTGGCTTTAAAGTCCGGGAGTTCTTTGATATAGATGAGAAAGGTCCAGAAGGACAGCCTGTGCAAGTGAAGTTCTAAGGTATCTATATGAGCATAATCCATAAACAAAACTACCATCTAATTGGGATTCTATTAGTCCTACTACTGGTTGCAGTTGGCTGTAATAAACCAAATGAGAAAACCACTCAAGAACAAAACCTAGACCACACTTCTGCTCCTGCAAGATCTGCGGAAACACTTTTAACACAGCTGCAATCAAAAATTCACCAGGGTGGCACAAAAACCGGAGATATCTTATACGACGTACGCGATGTATACGATTATCAAACCGGTTCTGACCAATTCATTGTAAAAAAATGGTGGGATGGTAAAGCAGAAGAAGTATTTATTCCAAGTATCCGCTCTATTGTTCCAGGAGCAGGTGTGCAGTCCAGCTTTAGAGTCTCTGCGTTTCAAAACAATCCCGGTAATCACAATATTATTATTCTAGGTTCCGAAACAGTAGACCCAAACACGCAAACCAAAACTGCTTACCAGCTCAATCTCGCCACTAAACAAGTGAAAAGAATGAAGATTAATGCAATACTTGGGGAAGACTTAAACATCGGTTCAACTAATCTCGATAATGCCTTAAACCTGAATGTACCCAACCCTCCAGCATCCAAAGGGAAAAACCAAAAGTTATACTTAATTGATTATATTAATGATGATTACAGGTTATTAGTTGAACTGACTGGGGATGAAACCTTTAACGCAGGCGGCTTGCCTGGACAACCTTCATACTTTGATATTAGTTTTTGGAATCAAAATTTAATAAAATATGCTGTTTATAATCAATCATTCAAAGAAGCCGGGCATAACCCGCAAATAGACCAAGGCTTTACCGTATTAAAAACCTACAGAGAGCTCAAACTATCGCCGCAATAACAAACTATGATTACCTATTCCGCCATTGGACAAAACAAACGTAAGTCCGTCTTACTCATTTTTATTTTCCTTCTCATCATCATAGCCTTAGGCTATGTGTTTAGTCGTGCGTATGGGAATCCGGGGATTTTAGTGTTTGCGGTTGGGTTTAGTATAATCTCCGCACTTATTTCATACTACTTTTCCGACTCCATTACCTTAGCACTATCTGGCGCCAAACAAATTGAACGGAAAGACAACAGCGCGCTGTACGATGTAGTAGAAAACTTGACTATTGCTGCAGGGCTCCCCTTGCCTCGAATATTTATAATAGAAGATAGCGCTATAAATGCTTTTGCTACAGGAAGGGATCCAAAACATGCAGTGGTTTGTGTAACCACGGGTGCGCTCACACGGCTAAATAAAACCGAACTAGAGGGAGTGCTTGCTCATGAACTTTCGCATGTGGGCAATTACGACATTCGCTTTATGACACTTGTAGTGATCCTTGTAGGTATCATCACTCTACTTGGTGATTGGTTTTTTAGAATGAGTTTATTTGGTGGCAGAAGGAAAAGTAATAGTGAAGGTGGAAATAATCAAATCTTTGCCATAGTAGGTATAGTGCTCGCCATACTTTCACCTGTAGTTGCCATGCTCATGCAGTTAGCCGTTTCCAGACAACGTGAGTACCTAGCAGATGCCTCGGGCGCACTTCTAACTCGTTACCCCGAGGGTCTCGCAAGCGCCCTTGAAAAAATCGCCCAAGATACAGAGGCTCTTGAAGTTGCCAACAAAGCTACCGCCCACCTGTACATCGCCAGTCCTTTTCACCTAGACAGCAAACAAAGAGCCGGTTGGTTGGCCAACCTTTTCAACACTCACCCACCCTTACAAGAGCGCATAAAAAGGTTAAGGGAGATTAATTTGTAAAAATTGACAACCTAAGTTTTGGTATTAAAATGTAAATATTGATTTGATTAATTGTGGAAATTAATATATGGAACTTACCAAAGAATACTTTGATGAAAAACTAGCTGGTCTAGTGACTAAAGAAGACTTGACTACTGCAATTGCACCATTTGCCACCAAAGATGATCTCAAAGGTTTTGCCACCAAAGATGATTTGGTTGCTGCAGTTGCACCCCTAGCCACTAAGAGCCACCTAGACGATTCAGTAGATGGATTAGCTAGGATAATTGCCACATCCATAGCTGAACCTTTGCAAAAACTGATCAGGGAATCGGAAAAACAACCCAGCACAAAACAAGAAATTCAGGAACTGAAACACGATGTCTTAAAAATTAAAACAGCTCTACATCTCAACGTATAAAAAAGCTTACATCTGTAAGCTTTTTTTCCGCACTCAACCTAAACCAATATTTTGAATACAACATCTGGACTAAAACCTCGCCGAAAAAACTTTTGCAATAATTTTTGCTTTTCTTGGGGATTGGACAAATCTA
>CAZCTL010000051.1:0-7207 GCA_964501685.1 uncultured Candidatus Saccharibacteria bacterium
CAGAGCCCGGGGGCACGCAGTCACAGTTGTGATTTGTGTGCTCGCCGGTGCTTTTTTATTTTGTCCATTTTTACATTAAACCTAGTGTATAATATTTCATACATATGTATAAAAAATTCAACACACTGTAAAACTTTTCAAACATATGTATGAAAAGTTTTACAATGGGAATAAATATGTTGGATGTTTATTTCTAAGCATTTTTGACAGTTTGCAAGCTTGATGGTAACTTGATGGGCATCTCCAGATGCCAATGGGACAAGATTTCAGTGCCTGGGAGCGCGTAGATCACAGTTGTGATTTATGCGCTCGCCGGTGTTTTTTTATTTTGCTTACTTTCAATATCATCAATTATTACTATCCAGAAATAATCCACTGTCGAATTTTTCATACATATGTATGAAAAATTCGACACTAGAGTTGCCTACACTATTTAGTAGCTTTGTGTGACAGTAAGGGGACGTGGATTGATGGGCAAGGCTTGAAGGGTGCCTTCTCAAAGATGCCTATCGTACACGAAGATTTTCCTTGTAAAAAATTGTTTTGTCATTCCGGCCGGAGTTTATCCTCAACTTGATTGGAGAAGCCGGAATCCAGGTTATTAAAGAGCCTTGATCCCGGATATTCTTGCCGAGCCAATAGTTCCGGGATGGCTAGATCAAAGACGTTGGGCTAAAATGGGGGTATATTGTATACTTAATTTATCATAATTATTTTTTATTTTTATGTATAGAAGAGGACCAGGGTTTGGAGAATATGATAGTTTGGCACAAGCTATGGAGGCTCAAGGAAACGAAGGTGAAGAGAATAAAGGAAAGGATAAAGGGAAAGCTAGGGCAGGAACAGCTGCTAAAGTTGTTGCGGCTGGGGCACTTTTGCTTGGCGGTGCGCAAGATTTGCTTGCTCAAACTCAAAGACCAAAAGGAGCTGGTGTTGGGCACGGAGAGATTTCCCGAGTGTCTCATCAAGAGTCTCCTGAAGTTGTTACCAGTGCTCAGGTAAAAGTAGTAAATGGAGGCAGGCTCGAATCTATTATTGAGGAAATGTTAGAGAAATATATTTCTAACCCGCAACACAACATTGCTAACAAGAATGTAACTCTTGAGTTTGGCAGTGTGAATACTACTCAACCTAGGGAGTCCAATGTGGATCAAAGAGTTCGCGCTGAAGCAGGTCAAGCTGTTGATCGCGCTTCTGCACCTGTAAGTAATGTGGGTGGTGGTGGAATATTGGGTGGTTTGATTCGGGCGGGGATTGAGGCGGGCAGGGGCCAAGTTAGAAAAAAAGTAGAACAATCTGCAGCAAAAGCTGCGGGTTTACCCAGAGGAGAGATTAAGGTGGAATATGTATTCACGGCGGGAAGACAACGAGAAAAAATGGAAAAGAATGTAGCGCATCTAGGTTTTGCTTTTAATACAGTTAAGAATGTATATGAAGTAGATACTATAGATGGGCAACATCTAAAGCAATCACATAAACTTGCATATCATGGATTTGAGGATAATGTAAAATTGTTAGTTGTAGAATTAAGTTTAGAAAATCCTAGCTCAAGATTAGTACAACAATTGCCCAAAGAGAATTTATCTGGATTTTCTAGGAAAGCTAGTGATAATGAATCTGGCAGAGACCTACAAAAAGATGTGCCTAGGTTAACTAGAAATACATCTATAGAGGAGTCTAATCCAAACATTATCCCAGTAAATAAACGACCAAGAAATTAATTTATACTAAGTTATGCCATAACTGACCATTGACATTCACGTTGGTGGTCGTTTTTATAGGGTGGCGGGGTTGGCATAAGAGAATTGGAGATTTGATGGGCGTCTTCGGGAAGATGCCCATCTGGTGTACACAAGATGCTTAGCGTTTTTTTTGTTGACAATGGTAGGGCGAAGGCATAAGATAATATGAATTATTAAATATATTATTTTATGTTTAAAAAGTTACTATTTCTTGGTTTTGCTGTTGTTTTTGTGGCATCTGCACAAGTGGCCAAAGCTGAGACGCAGTTAGTGAGTGTGACTAAACAAGTCAGGAATGTTACCCAGAATAGCGTTCTGGCTGGAAGCACAAATGCTAGGATAGGTGATACGTTAGAGTATATTATACGGGTAGTCAATACTAGTGGTGGTAATCTTGGGACGCTTATAGTTGCTGATGCCGCATCTTCCGGACTTGGAAATCGTAGTAACATTTCGGTGAGTAGAGTTGCTACGGGCGGATTGGATAGTACTGGTTTGCAAATATTAAACTTGGAAAATAATGGTGTGGTAGACGTACGCTATACCATGCAAGTTCAAAGTAGTGTAACCAGTAATACACAATGCAATACTGCCATAGTAAGTACGAATGGCCAGAGTTTTACAAGCACGGCTTGTGGTTATATTTCAAATAGTTCTACTGCTGTAACTTCTAGTGTGGTAGCCAATAATATGCGCCCTAGTTTAACTGTAATAAACGATACAAAGAATGTAAGTGGGACTGTAGTTTCAGCCGGTCGCGAAGATTTTCTAACTTACAAGTTTACAGCTACTAATGCTGGAAGTATTGTTGAAAATGGTTATGTGGTTAAAGTAGATCTGTCCGGTGTTCTACCGCTTGCAGATGTAGTGGATTTTGGAGGCGGAAGTTTAAGTGGCAATACAATTAGTTACCCAGCTGTAAATATTACCCCCGGTAGTAGCATTACACAGCAAGTGCGAGTGCGGGTAAAGTACAATTTGCCTCCATATAGCTTTGTATTAGCAACTACCTACGGTAATGAGGTAAAAGTGAATGTGCGGTCATCGGCTGGCGTTATTACATATGTAGCCCCTAAGGTGGGTGGTAACACAAATGCTCTAGGTGCCTTGACTTTTGGTTTATTATTTGTTTTAGGAGCTCTGATTTTTGGAAACAAGAAAATAAAACAGTTAATATTTAAGTAGTTTTGTTGTTTATGCATCTTGGAACACGTCCAATTTCCCTATCTGGCTCAGGCGCGAGTACGCGATTCGCATCTAGGGAAACAGGCCGTGTTCCTACTCTTATACGATTTACTTGTTAGTGAAAAGAGACTTTTTAAAAGTTCTCTTTTTTGATGCAAACTTGCGTGTGGGTAAGAGTGTGATATAGTAAAAGTAGGACGAAATACAAATAAAGATTTCCAATATAAAAACAAACCAACAAGCTTTTAGGTTTGTTTATTTTATTTATTAAGGCCACTTAAAAGTGGAGAGACACGTAGCTCTATGGATGAGAAATTATTACTTGAGTTATTAGCAGAGGCGAAGCTCCGGGGTGGAGGTATGATTTTAAATGTAGGCGAAGCACCCGAAGCGGTGGTGTTGAGTGTGGAAGCCTATTCTGCGCTTTTGGCGGGCAAGGGTAGTGCAGGCGCGCCAGAGTCTTTGGCAAGTCTTATTCCTACAACCAAACAGCAAACTCAGACGATATTGGTGACTGGTGGCGCTGGCTATATTGGTGGGCATGTGGTGAGGCTGTTGCTGGAAGGGGGGTATAAAGTAGTGGTCTTAGATAACTTATGTACTGGACGCAGGGAGCATGTGCCAGATGGTGTTACTTTTATTGAAGGGGATGTGCGTGATATTAATTTACTTAGGGATGTATTTGCTGGGTATGAAATTGATTCGGTAGCACACTTGGCCGCTTTGCTTGAAGTTGAAGAATCAGTGGAAAAACCAATTGAGTATTTAGATGTAAATCTGCTTGGAACAGTGAAGCTTTTAAGTGCGATGCAAGAGGCTGGCGTGAAGCGCTTATTGTTTTCTTCTACCGCGGCAGTATATGGCTCACAGAGTGTGGTGCCAATATCTGAGCAGGCTGTTTGCGCGCCAAATAACCCGTATGGAAGAAGTAAATTATTGGCGGAGAAAGTGGTAGAATATTTTACTCTGAGTGGAAAGCTAACTGCTACTGTATTTCGTTATTTTAATGTTGCTGGTAAAATTGAGGAGTTTGGAGTCTTAGATACTCATCACAGATCTCATTTAATACCTATAGTTTTAGATGTAGCAAGAGGTAGTCAAGAGCAGTTAGTTGTAAATGGTGGTGACTGGGACACTCATGATGGCACATGCGTTAGGGACTATGTACACGTGCAGGATATAGCAAGAGCACATTTAGTAGCGCTTGCCACCGACCCAAAAGAAAACTTTAACATTTACAATATTGGTAGTGGCAAGGGTGCTAGTATTCACGATGTTGTACAAGTTGCAACCGAAGTTACTGGTCGTATGGTACCCATGCAGATTGGACCTAGAAGAGCAGGGGATGATGCTATGCTTGTGGCAGGAGTGGACAAGATTAAACAAGAGCTGGGTTTTGTAACTGAGCATAGTTCACTAGAAGAAATTGTTCGGTCGGCTTGGGAGTAAGTAATAGGTTAGCGAATTGGTTAGAACCTATATCTTTTTTCTATCTGGCTCAGGCGCGAGTACGCGATTCGCATCTAGAAAAAAGATATAGATTCTTAAGTTGTGAAGTTTAATGCGTCGTCGAATTTTTGTATTATAATTTTGTGGTATAATACAGGTGTAATTATCAAATTGTATGAAAAAATTATCCGTCGTTATTCCTGCTTACAAGGAAGCAGAAAGAATTGGTCAAACCATAGAGGAAATTAAGACATTTTTAGAGCAACAACCGTACGAGTCGGAAGTTTTAGTGGTGGTAGATGGCTCCAAGGATGGTACCGCGGAAGTGGTACAAAAAATGGTTCCGAGTATGCCCAATTTGCGGGTTATTCATAACCAAATAAATAAGGGTAAGGGCGCAGTGGTCAAACAAGGCATGTTGGCGGTTACGGGTGATGTGCGTATGTTTATGGATGCTGACGGTTCTACCGCCATTGACCATATAAAAACCTTTTTACCCTATTTTGAAGCCGGTTACGATATAGTTGTTGGTTCAAGAAGAACTGAGGGTGCGAACATTAAAGTACATCAAGGCTTTATCCGTGATTTCTTAGGCGGGGTGTTTCGGTTTATCGTGCATACTTTAGTGCCATTGGGAGTTACGGATTCACAGTGCGGCTTTAAGGCTTTTACCTCTGAGGCTACTGTAAAAATTTTTCCCAAGCAAACTATTGAACGGTGGGCATTTGACGTGGAGATTTTGGCTATTGCTAGAAAACTTAAACTAAAAATAAAAGAAGCTCCAGTCACTTGGGTAAATGATGGTGCGAGTAATGTGAAATTTTCTGGTATGGTGCATATGTTACTGGAAATTTTAGAGGTTCGTGTGAATTTGTGGATGGGAAAGTATAAGTAGCTATGCGGGATTAATGAGGTTCGTAACAAACTTGGATATCTTGCGTTATATCTAAGTAGTGCAATATGTTAGAACTTATAGAGTAGACCATTTCAAGGGTCACCCTTGCTCAGGCAAATTATTCTATAACTAATGTTTGCAAATAACGGCACAGTTGTTCAATATTAGATGTTAGTTCTACGCAAAGGTGACCTTTGAAATGTGTAAGTGCTAATATTGTAGACAATCTAAAATTACTATGATGCTAAAGTTTTTCACAGGATTATTTGCCTGCGCTGTTATTTTTGGTGCGGTTGTAGTGCCAGTATTTGCTTTTGAACTCTCTGCTAGTTTAGCTTCTGCAGATCCTGGATATACTGATAGCATACAAAATATAGATAGGCAATGGGGATTGGCTAGGGCAAAATTTATAGATGCTTGGAATAAAACTACTGGGTCTAGTAGTGTTGTTGTGGCTGTAATTGATACTGGGATAGACCAAACACACGAAGATCTGGCTCGAAGTAATTTTGTTTCTGGATATAATTTTATTGATAACGTGCCAGTTGCTATTGGAGAGAACTCGGATGACAATGGACATGGCACTTTAGTTGCGGGCGTCTTAGGTGCTACTGCCAATAATGGTATAGGGGTTGTAGGAGCAAATTGGAAAGTAAGTCTTATGCCCTTAAAGGCACTTGATGCCAGTGGTAATGGTACGTCTGAAGATGTTACAGAAGCAATTTTATGGGCTACAGACCATGGAGCCAACATTATAAACTTAAGTTTGGGTGGTGTTGGGTTTGGCCAAGATTTGGAACTCGCAAATAGCATCACTTACGCTTATAGACACAATGTGGTAATAGTTGCGGCAGCGGGCAATGATACTGCGCTAGTGGGCAAAGATTTAGATGAAGATCCTGTATTTCCCATCTGTGACGACAATGGTGAAAATATGATTCTGGGTGTCACGGACTTAGATAGTAATGATCAGAAACCTGGATTTGCCAATTACGGGAAAAGTTGTGTAGATGTGTCTGCTCCAGGTAAAAGAATTTTATCCACAATTGGTCGAGATCCAATTACTAGAGCTCTAGCGCCAAATTCCTACGCCTATGCTTCAGGTACTTCTCTAGCGGTTCCTTTTGTGAGTGGCCTAGCAGTACTAATAAAATCGCTCTATCCAGAAGCTACAAACAAACAAATTCGTGACCAGATTATTACTACCGCTGAAAATATCGATCAAAATAACCTTATTCAATGTGCAGGCTCTTGCCAAGGCAAGCTTGGGTCAGGCAGAGTAGATGCGGTGGCTAGTGTGTCCAACAAAATTTTACCCGAACAGATTAAAGATGGTGAAGTGGTACAAATTGCTGAGTCTGGAGAGGTATTTGTTATAAGTGGTGGAAAGCGTTTACTTTTGAGTAGCTTTGTGCGCGAACAGCGTTTTGGTGGAGTGTCCACAAAAATTGTGTATTTGTCCCAAGTGACACAGTTTCCTCTTGGCCAGTATGCCCCACCAGCCGATGGTACATTAGTTAAAAAGGCGGCCGATCCAACTGTCTATTGGATTATAAATGGTCTTAAAATGCCTATAACCAGTCAAGTTTTTTTAGATAGGGGTTTGAGGTTTGACCGGGTATTTACTTTAAGTGATGGAGAGATTAATTCTTGGCTTACAGGGCAATTTTTGCCTCCGGCAGAGGGCGCGCTAGTTAGATCTAAGAGAAACCCAACTGTGTATTGGGTGGTGGGTGGTGCATTGCATCCAATAAGTGCTAACTTTTACCAGTCCCGTGGGTTATCTGTTTTTAAGCTTACTATTACCAGTGACCAAGATATAAAACAGTTCCCAAAAGGTGTGCCATATCTGTAGGATCTTGTTATCATAAGCTCTAAATATAAGAACTTTATAATAGGACTCTTCCATAATCTCCTATCTGTCATCCCGGAATCC
>CAZCTL010000052.1:0-7169 GCA_964501685.1 uncultured Candidatus Saccharibacteria bacterium
ATTTGGTGCCTGTCTAATAGGCCGTCTATGGGACCAACTTTTTGCACTACGCTACCAGCATTTACCGGCCCCCACGCAAGAGCTTCAGCGTGGGTTTTGCCGTAAATGAGTGCAGCAATATAAGCGGTAGTAAAACTGTCCCCTGCACCAGTTGCCTCAATTCTTGGCCCGGGAAATTCCGGACAGTAAAAAAAACCTTCTTCGCTGTGTGAGTACGCGCCTTTTCGTCCATCGGTCAAAGCTATTGCTTTTGGCCCAAGCTTTCGCAGACGCTTGCAAAGCTCTTCCGGATCACGGGTGTCGTCCCCCACCCAGCGCTGGGCTTCTTCTACGTTAACGGATAAAACTTCCGTGCGCTCCAGCACAGGTTTATTAATTTTTATACCAGCCTTGAGCTGATATGTACCGGGATTAAAACCAAGTTTAACTTTATTTCTGTCCAAATATTCTACTAAAGGTTTATATATTTTCTGAAAGCCCTCCGGCATGCTGGTCAAATACACCCACTTAGTTTTAGCTAATTTGGGAAAATGGTAGTGCCGATGTTCGTGATACACAAAAATAGTCCTCTCTCCGCCGTGTGAAAGCACAGTGTGAAAGTTCGTACCGTGTTTTTTGTCCATAACTATATATTCCGTAGACACGCCCTCTTTAGTCATGCGGTGTTTTATTTCCCGACCGCCCACATCGTCCCCGACTATGCAAAAATAAGCCGTCTTCAAACCTAAACGACTTGAACCAATGGCGTTGTTGGAAGCGTTCCCCGCGACTGACTTATAAAACTTTTGCACCGGCAATTTATCGCCCCAATTAAAACTGGCGCGTAGTCCGTCTTTAGATACTTCTATATCGTCCACAAACAAAAAGGAATCTATAACCGGGTCACCAATAGATATAATGTCGTATTTTGGTCTTAGTAACATAAAATAGCAATAAGCAATACAGCAGTAAGCTATAAGCAAGGATTAATTATCTTTGAACTTTTTTCCAACCATTAATTAAACGACCAACTTCCTCCGCCAAATCAAAAGCATGGTTATATGCCTCAACTGTAATATAATGTAAATCTTTCGCTAATAGCAACTGATACTTAAGCTCCTCCAGTGACCCTTCGGCGATTCTGTAAAAATTTAAGCAATCAGCGCGAGACTTTCTCATATACCCCTCTGCGATATTTGAGGGTACAGAAACCGCACATCTCCTGCTCTGGCTAGTTAGACCAAATATTTCGGTCTTAGGATATTTATCACTTAATCTGTAAACCATCAACGTCAGCTCGTGTGATTTCTGCCAAGCGATTATATCTTTAAATGTCTTAATAGTTGCCATGCTATTTTGCTTACTGCTCTACTGCTTACGGCTTACTGCTTTCCTAACCGCTTCTTTAATTGCGCCAACTCCCATGCCAAACTTCTCAATTAGCTCGTTTGGCTGGCCGGATTCGCCAAAGTGGTCTTGGACGCCAAGCATTTCTACGGGTACGGGATAGTTTTTTGCCAATACTTCTGCGACCGCACTCCCTGCCCCGCCCATTACTTGATGCTCTTCCAGAGTTACCACAGCTCCGCACTTTTTTGCGGCCATGATGATGGTTTCAGAATCTATTGGTTTAATGGTATGGTTATTTACCACCATAACGCTTATACCTTCTTTTTCTAACGCAATAGCCGCAAGCAAACCATTATACAGCACTGGACCGCTCCCGATGATGGCCACATCTGTTCCCTCTCTAAAAACCTGCGCTTTGCCAATCTCAAATGACACATCTTCTGTTATCATGACCGGGGTTTTTTCGCGGGTAAGGCGCAAGTAAGCCGGACCAACCATATTACCAATTGCCATAGTTGCCTGTTTAGCTTGGACAGAATCGCACGGCACTACCACGGTTAAGTTGGGCAATACCCGAGTAATGGCAATGTCTTCCAAAGCTTGGTGCGTCGCGCCATCTGGTCCGACTGATACGCCGGTGTGGCAACCTATAACTTTTACATTTGCTTGACTATAGCACACGCTTACTCGTAACTGATCCCAAGTACGCCCTGGACTAAAAGTGGCATAACTCGTAGCAAATGGAATTTTGCCATAAAGCGCCAAACCCGCCGCTACGCCCATCATATTTTGCTCTGCCACTCCACACTCAATAAACCGTTCTGGAAAAGCTTTAGAAAAGTCCAAAACGCGAGTGCTTTCCGCTAAGTCAGCAGTAAGCACCACCACTTTGTCGTTTTCTCTGGCAAGCTCCATTAACCCCTCGCCAAAACCGTTCCGCGTAGGCACTTGTTCTATGTCTGCTTGTCCAATTTTTGGGTTTAAATTTATCTTAAACATTTGAAATTAGATATTAGGAATTAGGTATTTGCTTTTCAATCGTCTCTTCACTCCAAAAATGGACCAGCTTATCTTTGTTTTTCTGATAGAAGAAAGCGACTATCAGTAAAATTATGCCAAGCAAAATAAATGACACGACTCTGTAGCCAAGTTCCAGTTCCTGCACATCGGACAAAAACACTTTTAAGACAGTTACGCCAAACAAAACAGCCGCTACTTTGCGTAGTATATGCATGCCATTCAGCCCTCCTACTATACTCAAAATGACCGCGTACACCATCCACCACACACTAAGCGACAAGTTGCGTACATTTGCAGATTCATAGTTGCTCAAATTTGCAACTATTTCCTGTGATACAGCCCCCCAAAGCAAGACTGACCCCACAACTCTAAGTACGCTTGGAACTTGTAACTTATCTCCTGTCACCCGAGTTTTCTCATAGACCCAAGCAAGTATCAGTAATGTTACGACTATTAAAATCTCCGTCATAAATCTAGCATTGAAGATAAGCACATGCGGTTCCAAGTGGAAATCTGAAAACACTACTTTCCAAGCCACAACCAAAAGCAATACCAGCCCCCACACACGCAAATCCTTACGTTTAACCGCAATACCCACCCCCACACCCAAAATAGCTAAGGCGAGTAGATAAATATTTTCCGTCATGCCAACAAACTGCCACATAACAGCTGCCACCAAAAACTTTGCGCCAACAAACGACATGGGAAAATTTATCTTGTGGTAGTCTAGTCTATCCAAAACTGCGTAAGACAAGTAGGTAATTACACCAAACAGCAACATAACAGGGGCAATATAAATTCTAAAGGACTCTAAAAGCAATGCGGTTACTGTCCCAAATATAAACAACCCAAATATGGTGTAAAAAATACCTAAGTGAGTATCTGTTTGGGGTTGCATCTTTCCTGCGTCATGAATTTTACGGAAAATAATCGCAGTAAGAAGTACTACCAGCAAATAATTGAACAGTAAAAAGGCTAAACTCACACCTGTGTTACTAGCTTTAGAGAAATCAAAAGCCCAAATTGCAAAATCTATACCTGTACCTAACATGGCCACAAATAATAATTCTGTCCAATAACTCTTTAACAACATAAGTAGCACACCTACATTTACAATAGTTAGGTATGCAAACAAAGCAATTTGCTGGTTTTGCCCAGAACTTACTAATACCGGAGAAAGGTAGGCACCCAAAACGGACAACACACCTAGAGTTTTAGAATTTTGTCTATAAGACAATACAATTCCTAGAAAAGACACTATAACCGCAATCAAAAAAGCAATTGGCTGGTCAATTTTGTGATAATATTGGAAACTGGCAAACACTGTAAAATATAATATTGCCAAACCACCACCAGTTAGCACCTGTGAATATTTGGCAAATTTTGTTTTCCATAAATCTCCAAGTAAGAGCAAAAGTCCGCCCACTGTAAACCCTAAACTAAGCCTCGTCCATTCACTTATCCACCCTTGGTCAATGGCGTACTTAAAGAAAAATGCCAAACCAAACACCAAAGCTATCACACCCACACCACCCACCCACTGCGCTGGGCTTATGTCGCTCACGTTTGCATGTAGACCCGAAGTTGCGGAAGTATTTGGATGAAACTCTGGAATATCTGAAGTTGAAGACGTAGATGCTTCTTTAGCAACTAACGATGTCTTTACTTGTGTAGACTCAACTATACGTTCATTTTTAAGAGAACGCTCTATCTTATACAACCTCCCAGATATATCCCGCATGTAGAAAAACAAACCTACAACCGCCAAAAATAAAATAAATTCCATAAAATTTTATTAGGATTATTAAGATAAATAGATTATTTCTATCTAGCCAAAACACATTTGTTATCCAGACACCACACCGATTTGTTACAACTAAAATCACATACTCCGCCGGAATAATCCTTGCACTGATTTTGCCACAGATTCGAATATTTTTGTTTCATTTTTATATTTACAGGCTCCCCGCATTCACAACTACTACAAATAGTTGATACAGTTGTACAGTCTTCATCTACGACACATGTTTGATCGCTTGCTAAAACTTTGACGACCTGACGACTAATAGAAAGCGATGCTGGATTCCCATTTACATACCAAGCTCTTAACATAATAATACTAATGACGATTGCTACCACCACAAAAACAAAAAGAAAATATCTACGCATAGTGTTAAATGAATCACTCATGTTCGCTTGTTACTTACCTTTGCCAATGGATTGAACCAATTTAATCCCGCCGGCACAAACTTGGCAAAATCAAAATCCGTAGAAACTAAAGTTGCTTGGTTTTCCAAGGCCAAACTCGCTAAATAAACATCTGTAAATAGTTTGGGAGTAACTGAAACTTGCGCGCACAGCTTGGCAAAAACTGAAAACGATTCCTGACTAGCTTCAATAATTCTGTAGTTTTCGTTGTCCAACAAAGAATCAATAAACTCCACGGCTCGGTCCATACTTGTAGGCTTTGGCGAGAGTTTTGGATTGGTCGTTACTCGTAAAAAAGCCAGTATGCTTACCCATGGTAGCCCCATGCTCGTGCCTGCCTTAGTGGTTCCTTTCAGCCAAGAAGCGCATGGTTTATGTTCAATGGCCTCATGATTAAAACTAAATATTAAAATATTGGCATCCAGGATTACCATTTTCTGTCTTCTCCTTCAGCGTAATCCAGTAGGTCGTGGATTTTAGAATAATCCAAATGCGGGTACACTCCTAACCCTTGGGTCTTCACTTTAAATTTAGTATAATTTGGCTGTTTTCGTGCGTGTAAGGCTTGCTCAATCAGGTCATTAACCACATCTGAAAGACTCTTGCCGGTTTTGGCTTTTATGGTAGCAACTTTCTGAAAAGTTACAGGTTTGAATAAAATAGTTGTTCTCATAGATTCATAATACACTATATGCACTTTTGTGTCAATTGGTACACATATTTATGCAAGCTTATTCATGCTCACTTTGAATTTGCCCGCGCAGGGTGCGTAATTCATTAATTGCAATCTTTCCCTGTTCTGCTTTGGGTGGGTCGCCGGGAAAATCCTGTATACCCGGTGGAGCACCGTGCCAGCGGTAATCGTTTTCCATATAGTCTACGCCTTTACCAGGAATGGTGTGGGCGATAATTACTGTGGGGCGTTCGTAAATTGCTTTGGCTTCGTTGCACGCGTCTATAATGCTTTGCAAATTATGGCCATCCACTTCTAACACATGCCAGTTAAATGCTTCGTATTTTGCCCGTAAATTTTCTAGTGACATTATGTCTTCCGTGTAGCCGTCTATTTGAATGTTATTGCGGTCAATTATGGCAGTAATATTATGCAGTTTCTTGCTCCCTGCAAACATAACCGCTTCCCAAGTTTGCCCTTCGTCTTGCTCGCCGTCGCTCATAATTAAGTACACCCGTTGTCTAGCGTGGTCCATTTGGAGTCCCAAAGCAATACCAATTGCCTGACTCGTTCCTTGGGCCAGTGGGCCACTAGAGGTCTCTATCCCGGGTAAGACCAAGTTATGCGGATGCCCATGCAATCTGGTACCAAGTTTCCGCAAGGTCTTTAGTTCCTCTTTTGGAAAATAACCAGCCTCGGCAAGAGTAGCATAAAGCACCGGACAATTATGCCCACACGACAACACTAGTCTGTCTCGCCCGCTCCAAGTAGGATCTTCTGGATGATGATTTATAACATTAAAGTACAAAGCGGTAAACACATCGGCCAAACCCAAAGGCCCGGCCGAGTGCCCACTCTTTGCCTCCAAAAGCATGGCAATAATATCCTGCCGAATATCATTTGCTTTGTACTTCAATTCTGTTTCCAACAAGTTAAAAGGATTCATATTTATTTTGACACAGCATCACGGAGTCTTTCAAAATCCCAGTCTGGGTCGCCGGCAAGAGCCGATCCCACCACTACTACGTCTCCACCAGCTTCTGTAATTTTCTGAATATTGTCCGCTCTTACTCCGCCGTCCACTTCAATTATAGCACGCGGAAGCAACTTACGCAGACCTTTAATGCGGTCAAATACTTCTGGGATAATATCTTGCCCTTGGCTCCCAGGATACACTCCCAGCACAGTAAACTGATCCACCACGTCTGCATAATGCGACAACTGGCTCAGCTCGGTTTCTGGATTCACAGCCAAACCAGCTCTAAGCCCTAAAGAATGGATATTCCGTAGTTCCCTGCCCAGTTGAACCTTATCTATAAATGCCTCAAAATGAATAATTATAGTAGTAAAACCGGCTATTTGGTACTCAAAAAAGTCCATCGGCGCCTTAAGCATCAAATGTGCTTCCCACTCAAAAGCTGGATTTAGTACATCAAGGTCCTTTACCTCCACGGTCACACTCGGTACAAACAGCCCATCACAAAAGTCAACCTGAATTCTTTCCACGCCCGAGATACGTTCAAAACTTCTAGCTTTTGTTTCAAAGCCTTCCTTGGTCTTCTCTAAAATTGCCGGAACGATTATTGCCATATCGGAAATAAATAATATCTCATTCCCAATATCTAACTAAATACCTAATTAATACCTTGTTCTGAATTAGACATTAGAAATTAGGTATTAGAAATTATTTTTCTAGTTTACTAATTTTATTCACTCTACGCACGTGACGTTTGTCACGAGACCATGCGGTGTCTAGCCAGGTTTTTACAATGTTACGTGCTTCGGTAAAGTTGATGTAATCACTTGGCAAGCAAAGTATGTTGGTATGGTCGTCGTTTCTACTAGCCTTAGCTTCCTTAACATTCCAAACCAGCCCCGCTCTCACGCCTTTGAATTTATTTGCCACAATGCACACACCTTGACCGCTCCGACAAATAAG
>CAZCTL010000053.1:0-7005 GCA_964501685.1 uncultured Candidatus Saccharibacteria bacterium
ACCCAACTGGGTGGTTTTTGAATTGTTTGTTCTATTCACTTTTCACTCTGCACTTTCCACTAATTTATATAATTGTTGCACTTGCTACCGAGTCGCCGGGGTCGAGTTTCATAACTCTTACACCTTGGGTGGCACGACCGAGGGTGGAGATAGCGTTTAGGGAGGTGCGAATGGTTTGTCCTTGGCGCGAAATAATTACCAGGTCATGTTCTTCTTTGGCGTCTAGAATGTACATGGCTACAATTTTTCCAGTCTTTGGACTAATTTTAACGGTTTTAATGCCGCTGCCGGAACGCTTCTGAATCTTATAATCTGCAAGCGGACTCTTTTTGCCTAAACCAAACTCGGTTACTACCAGTACTTCTTGATTCTTTACATCCAGGTTTTTACGAATAACGTCCATGGAGATAATGTCATCACCCTTACGGACTCGCATGCCAGTTACCCCACTAGCGGTTCTGCCCATGGCACGGACATCGGTTTCTTTAAAGCGAATAGCTTGGCCATTCTCGGTGGAGAGCATTATTTGGTCATCGCCACCGGTGGTTTCTACCCACTTTAACTCATCGCCCTCTTTAAGGCCTATGGCTATCATGCCACTACGGCGAACTTTGGCGAATTCTTCGCGGGCAACTTTCTTAATTAACCCTTTTTTTGTAGCCATACTCAGGAACTTAGCATCATCTTTCTTAGAAAATGTGAGTACTGCAGTGGTGGTCTCCCCTGCGCCTAGTTGCAAGAAGTTTACTAGAGCTTGGCCCTTGCTTGTCCTAGAGCCTTCTGGGAGTTCGTAAACTTTTGTTTGGAATACACGGCCTTTGTTGGTAAAGAACAAAATATCGTCGTGAGTGTTGGCGGAGATGAGTTTTGCTACTACATCTTCTTCTTTTAAGGATTGACCAATTACACCTTTACCACCCCTGGTTTGTTGCTTATAGGTGTCTGGCAAAAGTCTTTTAACGTAACCAGATTGAGTAATGGTTACAATCATCTGGTTCTCTGGAATAAGATCTTCTGCCACAAAAGTACCCACGGCGTTTTTAACTATCTGCGTTCTGCGCTCGTCGCCATATTTGTCTCGCATCTCCATGGTTTCATCTTTTACAATGCCTAGAATCTTTTTTGGATGTGCAAGTAGGTCTTCAAGGCGCGCAATTAGCTTTCGTTTTTCTTCCAGCTCGTCTTCTATCTTCTTCCGTTCAAGGCCTGCCAAGGTTTGCAGGCGCATTTCCAAGATGGCTGTAGCTTGTAGCTCGGACAGCTTGAACTTTTTCATTAAGGCCGCGTGAGCCTCTTCCTTGGTTGGACTTTTCTTGATTACCGCAATTACTTCGTCTATGTGGTCAAGCGCTATAGATAAGCCTTCTAAGATGTGCGCGCGTTCTTTGGCTTTTCTTAAGTCGTACTCTGTTCTCCTGCGCACAACAATTTGCCTGTGCTTTATAAACTCTTCTAGTACGGTTTTAATGTTGAGTACATGGGGCTCAATACCGTCTACCAAAGTGGTTAAGTTTAGATGAAAAGTATCTTGCAGTTGGGTGTAAGAGTAGAGTTGGTTTAATATCTTATTTGGTAGAGCCTCTTTTTTTAGATCCACCACAATGCGGATACCAGAAGAAGACTCATCGCGTACGTCCTTTATGCCTTCTAGTTTTTTGTCCCTAACTAAGTCGGCAATTTTTTCTAGCAGAGTAGCTTTGTTTACGCGGTATGGGATTTCGGTAATAATTATTCTAAACGTACCATTCTTGTTTTCTTCTATCTCCGCTCTACCCCGCACCACAATGCCTCCTCGGCCAGTGGCATAGGCGTTTTTAATAGCCGATACATCGTAGGCTATACCTCCGGTAGGAAAATCTGGTCCGGTAATAATATCGGCTATGTCTTCCACGGTGGCGCTTGGGTTTTCTATTAAGTGCACTACTGCGTTTGTAACTTCTGTTAAATTGTGAGGCGGGATATCAGTGGCCATGCCCACGGCAATACCTAGCGTGCCGTTTAAAAGGAGCTGTGGAATTTTTCCAGGTAGCACCACTGGTTCTTTTTCTGTGGCGTCGTAGTTGTCTCTAAAGTCCACAGTTTCTTTTTCTAGGTCCGCCAAGAGCTCTTCGGCTATGGGGGTCATTTTAGCCTCGGTATAACGCATAGCGGCAGCACCATCTCCGTCTAGAGAGCCAAAGTTACCCTGGCCCTTAACCAGGGGGTAGCGCATGGCAAACTCTTGGGCCATGTGGACCATGGAATCATATACAGCTACATCACCATGAGGATGGTACTTACCCAACACTTCACCAACTATTTTGGCAGATTTGGTAGTTTTGGCGCTTGGACGTAGGCCCATACTGCGCATGGCATATAGGATGCGTCTGTGGACTGGTTTAAGACCATCTCTTACGTCTGGTAAGGCACGTGCAACAATAACAGACATGGCATAACTCAAATACGAGTCCTGCATCTCACTTTCTATGGTGCGTGCACGAATGTTGCCAATGTTACCGGTTGCTGGAACGTCTGAATCTATGTTTGCCATAATGTTTAAATTACAAAAATTTAGGAAGAGACTAGTAGAGACTAATTGAGACTAAGAGATTGTTGAATGGGACAATTTATCTCCACAAGTTTCTACGAGTCTCTAAGTCTCAAAACTATTTACCAAAGCCCGCCTTGGCTTGAAGGGCCTTTTTTTGGATGGCGATAAAGAAATCTTGAGGGGATTTTTGATTCTTGGGTATTTGGCTAGTAATGATCCACAGTCCAACTAGGAGTATAAAAGTAGTTAGAACTATAACCCACAAAAGTTGTTCTCGCTTGTTTTCTGGTAGGTTTTGGATTTTTTGTATTGTTGTCATAGGCAATGATGAGTTATGAGTATTGAGTCATGAATTATGAGGATACGTCAACATCAATATTACTAGTCCGTTGTTGTCAAACTGTGAGTATAACTACCTTAGTGTCTTCGCTGTCAGTAAAATCTTTCTGTTTTACTATAATCTTGTCTAAAGTTTCGGCCTTGCCACCCATTTCTTTTACAAATTTAGAAACATCATCTAATTTAAGCTTTATTCCCTCGGTGGCAAAGTGCGATGGGATTACCATTTTGGCTCCTACCTGGTTGACTATTTTAGCCGCAGTGCTTGCATCCAGTACGGTGTTGCCTCCAACTGGGAGGATTAAAATGTCTATATCGCCCAAGTCTTCAAGTTCATCTTCTGAAATATTGAAATTATGGATATGAGTAAGATTTAGGATTTTTACTCCCTCGCTTTCTATTAAGAACACAGTTACATAATTTTCGTTTTGAAGTAGCGGTATTCCGGTAACAGTTACTCCTTTTACGTCGTATTCTCCGGGACTGCCTATAATAAACGGCTCTCCGGAAAGCGAACTATAACTACTATAGAGAGAGTTTTTGGGCTCGGATAATATGAGTACGTCTACAATTCCTCTGGGAGAGGCTATCCCCGACTCTTTACTGTATGGATCGATAATTACTACAGCTTCTTTAGTTGTAAGTTTAAAACTGGAGAGGCCTAGGTATTGAATATGCATAGTGCGATGCTGATCTAAAATTACGCCAGCCGATGGCTGGTCCGCCTATGGCGGAAATTCATGCGAATCTACGAATATCCACGAATCCGAAATATCTATATTTAGTGATTATATTGTATCATTTTGTGGTAAGAGATGCAAAGAATTTAATGTATTTTATGTCTTATTTGAAGAAGGTTTTTTGGCTTGCTTGGTGGGTCAGATTGTTGTATACTGTGTAGGCTTGTTTGGTAGGTGCTTTCCGCAGATTGCGGAATCTTAATTATTAATTTCCAAATGAGTCTTAGCATAAGCACCTTTGATTTGTAACTAATTTATGGCTACTTTTTAACCCAGGCACACACTTATTCCGTTGCGTGGTTTTTATTTTCATAAATTACAAGACTAAACTTATATGAGTAACGAACTTGGACAAGATGATACTGGTGTAGCACCAGTACAGGCGGTAAATACACTTAAACAAAACATAGACGAGTCACTAGCCGAAAAAGCTAGTAGCATGGACGACCTTATTTCTAGCGGAGCTGAAATACGGGTACTTAAGACAGGTGATATGGTTGAGGGCAAGCTACTCTCTGTGGGCAAGAACGAGGTTTATGTAGACCTAGAAGGTATAGGCATTGGTGTGGTACGGGGGCGTGAGCTCTATGACGACCAAGCAACCCTAGCTTCTCTTAAAGTTGGTGATACTATTTTTGCTTCTGTGGTAGAAGGCGAGAACAAGGATGGTAATGTAGAGCTATCACTTCGTCAGGCTGGGCACGAACGGGTTTGGCAGTCTCTAAAGGAGAAGATGGAGTCTCGTGAAGTGGTGAGCACTAAGATTTTGGGTGCAAATAAGGGCGGGCTTATGGTAGAGGTAAACGGTGTACTTGGTTTCTTACCGGTGTCTCAACTAAACCTTGAACATTATCCTCGTGTGGAAGATGGCGATAAGCAGAAGATATTCTCTGCCTTACAAAGCTACGTGGGTACCAGTTTTGCTGTGCAAATTATCACTGCCGATCCAGAAGAAGAGAAGCTTATTGTGAGCGAAAAGGCTGTATCTGAAAAAGAAACTGAAGATAGATTATCTCAACTGAAGATGGGCGATGTAATTAAAGGCACTGTTACAGGTGTAGTTGACTTTGGTATCTTTGTAAAATTTGGCGATCTAGAAGGTCTTGCGCACATTAGCGAACTAGCTTGGCAGAGGGTAGAAAACCCTAAAGATTTGTTTAGAGTTGGTCAGAGCGTAGAAGCTAAGATTATTGGCATAGATAAGGGTCGTGTTTCTCTCTCTATAAAGCAACTTCAGCCAGATCCTTGGCTTGAGGCAGTAAAGCAATACCAAATTGGCCAGGTAGTAGAGGGCAAAGTAACTAAGGTTATGCCATTTGGGGTGTTTGTGGAACTATCTCGCGACATTCAGGGCTTGGCTCACTTGGCTGAGTTATCGCACGAAGCTATTAAAGACGCAGAAAGTGTGCTTAAAGTGGGTGACGTAAAGTCTTTTAAGATTATCTCCATTGAACCTGGTGACCACCGTCTAGGACTATCGCTTAAGGCTCTAGAAGAAAAGCCATTAAAGGCTGAAACTCCTGTAGAAGCTAAAACTGAAGAAGCAGAAGCTATTTCAGAGGAAATTAAAGCTGAATAAGCTTTTGCTTGTGAAAAAGGACTATCCTCAAAGACAGGGGTAGTCCTTTTGTTTAGCGTTGATCTTATTGTATAACCATCATCTGTCATCCCGGAATTTTCCGCTCTGGGAAAATATCCGGGATCCAGGCAGAATAATCTGGATTCCGGCTCAGGGGCCGGAATGACAAGGCAAATATCACTAGGCTATGCTATAGGTCTATTAACCCTATTGCTCAATGTGTCCAGAATTCGTTATAATTTGGTAGCTTTGTAATAATATGGTCATGTGGTGAAGTAGTCTAACACGGCGGTCTGCAAAACCGCTATTCGCGGGTGCGAATCCCGCCATGACCTCCACTTCTTCGCTAAGGCTACGAAGTGCAAGCACCTGGCCCGAGTGGTGGAACTGGTATACACGCAACACTTAAAATGTTGTGCCGAAAGGATTGAGGGTTCGAGTCCCTCCTCGGGCACCAAACAATAAACACTGACCTATGTCAGTGTTTATTGTTTGTATAGGGGGACTCGGTCACCAAAATAATACCCCTACATAATATGTAGGGGTATTATTGATTTAAATTTAGTTAGCTAAGGCTAGTTCTTTGTTGATGATGTTATTAGTAGCTGGGGTATTTAATTTAGTTAGTCTGGAAATTTCTGCTTTAACTACTAGCTCATTCATTTCTTTTTCTACTTTTTCACAGCCACGTAACCAGTTGGGTGAGCCTGGAACTACGTAAACTTTTAGTTTTTTCTTACAAGTGTTGTACTTATCTTTATAAAGTGGTTTTTCGAGTAAGTCGCTTACAGCTTTAAAACCATCAAACGGGGTGTTGAATTGCCTCCACTGCTTGTGGCCGGGTTTGACACCCACGCTACCACAGTTAAAGTTGGCAGCTCGTTTACAATAATTACTTTCCACAAAAGTTATACCTAGAGCATGTTGCCATTGTGGTAAGGTAACTATTTGGTGGGCATATGGTGCCAAAGGAGAACCTTTGCCTTCCAAATATTCTTGTAAGGCATTTACTAGTTCGTCGTTATTGGTAATATCTTCCATCTTTAGGCCCGGGTTTAAGGCATTTGGTTTAAGCTCAAACACAATGGTGTTACTAGCAGTTGCGACTGGCTCTGATGCGAGGCTGGCGTGTGGAAATATTAAACCAATTATCGGAACAAACAAGCTAATGGCTAATATATGTATTTTAGAAGTAAGTTTTGGAGTTGTCATTTTAGGTCTAACTCCTTTCTGACTGGGTAAGGGTTTTATCCTTTACCTTTAATGTATTAGCCTAGCTCTTAAGCGGTACGGTATGAGTAAGCCAATAATAAAAGCGCTCTTTTGGAGCACTTCTTATGAAAGGAGTATACATAATTCGGCACGTTTGGTCAAGTCCATTTTGCCGAATTAAGCTTTATATAAGCCATAAATCGTTTTTTTGCTTGCTATAATGCTCTAAAAACCCTGTCAATAGTCGGGCAAGTTTGACTTATGTTTATAAATCTATCTACTTTTAGGCTTTCTGGCTTATACACGCCATAGAACCGATGCAAGCTTAGTCCTTTTTACCTATATACACTAATACACGAAGGTGACCATACACGAAGGTGACCATTGTATGGGGGAGTTTGTAGAAGGGAAATTAAAAATACGACCTATTCGGTCGTATTTTTATCTGGAGCGGGTAACCCTCCTTCGCTAAAGCTTCGGCGCGCAGGCGGGACAGTCCGCGGTACCGTCATAAAGGAAATGACCTCATCTAAAGATGAGGTCATTTCCTTTGGAGCGGGTAACGGGACTCGAACCCGTCTCCTAACATTGGCAATGTTACGTAC
>CAZCTL010000054.1:0-6693 GCA_964501685.1 uncultured Candidatus Saccharibacteria bacterium
CCGATTTAATCATTAAAGTGCTGAAGAAGAGGAAAATCTTCTAGGCAAGACCCATTTTTTATATTGTTCAAACTTACTTTAGAGTAATATTCCAAGCAGATAGCGTGTGTAAAATAGTATCCCACAGGCCACTAGCCTTGACTTTGGCACCAACTACTACATCAGTAGCAACCGTTCCGGTAGTACCATCAGACTTTATTACGTTGGTACTCGCATTAGTGTTTACAGTAACGGTTTTATTATGTTTAGTTTGCAAAGTGACCGTACTACCATTTACTGCAGTCACAGTTCCCTTAGTCTTGGCCGGTACCTGGTTAGCTTTGGTTACAAATACCACGCTAGCATCTAAAGTGCTACCCGTGAGGTTGCCAGACATAGCTACAGTATCGTTTATTCCAATCCCGCTCAAGCTAATAACCGTATTGGGTATTTGGACAATTTTTGCCGAACCAGTGGTAACTGTATAAACTGTTCCCTTTTTATTCTTAAAGCTAAACCCAGTGCCAGAGATAGCAGTTACAGTACCCTTATAAAACAAACTCGGCATATCCATCCCACCCTGCATTTGCACTCCAAATTCATTTAAACCAGAGGAGTGTTTTTCCTGCCCTTTGTGCTTACCCATATCATCACCCCGGCCCTTGGCATATGCGCTTACCGGTACAGTCAAGACCCCAATAGCCAACGCTAGTGCCAGTATTTTATTTACATTTTTGTTCATACTTTTCCCTTTCTTTTTGTTAATACTTGCGACTCCAGCATATACATCGTACCAGATTCCAACATGTTACAATCCAACATCCCCCTTAACTACAAGTAAAAATATATTATCCCTTAACAAGCTAGGGGGTATGAGTATTTTAGCCAATATTAGCTAGTGAAACTACTATTTTTAATATACGATATATAGTATGGATAATAGTTATATAAACAATTTAGTTGCCAAAGCTGGCACGGGTGATGAACAAGCTTTTGGTTTGTTGTATGATGAATATGCAGACAGGCTGTACAAATACATCTGCTTTAAGATTACCGACTCAGAAGAGGCAGAACAGCTACTCCAAGAGGTATTTATTAAGGTTTGGCAAGGCTGTGCGAAATTAGAGCAAAAAAATCTAAACTTTACCTCTTGGATATACACCATTGCTCACAACACCATAAATGACTACTTTAGGAGAGTATACAGACGGCCACAAACTACCCCACTAGAGCCAAACCTAGACATAGTAGCTACCGATGACACCAGTCAAACAACTTCCGATAACTTCCGCAGTTCAAACATACAAAAAGCCTTAGCCAATTTACCAGGCAATTACAAGCAAGTTTTAGAACTCAGGTTTTTGCAAGAACTCTCAGTAGAAGAAACCGCAAAGGTGTTAAAAAAGAATAGCATTGCAGTCCGCGTACTACAGCATAGAGCAATAAAGCAGTTACAAAAGATATTTTCCAGTTTATGAACCAAGAAGAACTAATTAAACAGTATAAAAAATATTCGGAGTCACAAATTCCTCTACTGTCTTTAAGCGTAAAAGAAAAGATCAAGCAAAAGGTTATAAGTAATCTCTCTTGGACTCAATTCCGGGAAAAAGATGTTTCAAATAATCTAGTTTGGACGTTCATGTTTACGCGCATAGCGGTTACCGCAGTCTGCATCCTAGCCCTACTTTCCGGTACCGCTTACGCCTCCTTTAGCTCACTACCCGGAGACAAGCTATACCCACTCAAGCGTACAGTAGAAGATACCCAAGTTAAATTCGCTCCTAACCCAGAGACCAAAGCTAGACTGCAAGTTAAATTCGCAGAAAAACGTTTTCAGGAACTAGAATTATTGGAATCAAAAAATCCTAAGACAACCCCCACACAAGTTGACACAAAATCGGTTAAAGTAAAACTAGATACACCAAAGCTAGATAGTCCCATAGCAACCCCAACAGAAACTGAGAAAATAGAAATAGAAGACAGTCCTAAAGAGAACTTTGCCAAGCGAGAAATATCTAGAGCAATACTTAATCTAGAAAATACTAAAACCAAACTAGAAAAAAAGGGCCGTGCGGAAGTAGCAAAAAATTTAGATATCACTATAAAAGAATTTACCAGTAGAGCGGAAAAGCACCGCAAACGACGCATGTCACCAAAAGGTAGCGAAGAACTAAGAAAACAAATCAAAATCCAAGATAGGCAAAAAGAGTCTAATTACGAACAAGATAGCGAAGAAAATAACTAATTAAGCCTACCCACGCCAAACCAAAACTGCTATAATTACTCGGTAATTATAGCTTTTTTATGGAAAGGACCACAGTTGCGGTTAATTTAAAACAAGGCAGAGAAGTCCACGCCAGGAACCATCATCCTTGGGTCTTTTTGGGTGCAGTAGCTAGTTTTCCTGAGTTTGAAAATGGTAGCATTTTACCGGTACACGATTATTTAAATAATTTCTTGGGTTATGGGTACTTTAATCGTGGCCAATCTATTGTGGGCCGTATGATAAGCTTCCGGCAAGAGGATCCACTGGACACTATCATCAAAAATATTAACAACGCCATTAGTACACGCACTCAGAGTATAAACGCAGACACCAATTGCTATCGTCTGATAAACGGCGAGGGTGACTTTCTGCCAGGACTTGTAGTAGATAAATATGATTCTGTACTAGTAGTACAAATAAATACTCTTGGAATGGAGCGTCTTAAACCACTAATAATCGCTACGCTTACAAAGAGTTTATCACCCAAGGCTATATACGAAAAATCTTCTACTAGTACACGCCGAAAAGAAGGCCTGGAAGATGTAAACGCTGCTCTTATTGGAAAAGTGGAAGGGCCCATAGAGGTTATGGAAAATGGATTAAAGTTTTTTGTAGATATTGCGCACGGACAAAAAACTGGCTTATTCCTTGACCAACGAAATATGCGCCAACTAGTAAAGCAACACGCCATGGGTAAAACTTTACTAAATTGTTTTGCTTACACAGGCGGATTTAGTGTTTATGCGCTAGCTGGGGGAGCTAGAAAGGCAGTTTCACTAGACACAGATAAGCAAGCTACCACACTTACACAAACCAATCTGAAATTAAACGGTTTTGCCACAACAGAGAACGAAATAATTTCCGAAGATGTGTTTAGCTACCTAGGAAGAACTAACCTGGATAAGAATTTTGACTTTATTATTCTGGACCCGCCAGCTTTTGCAAAACGAGCCAGCGACATAGAAAACGCCAGCCGTGGTTACCGAGAACTAAATAGACTGGCACTAGAAAAACTCCCTCCCGGTGGATTATTACTCACTTCCTCCTGCTCCTCACACATAGACAGGCAAATGTTCCAAACCATTATTTTTCAGGCAGCTAAAGATGCAAGACGCAACGTAAAAATTTTAAGCTACCATCTACTAGCCCCCGACCACCCCATAAGTCTCTATTTCCCAGAAGGCGACTATCTAAAAAGTCTACTTCTTTGGGTGGAGTAACCCTCCACCATCTGTCATTCCGGTTTCCACGAGGTTTTGCGAGAGAAGACCGGAATCTATCTTACTTTTCATTAATACTGGATCCCCGGGACTACGAAGACTTGCCCGAGGATGACAAGACCATACACATGCCTAAAGAAGAATCACAATTTGAAATAATTCTATTCTACAAGTATGTACATGTAGAAAACCCGAAGCAACTGCAGAAGAGCCAGATGGAGCTCCAAAATAGGCTTGGGCTAAAAGGTCGCACGCTTATTGCCAGCGAAGGGATTAATGCGACTATAGAAGGTACTAGAGATAACATTGACCTGTACCTAAACGAGTTTTTGAGCGACCCGAGGTTTGCCACTACACACATAAAGAAAAGCCCCGGTACAGGCAGGGCCTTTGCCAAGTGCTTTGTGCGTGTTAAGCCGGAAATTGTGGCCCTGGGACTTGAGTGCGATGTAGATCCAAATAAACTTACAGGCAAGCGGTTATCGCCAGCGGAACTACATAATTGGATAAATAGTGCCAAAGAGTTTTACATAGTAGATATGCGAAACGCTTACGAGCACTTAGCCGGGCACTTTAAAGGATCCATAATGCCCGCCATGGATAATTTTCGCGAACTGCCTAAATTTATAGCTTCCCTTGCCCACTTAAAAGATAAGACGGTAGTAACCGTGTGTACTGGTGGAGTCAGATGCGAAAAAGCTTCTGGATACTTGCTCGCCAATGGCTTTAGTGATGTATATCAGCTAGATGGAGGTATAGTCAGCTACATGGAGCGTTACCCTAACGAAGATTTTTTAGGCAAGCTCTACGTTTTTGATGAAAGAATGCTCATGGGCTTCTTTACAGACGACCCTCGCCACCAAGTAGTTGGTAGATGTATAGTTTGTAATACACCATGCGAACGGTTTACCAACTGCATAGACATAGATTGCCACAGACAAACCATTGCCTGCTTAGAGTGTGAACGAGCTAAAGGGATAGACTTTCTCTGCCCAACTGGCTGTAAAGAAAAAACCCGTACAAACTCCATAAGTAAATTCACAGACTATGTAAAAGACACCTATCTGCATACATTCCTCACTAAACTAAAAGTTTATTTTTAGAGATATACGATTTATCCAACAATTAAGGTCTGTCATTCCGGTTTCCACGAGGCTTTGCGACCCGTCCGACGAAGCCTTGGCGAAGTTGTAGTGAAGACCGGAATCCATCCTGATTATAAAAAAGTATCTATTTACATATAGATACTTTTTAAATAGCACTAACAAGTTTTTCTTTTTTAGCTTTGGGCCAACGTTTTACCTCTGCTTCTCTTTTGAGAGCTTCACCGGTAGTCTTAAACTTTTCTGAGTACACCATCTTTCCGCCACCATGGGCCCAAACGTACTTAGAACCTTTGCCCGCATTATGCAGACTTTCACGATTCAATAAGTTTTTAGTGCTCCCACTATAAAGCGAAGCGTCTTTGCACCTAAATAAATAAAAATAATACATAATTCTAATCTTTTTGTCATTACGACCATGGAGAAATCCTACCTTGAGAACGACCTGATAATCTCGTATTTATGTTTAGATGTTAAACTCCGACGCCTTGGTCGGAGCTCCGACCAAGGCGTCGGAGTTGTTTAATTGTTTAAATGAGTTACAGTTAATCCTACTGCCACACAGTGCTGGCAAAACAGGTCTTTTCTAGAACTGCAAGTACATTTCCACTTTATGCCTTTGGGAGTAGAAAGCACATCTACCGTGCGAGTCTGTGAATTTCGGAATTCCACGCGAGCCACCATGTGTAATACATCGGACTGCATAAAAGTAATAGCACCATTTTTAGCAATGTCTTTACCCAAGCGAAAGTTAGACCTAGAAGCTAAGTCCTTTAGTAACTCCTCTGTAACTTCGGTTTTAATCGGCTGCATAATATTTAAGCGAGGCTAAATTTTTCTATCCACTCTACTATCTTATCCCACAACTTTCTATCACTTAACACCCTATGATGACCAGCGGTATCCATATATATATATTTGCTAACGCTCCTTCTAACTCACTACCTTTATCGTGCCATACATGGTTATCATAACTAGGAATAATGGAAACAATCTTTCCATTAACCTCAGTATGGGCTGCTATGTACTTTATAATTTCACTATCCGTTTTAAGTTCTTGCAAGGAATAATGTGGAACAAACCTTGCGAGTTCAGAACCATGAAAGGGAGTGGCAATAGCAACCAAACCTTTTACTCTATCATCTGCATTCTCATGTACCAATACATACTTGCTAATGAGTCCACCTTTGCTGTGTGCAACCAAAACGACCTCCTCTAACTTGTTTTCTATAATTATCTCTCGGACTTTTTTTGCAGATACAGGAATATCAGCAATGTTATTTCCAAGTTTAGGAACAATATATACTGGGTGCCCAAGCAAAGAAATATGGTCCGCTAATGGTTTTAAAAACGCCCACCTACCAAAAATCCCAGGTAAAATAATCACTGGAGCCTTACCCTCTACCACATGCCCCAAATAATGCTTGGGTGGAGTCCGTCTAAAATACATAATTGTTCCATAGCGAAACAAATGCGCATAATCTTGAACCCAGGCTGAGAATTTATTCATAATTTTATTCGATTCCTACTTACATGTAGTATAATGTATACACAAGTAAGTAGCCATGTTTAAAATAAAAGCAAAGACCAAAAGAAAAATTCGCAAGGGTACTAAACTGGTAACCAAGTTAATAGAAGCCACTGGCATACCAGATGGTTATTCGGCTACCATCGCCTGGTTTGCCGAGCGTATGGTACTGGCTTTCTTGGGCCTCATGGTGCTCTCCTTTGCCCTGGGAGTGATGTTTGTACTTAGGTGGTCGGAGCCCATTGGCAATAGCCAGTTTTACAATACTGCAGCCACAACTACAGAAGAAGGCATACGCACTTTCTCCCAGCAGGTTATAGATATAACCTCACCCATCTTTGCCGCCTTCATAAAAGATAACCGCCAAGAAGTTGATCTTGTTGCAGAAGAACTAGCCATCCGCAAAAGCAAACTTAAAGCCTATCTGGAAGTGAATAAATCACCATTCGCCCAAGATGAGGCTGCTCTGGACGCTTTTGTAGCTTCCAAGAACATGAAAATGATGGTAGCTATTTCGTTTGTAGAAAGCACCTTTGGCCAACACTGTTACTACTACAACTGTAGCGGCATAGGCGGCACTCCCCCCTCTTTGCGCAA
>CAZCTL010000055.1:0-6641 GCA_964501685.1 uncultured Candidatus Saccharibacteria bacterium
AATTAGCACATCCTTACCTTGGTCTAAGAAGTACTCGGCCATAGCACAGCCAGAGTAAGGTGCAAGAAATTGCAAGGCAGCTGGCTCGCTAGCGGCGGCAGACACAACAATGGTATAGCTCATGGCTCCACGTTCTTCCAGTTCAGCCACTATTTTTGCCACTTTACTTTCTTTTTGGCCAATAGCCACATACACACAGATCATGTTTTGGTCGTGCTGGTTTAGAATGGTATCTATTGCAACTGCTGTTTTACCAGTTTGCCTATCGCCAATGATGAGTTCACGTTGACCACGACCAATGGGAATTAGTGCGTCTATTGCCTTAATCCCTGTCTGAACTGGCTGTTTTACAGACTCACGAGCAATAACCCCGGGAGCTATTTTTTCTACTGGATAGTATTTATCTGTTTTTATATTACCCTTGCCATCTTTTGGTTCACCTAAAGCTGAGACGACACGGCCAATAAGTGCGTCAGATACAGGTACTGACAAAATTTTTCCAGTAGTCTTTGCTAGGTCTCCTTGCTTTATTTTTAAGTAATCTCCCAAGACTACGGCACCTACGGAATTTTCTTCTAGGTTTAAGGCTACACCCAAAACAGTGCCTCCATCTAAAGCGGATCCCCCTTGGACAGAAAACTCCAGCATTTCCATACTGGCAACTTTGCGTAAGCCACTAATACGTGCAATCCCATCCCCCACCTCTAAAACGGTACCTACTTGGTCCACTTTTGGGTCGGTGTTAAAACTAGTAAGTTTGGCTTTAAGTTGTTCGATTATTGTGTCAGATTTCATATATTTTTGTCCACTAATGCACCAATTTCACAAATCGCACTAATCTTAAATACCTCATTTATTAGTTTATTAGTGCAATTCGTGTATTAGTGGATAATTATTCACTAAGTTCCTTTTTCATTTGCTCTAAATTCCCTTTAATACTTGCGTCTATTAAAGTATCATCTACCCGCAGCACCATGCCGCCAACCAGTTCGCTATTCACTTTACTCCGTATTTCCAGTTTTGGACCAATAATCTCGTTTAATTCATCTAAGACTTGCTTATTGGCAGTTGTTTGTCTAGCAAATACCGCTTCTACTTCTTTAACTGCATCACTACCAATAATTAATTGTTCATATTCTTTTACCACGGCTTCATACTTGTCCAAATCTCCAGCCTCTTTCATGACTGCGATTAAATTATCCATTACCACGTCACAATCTTCGGGTTTAGATTCTTGCAAAGCAAGTTGCAAAGCCTGCGCGTATTCTTTTGTAGTTATGTTCGCCATGTGTGTCCTATGTGTCATTGCGAGCCCGCTTTGGGGCGAAGCAATCTAATGCATCCTAAGCACAAGATTTAGATTGCCACGTCGCTCACAAAGCATCGCTCCTCGCAATGAAAGAAAATAGTTTACTTTATTTCATCTATCGCCTTCTTCGCTAATTCTAAATCTTTCTTATCTGTCAACTTTTCTCCTAAAATCTTTTCTGTTGCATTCACTACCAGCTCCGCCAGTTTGCCCTTTGCTTCCTGAAGCATCTGTGTTTCTGCCCGTTCAAGTTCCAGCTTGCCTTCTTGCAGTATTTTTTCTTGCTCTTGCTTGGCTTTATTTAGGAGTTGCGTACGTACAGTTTCTGCCTCTAACTTTGCCTGGGACACCAGCGCCGTGCCTTCTACTCGAGCCTTAGACATTTCTCCTTTTTTCCACTTTTCAAACTCAGTTTTTTCGTGCATGACTTGCTCCGCAGTTTTGAGCGACTCTTCAATATGAGCAGTACGTTTTTGGAGTGCTTTCGTGACTGGTGTAAACACCCATTTCCAAAGTACCAGCAAAACTATGCCGAAGTTAATAAGCTGGGCAATAAACAGTTTTACATTTAGTCCAAACATAGTGGCCACATTGGGTGATGCGACCGCTTCTTCGGTAGCATGAGCAGTTTGAAGAAAAATTTCAAATAACCAGTGCATATGGAAATGTCTAATTACTAATTCCTAATTTCTAATGCCGAACTCCATGTGTCATTCTGAGTCCGAGAGCATCTGAGAACGAAGAATCTAGATCCTTCGCTCGGATGCACTCACTCAGGATGACGAGTACATATTAGAAATTAGATATTAGGCATTAGGAATTACTTTATTTTGTCTTACAAAATAAATGTAACCACCAACGCATAAATAGCAATAGCCTCGGCAAATGCCATACCAAGAAGCATTGGCACAAATAACTTATCAGCGGCTTCTGGATTGCGACCAATAGCCTCCATGGCCTTAGAGCCAATCAGACCAATACCCAAAGCCGGCAACGCTCCACCTAGTCCTATTGCGACTGCCTTGGCCAAAACTGTCCCTGTTTCTGCATCAAATAACATATATGAATTTGAATTAAGAATAAAGAATTAAGAATTAAGTATTGAAATTACATAATTCATAATTCCTACTTCATAATTCTGTTTTGCTAAACTGTTGGTGTTGGCTCAAGCATATCTTTCTCTTCCTTATGGGTTTTTGCGTCATGCTCATGCACCTCTGTAGTAGCAATAGTTAAGTAGACAAGCGTAAGCATGGAGAATACAGTTGCCTGTACAATACCCACCAATAGCTCCAACGCCATAAAAGGCAAAGGAACAACAAACGCGACTAACGCAGCCATTACAGTAAGCAGTACTTCTCCGGCAAAAACGTTGCCAAACAACCGCAAGGATAATGATACCATTTTTGCCACTTCCGAGACAATCTCAAGTAACCCAACAAAAAACTCAATAACTGCAGTCATAATGCGTACTGGAGTGGGACGACGAAATGCGTGATATAAGTCGCCAAGCTTAACAAACTTGTTCGCATACTTAAAGAAGCCAATGGCGACAATACCAATAACATGAGAGACTATCACCACTAAAACAGCCATGGCAAGCGTCATGTTCAGGTCTGTATTGGCCGGACGAAATAAAGGTATAAGCTCAAGTTCCCCACCATGAACTTGCCACACACCAATAGAACCTATACCCGGAAGCAAACCAATCCAATTAGAAATTAAAATAAAAAAGAACAGCGTGCCCACGAGTGGTAAAAAGCGTAAAGACTTTTTCCTATCCCTGGTCACGCGGTCAAAATAATCAAGCAATACTTCTAAAATGCTCTCAAAAAAATTTAGCACACCCTTGGGCGCTTTGCCGGCAAACTTAACTGTAGCAACCTTAATAACATATCCAAAAATCACAAAACCAACTACGGTAAGTAGTGAGTTTATGTAGGTGTTTGTAATGGAAAAACTACCTAAATGGAAAATTGGTTCTGCTGCCAGCGGTGGTAATGTCATAGCCATCTTCCCTCCCCAATTCATGGGGAGGGTTAGGGAGAGGTTAAATTATTTATGCATTAGAGATTTTCTAATGCCGTTAATTCTCTTAACTAAAATTGTGACGCTTAAAATAAGCGCCAGCAAAATTCCCAGTAAAACAAAGAGGTTGTGGTGCTGTGTTTTAGCATCTAACCACTTTCCAGCCAATCCAAACACCACAAGCGGAATTGCAATCACAAAACCAAACTCTACCACCAACTGAACAGTAAGAGCAAGTGATACATTTGTATGTTTAATGGTAGGTTGTATTTTCAACGGATCTTCCACAAAACTCTCTCAAATATAAGGAGTTAACATGTTTAGTTTAGCAATAAAATCAATCCCACGCAAGCAATAATAAGGTTTACCATACCGCTGCCCCGCCTGCCTATCGCCTGGAGCCGAAAGTGGGAATCGCCAGTGAACCCTACGTGGTTCACGGCACCCCGCACCCTACGTGGTGCGTGAGCATACCCACGACCTACATTTACCCCACACTAACTGGAGCCGAAGAAGGGACTTGAACCCTTAACCTACGGTTTACGATACCGTTGCTCTACCAGTTGAGCTACTTCGGCCAAACTCCAGTTAGTGTGGGGCGAGCGAATGCGTCGCTCTGCCAACTGAGCTATTTCGGCGCTAGGCGACTGGCGGGCAGGTCTACCAGATGATCCGCCAGCTGGCGGACGGCACATAAAACTGGAGCGAGCGATGGGAATCGAACCCACGTCTCAACCTTGGGAAGGTCGCATACTACCATTGTACTACGCTCGCATAAGTGGGAATCGCCAGTGAACCCTACGTGGTTCACGGCACCCCGCACCCTACGTGGTGCGTGGGCAAACCCACGTCTAAATCCAGCACTTAGTTGTGGTATTAGAATGAATCTAATAATACATTGTCTATATCAGTGGACGCAAATTAACTCTTACATCTCGCCAAAGTGCTGGATCTCATACTACCAGCCCAAAGTGTTCCATTCGGAATTGAACTAATCCCGAACTTAACTTTGGTATTTTACTCAATATTTGCTGTTTTGAACAGCTTCATATTTGTAATCATCTGTTAATCTACATACCTGTGTGTACAAGCACAACCTATTGCAAATACCAAGTAAAAGCTTGTTTTTGAAGTTCGGCAGCAAGCCATGAGTCGTATTTATTACTCTTTATAAATACTTCTTGTAAACTCACTAAATCTTCTCCACCATGTTTAACCCTTTCCAGCACTTTAACCACATGTATTCCATACCTAGAATAAACCACAGAGGGAACATTCATTGGGAGCTTCTCTACAGCTTCAGAATACTCAGGAATAGCTTTAGATAAATTCACATAACCAGTATCACCAGCAAACCATTTTGTTGCAGTATCATCACTCATTCCAGCAGCAACATCCGCCCAGGACTCGCCACTATTTAATGAATTAAGTACCGCTTCAGCTTTAAAGTGGATTTCCGGCTCCAGACTGGTATTACTTACATACCAAAGGGCTAATTTGTAGTTTATAATATATTGTCTTCCTAATGTATTTAAAGCAAAGTCCGAACTACGGAGTTCTCTAATTTTCTTAAATTGGCTATCGGACTCCAACACCACTTTAACCTCTTCCAAATCATTATATTTTAAATCAAATTTATTTTTAGCAACTGCCTCCAAAGCTAACATCCTCCCCAAGGATGGAGCACCCTCTCCTAATAATATATTTAGCTCTGAATATGGATGAACTATATCTGCAAACATGTATGTGTCCCCGACCTTCCCAACAGGTAAATGTAGCTTAGACAACGCCTTCCATTTAAGTTCGGAAGTCTTGCCAGAATATAGCCAAATTACACCACAGACCCCTAAGAGAACAGCAATAAATACAGCTACCAATATCTTTGTAAATAATAATGAAGAATTTTTAACAATACTCATAATTTCTATGTTTTAATTTTAAAGAAATAATTCCACCATTCTTTCCAATGAGGTATACTGAGCTCTTGTTGTTCACTCGTTTTAGTTTCAGTTGGTAAAAATACAACCGATATTTCCCCTTCTCTTTCCAAGTTCATTTGTTGTTTAGCCAACCTTTCAGTTGCACCTGTACTAGTCAAGTACTGCAACGACTCCTCAAGTTCCTTATTTTTAGTTTCAATATTACTTGCCTCGGCCTTAAGAGCTTGTATTTGATCATTAATAGTAGCATTCTCCTGATATCGTTTGTATTGTTGCACGCCAAATAATATCAAACTGCCTAAAAGCAAAAGAATAACAAATTTAGTTGAATATGTAGCAAAAGTTCCTCGCATATAGCCTAAACTATTAGGTGGGCATAAAATAGCAACCTATGTTTGCTATTTGAATATTTAGACGAAGCCCCTCTAAATAAACAATTACTCTATGGGCTGGTTTGGCTTAGCATACTCGTTTAATTTTGCATGCTCTTTACCTGAGGCCTTAACTGCTTGCTCATGAAGTCGCCAAATAAATTCTTTTACAACCGCTGGTCTATTTACAGACCTAACTACTATTGGCTCCAGTCTTCCCACCACCTGCACATCTATATCTCCAAACCCAGCAACTACAGACCACGGACCGGTGGACCTAAAACTAATATTTAAAATTCTATCCAGTGACGTTTCACTAACCACTTGCCGAAACATACTTTCGTGTACAGTTTTAACTAGCCGCTCTGTAGTTATAATGTACTTTTCTCTACGCCATAAATAGTACTTTTGCATAAACCACAAACAAGCCAATAAAAAAAGTAAGAGAATCCATAATCCATAAATTGCAAATAGCTGATACTTAAAAGCACACCAAAACAACAATAATACAACTAATAAAGTTAACAAAGCATGCTTAAACAACACTGCCGGGCTTGACCTAAAAAGCATAATTACTTTTTCTTCAGGTTTTAAAATAATGCTTCGCATAACTTCAATTTAACAATTTCAAGGGTCACCCTTGCACAAGTCAGCTATTCTATCACAGATATCCCGAATAGTCCTACAGGAATTCTATTTGCACAATTGGTGTACGCAAAGGTGTCCTTTAAAATACTTCAATCCTATAGTAGATTTAGACTGTTACTGTATTATTGACGGAGCCACAGCCAACACCACCAGAGCCACAATCATAACCACAGCTACTACACCAAATAGCTTTTGTATAGTTTTTCTATTTCTGAACATAAATAGATTATAACACAATTGACTCATTCTATGATTTTGTCCCATAATATGGAGTCAAATCAAACTCAACAAAAACGCAGCTTTCCTCCCGCCTATGCGGGAGCAGTGTTAAGGAGGACACTATGA
>CAZCTL010000056.1:0-6613 GCA_964501685.1 uncultured Candidatus Saccharibacteria bacterium
AATCTAATTAAGCAAGCTGTAACATAGTTCTAACATCCTCCACTATGCCCTGCCACAAAAAATCGCCGAAAGGCGCAATACCGCACCACTCGCCCCGCCTAAGTTTTTGACGAATCCCGCGCTTAACATTTTCGGACAAATCATCGGAATAGTATTTGCTTTGTCCAAAGGCGACTTGAAGCATAAACAAACCTTGCGGAGTTGGCTCAAACCAAAATGTCGGAAAGCGCAAAGAAGTGATTTTGCCAGTATCAATCAAATAAATAATCTGTCCGCCGTCAACGCTATTGCGCGCAAGGCGATCAGGGTGCCAACAAAGTAGGCCAACTGGGTCTTTGCTTGCTTGGACGGCGGCAATGAGTTTGCCAAAAATTTCTCTGCCTGGCTTTTTTGCGCTTTTACTCTCAATGAAAGTTTCCAACACTTCCAAATTTTCACGTTTAGTGTGTTCCGCCAACTCCGCAAGTTGGGCTTCAATGCTCATCACTTGTCGTTCCTCATCTTCAGTGCTTTTCCGAGCGTAAATAAAATATTTCATAGGTTTGTTTATGCTTAATTATTTTTGACTTAAAGCGCGGGATTATAAACTTGCTGAAAGCATTTTGCGAAGCAAAAAGAAAAAAAATTGGAAACAAAACTTGAAAAGTTTTGTAAACTGCTTCACAGTTTCGAACCGCCGTCTTGGGAACAAAATCATCAATTGGGATTGGGAAAAATCGCAGAAAATCTTGGCGGAACAATTGCAAAATTCTAATTGGCAGAGTATACTGAAATTGGCACGAACCTTTTTTGAAGAAAATTTCTGATAGCGGAGCGGGAAGGAAAAGGGGTGTGGGGAAAATGAATTCCCGCTCCGCTTTCTGCCTGCCGCCCTTTAGGGTTTGCGGATAAATTTTTTAAAAATAGCTGGCCTTGCCCCGCCCGCCCGTGCGCAGCCAGCGTAGTAGGAATTCCCATATATGGTAAAAACACTTGATAGAAAAATTTCAGAGGATGGAAAAATTTGGTATTCATTGAAACAAATTGGGAATAATTTTGTCATTTTTAAGTCCCGGGCTGGTGCGGAGGCTGATTTTGCTGATACATTGGGTGAATTTACAGATTTAGAAAAAGCTAATGAGTCGTTCAAAAATGTAGTATAATATATTGGAATTAAATAATAAATTATGGACACTTGGCAGAGGAAGGGTGAACGAAAAACATATCGCACAAGTGAATCAACACAGCTTGTTTATAGCATTTTTGTCAGTGAAATTTTTGGGATGAATACACCCATTAGCTCTGCTCCATCAGATTTAAAAAACCATTGTCAACGAATTATAAAAACCTTAAGGCGAACCATCGAGTTAAATCTTACTACTGATAAGCAACACTATAAGCAAATACAAGGCTCGCTAGAAAAACTAGAAATATCGTTCAAGGATGATGATTTTGAGCCTTTATACATGATAGGTTTGTTTAAGCTAATTTTTTTAATACTTGGGGATTTGCCTAATAACTGGCGGAAGAAGTCAACCTCAAACGACAACAGTTATCTACTAAATCGGAGAAGGAGTTTTTTCTATAACCAGACTACAAGGCAAAAAATTAATGTAATTGCAGAGGCTCATCGAGATAAAAAAGAATTCGAAAATAAGATAAAGTGGTGGGAATTATCAAGTAAATTTAGAAAAGAGCATCCAGGAGTTAAACAAAGCGCATATTCACAAGAGTTTCTTACTTGGTATTCAAACCAATACCCGCTTCTCTATAGTCAACTATTTTAAGTTGTAAAGCGGGTTTCTGATTAGTTATGAGAAAAATTTCACTTAAAACTCTCCAAAAGCTCGTTTCGCAGGCCTCCGATTTTTATGGGAAAGCAGACCTATCACCGGGGGATTTTTTTAGATATACTCGTTCTCCATTTTTAGCAAAAATTTTTCTGGGCATACCTTGTAGTGATGAATTATTTGAAAAAATAAATAACGACATTTCTGCACGCAGCGAATTTCTTAATAGTGTTGAGGTGGATATAGAGAGTTTTGTTATTGAAATCGATAAAAAAAGGAAAAAAATTTTGAATAGGGTACGAGCATTCTTGGCCTTTATATCTTTTGTCCTTATAGTATTTATTGCATATCTTATATTGGATGAAAAAACTGTATCTGCCTTCTTTGTAAGTTTATTAGGCACTGTTTGGGTAGGTGGCATCACCTTATTTTTAATTGTTATTACGATTTCAAAAGGAATTACGGATTTTTTTGTAACAAGGACTGAAAAGTATAAAAATCTAATCTCATATTTAGGCAGCCAATTTTTAATTTTCAAAAACAGCTTAGAGTATTGGAGTAATTTGTCTTGGCAAAATTTTGAGCTAGAAGTTACGAAGCGATTAAAACAATTCGGTTACGGTGCTGTAAATACAAAGTTGAGTGGTGATGAGGGTGTGGATATTGTTGTAAATAATCTGGATAAAAAGTTTATTATTCAATGCAAGGCTATGAAAAATAAAATTGGCCCTGCATTTGTGCGAGACTTCGTCGGGACTATTAGCATTCAAGGTGCTACTGGTGGTATGATAATATCACTGAACGGCTTTTCCAGCGGAGCGTTAGAAACAGCAAATTATTCAAATTTGCATTTGCTATCAGCCAGCGAGTTCATTTTGTTGGAAAGGGCTCAATTGAAGCAAATTATTGGCTGGTAGTTGAGTTAATGCCGCAAACCCTAAAGGGCGGCAGGCAGAAAGCGGAGCGGGAATTCATTTTCCCCACACCCCTTTTCCTTCCCGCTCCGCTATCAGAAATTTTCTTCAAAAAAGGTTCGTGCCAATTTCAGTATACTCTGCCACAAAAATACTCAGCATTTGCTTGGTATTTTTGTTCTAGACTTGTAATACATGTTATTATTAGTAAAATTCTTATTGGAATATATATGATAGTTTATCATGGTTCAGCAAACGAATTAGTTGGAGGAGTACTTAAGCCTAGACAGGCTAGGACTTATGATGGGTCTAATGTTCCTGAGTCGGAATTACGTGAGGCTATTTATGTTACTCCAGACCTTGGCTATGCTATTGCTATGGCTGCTAGGCCAGAGGGTCGTACAGATATCGACGAATTGAACCATAAAATTACTTTTGAAAATCCAGAAAGATTTAATCCAGAGAAAGACATCTATATATATGAACTCGATACAGAAAATTTACCTGAAGGAGCAGTAGAAAATGTTGATGAGTGGCAGATTGCTTTGCATATTATTGAAGGGATTAAACCATTAGGTGTGCGGAAGTTGAAAGCGAAAGAAGTAATTAAATATTACGAACTTACAAATTATAAAAGAAAAGAAGAGACTCAACGAGACTGGCTATTAGGTTCGCACAGATAAACTATTACTTTTAAATATGTAATTGGCTGGTGGGTAAAAACTGATATGGGAGGTGAGGAAGCTGACATTTATCCAGAAGAGGCAGCTGAAGATATATATGAATTAGCCATCTCTAATCCAGAAACAGGACAATTTTGGTTTAAAGGTGAAAAGTTCCCATGGTAGAAAATATTATAGTACTAATTTTTAATAAAAAGGACTGGTAGCTAAGTTTTCTATGACCGGAGAAGAATTATTAAAACTGGGGCAGGATGCTAGGGAGGCGGGACGGACTTTTGAAGCTTTGGACTTATTAAATCGGAGTCTTGAAGTCTTTGCCCGTGAAAAAGACCTCGCACGGTTTGCTCATGTGCTACTTGACCGCGGTATCTGCTGGCAACATTTGTATCAATTTAATCATAATGACCCTGGCTTTGCGGTGCTATACAAAAAGGATGCCGAAGCCATGTTGGAGATACTGCTCTCGCAACACCTAAATGAGGAATTAGATGGCGCATATTACATGAATGCCAAGGCAGCTTCGCTCTACGGAGATTATGCAAAAGCTGTGGAATTGTTTAGGCTAGCTATTCAGCATTTACCACAAACGAGGTTGGCACAAAAAGGGGATTGGCGCACTAGTCTGGGCAAGGCATTATATTACTCAGGCGAAAAAGATAAGGGAGTTCAAGAAGCATTAGAGGGCGTTGAACAGATAAAAGCCCATGCAGCTGAGATAGATGTGTACATGGCTGGGGTTTGGGTTTCTGGTGGATACATGAAATTAGCGGAGATGTTTTTACAAGATGAACCTGCAAAGAGTGCGGGGTATGTAGAGCAGGCTAAAGCCGTTTTAGGTAACGACTCCCAGTTTGCTGTGCGTCGTAAGCAGCTTGATAACTTTATTGAGACTGGCAAGAGTGGCTTGTAGCTTTTTAATAATTTGTAAAAATGGATTAGCTATTTTGAGGTAATTACTAACCCAGTAAAGACTCACAAAATGCCTACCAAATCTTCTGTCAAAAAAGATAGGGGTAAAATATTCCATATGCAACAAAAAACATCTTAATTATGATGTTTTTTGTATCCTAGGATGTGTTGGCCTTTAGTTGTATAATGTGTTGGGTAAATAAATTTATAAAAAGAACTCGACTTTATGAAAATACCGTTTGCGCTTACTTATGACGATGTGTTGCTGGTGCCACAATATTCGGACATTGCTTCTAGAAGCCAGGTTGTGCTGGATTCGTACATTACCCCAAATATAAAATTGAGCATCCCAGTGATAGCTGAAAACATGTCTACTGTAACGGGGGAAAAAATGGCAGAGGCTATGTATAAAAGTGGTGCAATGGCTTTTTATCCGCGTTTTAAGTCTCCTGAAGACCAAGTAAAAGAGGTAAAGGGATTATTAAATCGTGGAGTATGTGTTATCCCTGCTGTGGGTATAAAGAATACCGAGCAGTTACGAATAGAACTTTTACACAAGATTGGGATTCGTTGCGTGACTATAGATGTGGCGCATGGTCACCAAAAAACAGCTATAGAGTTTGTAACCTGGATAAAAAATAAGTATCCCATGATGGAAATAATTGCTGGTACTGTAGCAACGTATAAAGGTGCAGAAGATTTGTACCTGGCCGGAGCGGATTCCGTGCGCGTGGGGGTAGGGCCTGGTACTATTTGTACCACCAGACAAACGACTGGTTGTGGTGTGCCACAAATTACTGCAACTTTAGAGTGCGCCAAGGCTGCAAAGAAGTATGACAAGACGGTAATTACTGATGGTGGTACTAAATACCCAGGTGATGTGGTAAAGGCATTGGCTGCTGGAGCACATGCAGTTGCTATAGGTAGCCAGTTTGCTGGGACAGACGAAGCACCGGGTAAGGTGGTGGTAAAGAATGGTAATAAATACAAAGCGTATAATGGCTCTACCTCTAGTGCGGAGAAAAATCGTCAGCTTAAATTTTATTCCAAAGATAAGAATAAAGATTATTTAAAGTATGTTGAGGGGATACAAAGTTGGGTTCCCTATAAAGGTTCTGTTTTAGATGTGTTGGATAATTTAGAAAAGGCGATGCGTTCTGGTTTTACATATTGCAATGCACAGAACTTAAAAGAGCTCCATAAACGTGCTCAGTTTATCCAGGTAAGTAGTGTTTCTGCCAGTGAAAATGGTGCCCATGGGGTAGTGTCTAATTTTTAATACATTTTTTTTATAAGTTGCGCAAGATCGCTCTTAGGGGCGATTATTGTTTTGCCGGTAGCATGTTGTTGAAATTCGTAGTGTGATATCCACTCTAGGCAGGTATTTATGTAAAAGACGTATACAAGCAGTTTGCTGTGCGTCGTAAGCAGCTTGATAACTTTATTGAGACTGGCAAGAGTGGGCTATAGATGGTTTATTTTTTTCTATGTAACATCCATAATAAGATTGTCAGTAAAATGTACATTGATTTAAATATAAAAAGATAAAGGCGGACCACAGGTTGGGTCCGCCTTTCGCGTTTGGGTGATGGTTCTCATTGTTTAGCCAGTTGGGTTTTTGCAGTCAATATGAATTTGATATACGTGCATGCCGATGACGGCACGGCATCGCAGACTTCCTTCAGGTGCCCTATATACCCAGTTAGGAGCTTGCTATCTAGACCCGCTGTGCTTGCCTTCTTGTCCAGAGTTATTTCTCCAAGCTCGTGCATACCGCCCGCCTTGTGAAGGACAAGTTTTTCCTGATTGGTTCCCTCGCTTATCGTTAAAGTCAGAGTCCCAAAGTCCTTCGAAATGCTTACCCGGCATTTTGTACCAGTAGTCTCTCCGATGCTTGCAATCTCGTACGCAAGTGGTGAGTCATCAGGTAAGTCAACTAGCTCCCAGAATTTAAGGGAGCTGATCACCTTGTGTTGCGCAAAGCTGGCAGAAGATAATAGAATAACGAAGCTCATAATCAACCATAGCTTTTTGAACATGATGTGCCTCCTTTGACACGGTTGCGCAGGGTTGCGCAACAATTTCTTTGAAACTAGGCGAGCCCAGTCTCACCGCAAGTATATACCTAGGAAATTAATAATGGAATAGGATATTCTTAGTCTTATTTTGTAAATAAGCTATTTATTGAAGTAATTTGTCTTTTTTATCAAAGTTATTAACCAATTACGAATATTCTAAATATACAACAGAGTAAGCAACAAAAATCGCCCATCAGAGCGTTTTTTGTTATGCTGTGTCCATGGGTTTGAAAGCTTTATACCAAAAAATATTACACAAC
>CAZCTL010000057.1:0-6604 GCA_964501685.1 uncultured Candidatus Saccharibacteria bacterium
CTAGATGAAATTCTAAAGACTCCGAAAGAAGCTAAACCAGTAGAAGCTATTGAAGTCAGTCAGGTAAACAAGGTTGAGTTTGACAATGTCTCGTTTAAGTATAGCTCTAGCACAGACAACGCCTTAGAAGATGTTTCTTTTACCATAGCCCAAGGTAAAACTGTAGCTTTTGTGGGTCCTTCTGGTTCTGGTAAAACTACTATTATAAAACTTATAGTTGGCCTATACCCAGTAACCGGTGGCCAAATACTTGTGAACGATACCGATATGTTTAAACTAGATGCACCCTACTACAGATCTCGTTTGGGTTTTGTTTCGCAGGATACTCAACTGTTTGCCGGTACTATTCGCGAAAACTTATTATTCGTAAAACCAGACGCAACCGATGAAGAATGCCTTCACGCACTCAAGTCTGCCTCAGCGCTATCAATAATTGAACGTAACTCCTCTCCTTTCCGTCATTCTGATCCCGACGTTGCGTCGGGAGAAGAATCTAAACCTAAGACTGAGATCCTTCGCCGTTCGGATGCACTCACCCCTCAGGATGACAGAATAAAATCAAAACTTGACACCGTCATTGGTGAGGGTGGACTAAAGCTTTCCGGCGGGGAAAAGCAACGCTTAAGTATTGCTCGTGCCTTACTCCGCAACCCAGATTTGATAATCTTTGACGAAGCCACGAGTGCCCTAGACTCTCTAACCGAGCAAGAAATCACCGATACTATAAAAATCATTAAAGTAGAGAGACCAAACCTTATTACTGTGCTTGTTGCTCATCGACTTTCTACAATAGTACACGCTGATACTATTTTTGTTCTTGAAAAAGGTAAAATAGCTGAACAAGGCAACCACCAGGAGCTACTTGAGAAGCATGGATTGTACGCTGCATTGTGGAGACAACAGATTGCTGCACGAGAATAAAATTTATTTGACATCTATTCTACCAGTGATACAATTTAGCTATTAAGAAACAAACATATGGATCTAGAACTCAAACAATATTTAGACTTGCAATTCGCTAATGTCGTCAGGAAGGATGATCTGTTAGATGTGGTGAGGAAAAGTGACTTACTAGATGTTGTAAGGAAGGATGATTTGTTAGAATTTATCACAAAGAATGATCTACGTTCCATCAAAACCCAGCTAGACTCCATGCAAGAAACGCTCAACGAGGTAAACAAACGAGACCTAGAAGACAGTAACGCTTTTGCAAAAGATATAGTAAATCACGATATCAGAATTACTAAAGTAGAAAAAGAGATTAAGGTACTGCAACTCCAGTAAACCGTCTGAGTAAATAACCATAACCGACCACTGTGATTACGCAGTGGTTTTTAAATACAGCCATTGACGAGAGAGAGAGAGAGAGAATTGGTTACCATGTGTTGTCGTGCATGGCCGTCTTTCTTAGACGGCAAATCGCATGTATGACACAAACAACCTCAACATAAAGGAGAATGCTATGAAAACTTCCTGGTCGCGTGAGGAACAGATAGACCTATTCAAAAAACTCGGACTCGAGCCGGCCAGCTATGATCCAAAGGATCTAGATAGCGTAGCCAAATTTCAACAAGCGGCGTTGAAAGCCCAAATTAATATGAAAACCCCAGATGGATCGCTGCTCACCGACGACGAGTACCTTCTATGCGCCAAAATCACTGGTCGCAATGCGTAACACAAGAAATTCCACTCAGCCGGAATTTCTTTTTCTTTTTCCCTACAACCTACCACCTAACGCCTAATGCCTATTTCTGCGCTTTTATTATTTCTATTTCTTCAATAAGTTTTCCTAAAGTAGTTTCTATTTTATCCAAAGACTCGCGAGTTTTACGATCGGCCATGTCTTCTGCGGTTTCCTCTTCCGTAATTTCTTCTACATCTTCCTGAATCTCGTCTACGTCTTTTTGTACTTCATCAATGTCCTTTTGCACTTCATCTATATCGGCCTGAATCTCGTCCACGTCTTTTTGAACTTCTTCCACATCTTCCGCAATCTCACCCACATCTTCTTGCACTTCGTCTATATCTTTCTGAATTTCATCAATGTCTTCCTCTACCTCTTCTAGACTTTGAGTGTTTCGGTTTACAGTCATCTGGATAAATATGGCTAAGTAAATGGCTTCAAGCGAGACAACTGTAGTAAGCACCAGCAACATCTGTTCAAAAGGTACACCAAAAAACACCGCTACAAAACACAAAGTAAATAGTAAAGTGTGCACTACCAAAGACGCTATAGACCCGACCCAGTTGGTAAAGCCTATAGCTACTTTCTCAAATTTTGATTCTGGTCTTACCTGTTTAACCATATATGCCTTTCCAAAGTCAGCACACAAAAACCCAGTAAGCATTTGTGAATCTTACTGTGTGAATGTTGCACTACTCATCATCCTAAGCGTACGCGCCCCGCCATAACATTCCCTTCCATCAAGCTCAGCTGTCAAAATATTTCTCTATAGTGACTAAGCTCGCTTTGGCGAAAACGAAGGTGACGGCTGGTACAAAACATCTCAAGAATTCACGAAATGCTTTGCTCCGACTAGCATGTATTAATTTATGCAATTATATCATAATGTAAGCTATTTGTAAACAGCAACTAAACATACTAGGTACGAATTTTGACCTGGGTATTCATACAGATGCGAATCAGGTACCCCTGCCTGAGTCAGATGGAAGGATACACAGGTCAAAATAGTTTACATACTTCACCATAAAAATATATCTGCATAAAAATACCTAGTAAATTAAGGCTTTTTTATATATACTTACACCTATGAACCGAGGATTTTGGGACAAACTTCCAAAACCATTTTTTGTACTTGCACCCATGTACGACGTTACCGACGTCGCTTTTCGGCATGTGGTAAGTAAATGTGGGCCACCCCATGTGTTTGTAACCGAGTTTGTATCTACCGACGGCCTTAGTAGTCCTATTGGTAAGGAACGACTTATGCATCACTTGCTAAAAGAAGAGACCGCCACTCCCATTGTGGCACAAATCTTTGGAGCAAAACCAGAAAAGTTTACCGAAACCGCCAAGCTTATTGCAAAGCTAGGATTTGACGGCATAGACATAAACATGGGTTGCCCGGATAAAAATATTATCAAAGGTGGCTCATGTGCTGCTCTATTTAAAACGCCTGAACTAGCAAGAGAAATTATAGAAGCTACAAAGGCTGGTAGTGGTGGACTGCCAGTCTCTGTCAAAATCCGGATTGGTGATACTCGCATAGACTGGGAAAACTGGATAGCTACCCTACTAAAAGCAAAACCCGCGGCCATTACCATTCACCTGCGTACGCGCAAAGAGATGTCCAAAGTTCCTGCCCACTGGGAAATTATGGATGATATAGTTACTATGATACGACGTAGTATTATAGTGGAAGACAGACCACTGATAATTGGTAACGGCGATGTACTCACACTCGCAGACGCCAAACAAAAAGTAAAAGATACAGAGTGCGACGGTGTTATGATAGGTCGTGGTATTTTTCAAAACCCCTGGGTATTTGCAGAAGATATCCCACTAGAACATTCATTAAAAGAAAAAGCCAAACTACTACTACTTCACTCAAAAAAATACGAACAGTATTTTACTGGCATAAAACCTTTTGAGCCACTCAAACGTTTTTATAAAATTTACATTAATGGTTTTGAGGGTGCTTCGGAGCTTCGCGAAGAACTATATACGGCAACCAACAGTGCGCAAATAGCAAACATCCTCAACACTCATAAACTGCTATAATCAACACCCCCACCCCTCTCTGTCATTCCAGCCAAGTCCTCGCGCTTAGTCCGACGTAGCCTTGTGCGAAGTCTGGAAGCCGGAATCCATCCTACCTAAATATATCGGAAATAAACTCATAGGTTGTAGCACAAGATATGAGTTACGCAATAACTGTGATCAGCTGTATACTAATCATATGAAAATATCATCTGCGGAATTTAAAAAAGGCTTAACAGGAGAAGACAATATACTAACAGACGGCATACCACAAATAGCCTTTATTGGTCGTTCTAATGTAGGTAAGTCAAGCGTCATCAACACCTTAGTAGGTATGCGTGATCTAGCGCGCTCAAGCCCAAGGCCCGGCAAAACCCGCGAAGTAAACTTCTTTCTCATTAACAAATCTTTTTACCTAGTAGACCTACCAGGCTATGGCTACGCCGAGGGTTCCTGGGCCAAGCGAGATGAGATAATTGCACTCATTCACTGGTATATTCAGCACCCGGACACAGATCTTCAAAAAGTAGTTCTAATAATAGACGCTAAAGTAGGCCTTACAGATAACGACCGAAGCATGCTAGAGCTTCTAGAAGCAGAACAAAGACCCGTGGTAGTCTTGGCCAACAAGATAGATAAACTCAAACCCCAAGAACTTAAAAAACAGTTAGAAAAAATTGAATCTGAAATTGGCACACACATGCTTATTCCCTACTCCGCCGAAAAAAAACTTGGCATTGGTGCCCTCACGAACGAAATGCTAAAGAAATAAACAGTAATAAGAAAAGAGTAATTAGTAATAAGAATTTATACCAATATATATATTTCTATTCCTAAATCTTTGCTTCTTACTTATTACTCCTTACTTATTACTAAATGACTTACGACGTAATAGTTATAGGTGGTGGTCCAGCCGGCATGATTGCAGCGGGCCGTGCAGCAGAGCTTGGTGCTCGTGTTTTGCTGTTGGAAAAAAACGCTAAGCTGGGTAAAAAACTACTTATTACTGGTGGTGGCCGGTGCAACATTACCAATGCCGAACTAGACGTGCGTAAAATGGTAGCCAAGTACGGCCCCAAAGGCAAAGCCTTGTTTGGCTCTTTTAGCCGTTTTGGCGTGGCAGAAACTTTAGACTTTTTCCACTTGCATGGCCTACCCACAAAAGTAGAAGCAGAAAAACGAGCGTTCCCGGCCAGCAACAAAGCAGAAGACGTATGGAAAACGCTTGTGCAATATTTAAAAGATGGCAAAGTTACCATTCAATTCAACTCCCCTGTCTCGGCAATACTAACCCCCCATTCTGTCATTCCGAGCAAAGAAGGCCCTGCGCCTGAGTCGAGGAATCTCTATAATGCAAAAACAGATCCCTCGACTCGCGGACTCGCTCCCACCGTCGCTGAAGCTATGGCGGACATGCGGGATGACAAGCGTTATATAACTGGCGTAAAAGTTGGCAAAAAAACTTTCACTGCCCAAACTTACATCATCGCGACTGGTGGCAAGTCTCGCCCAGAAACTGGTTCAACTGGCGAAGGATTTGAGTGGATGAAGGCCATTGGGCATACTGTAACCGAACAAGATGCAGCACTCGTGCCAGTTACCACAAAAGAAAGGTGGCAAAAAGACCTCTCTGGTCTCAGTTTTGTAAATGCAAAACTAACAATGTTCCAAGACAACAAAAAGATTGGAGATAAAACCGGTAAACTCCTGTTTACCCATTTTGGGCTTAGTGGGCCGCTTGTGCTGAATATGAGCAAAAGCATCCGTGAGCTTTTTACCTACTCACCCGTAAGTCTAGAGCTAGATTTGTTCCCAGAACTGGATGCAGTAGCTTTAGATAAAAAAGTTTTACACGTACTTAACGGGGCGTTTAATAAAAAAATTCGCAACAACTTAGGCGACCTGGTCCCGCCAAAAATGATTCCTACTTTGCTTTCTCTAGTAAAAATTGACCCGGAAAAAACTTGCAATGCAATTACCAAAGCAGAACGCTCACAACTAGTTAAACAACTGAAAAGTTTTAAACTTACCGTAACCGGCTTTCTAGGCACAGATAAAGCCATCACCACTTCTGGTGGCGTGTCTTTAAAAGAAATAGACTTTAAAACAATGCAAAGTAAGCTCTACAAAAACCTCTACCTTGCAGGAGATATTTTAGATTTTGACCGTCCCAGTGGTGGCTTCTCTCTCCAAATTTGCTGGACCACCGGCTATCTTGCTGGCGAAAATAGTGCCACATTCTAAAAACTTACTGCGCTAACTTTGTTTTAATTTTTTCTACCACATCATCTAAACTCAGTTCAGACTTAACCATATACTCTGTAATCTTGTCATTTATGGCACCGGGAACATTTGCCATATCAGAAACATTACTCAATATAATTACTTGAATATTTTTCCCCCAATTATCTTCTCTTAATTTTTTTACCATAGTCAGACCATCCATTTTGGGCATTAAATAGTCTGTAATTATTAAGTCGGGATGCTTATCCAAAGCAATACCCAACCCAACCTCACCATTCTCAGCAAGAAGTAAATTAAAAGATTCAAAGCTCAATCTATCGTGGAGCACGCGGGATAACATAGGTTCATCTTCCACTAACAAGACAGTTTTTGCCATATATTTATACATTATCAGATTTTTGAGAAGCTACTTATAATTCAAAAATATTCTGAACATTAAACAATATTTTTATGTGTAATAATCTACAACATAAATAATTACCCATTCTTTGTTCTCAAAACAATAAAGTGCTATGTAATATAATTATTAATTATTGCTAGCTTAATTATACTATACAGGGACTCCCAAGCATACAGGAAAAAGTCTGTTGAAATATAACTAAATATAATTGACAATACGCCTAAAAAGGGCTAATATGC
>CAZCTL010000058.1:0-6427 GCA_964501685.1 uncultured Candidatus Saccharibacteria bacterium
CTATGGTCTTGCCTGCAACCAGAAAGTTTTCACACCAGTGGTGGAGTACGTTTATTAAGTGGGCATTTATGACGCCCATAATTGCCTTTATGCTTAACTTAACTGCGACTATTACAGAGTTAAATAACAAAAATGGTATTATAAAAAATCTATCTACTGTAAGTACGGGAAATAGCAGTGAGTCGGTAGCCCTAATGTTTGCCATAGCCGGACAGGCTATACCAATTGCTTTTCTTTACATGACCATTAAAGCTGGTACTGTTTTTGGTAAAGGTACGTCCGGGTTTGTAGATAAAGTCCTAGATAAAGGTGCCAGCAAAGCCTTCCTACCCGCCGCCTTTCTCGGTGGTGCCGCTGCCGGTGCCGCCACAAAACTTGGCTCTGGAGTTGTTACTACTGCTAAGAATGCCGCAGCTGTTCCTTATGATTTAGCTAGAATGAAACTGGCACAAGGAAGGCATGAAAGAGCAGAGAGATATGCGACAGGTCAAGCCACCTTTAAAGATAGAATCATGAGTGGTATAAGTGCTCCGTTTACTGTAGGTAAGGTATTAGATACAAAACGGAAAAGACTCGAAACTTATCGAAAGGATTACTCAGACAAGTATGACTCTAGACTTGGAGAGTTTGAGAAAAATAAATTAAGTTGGGAGGGGGGTAAAGTAGTAGGCAATAAGGCTTTGAATCTTGGGAGCAAGCTTAGGTCTAAATTGCCGGTTAGATTACTTGGTAAGAATAATGTTGCAGATGTATCGCAGTTAAAAACTGACGAAGAATTAAATAAGGCACTAGTTGATGCTGGAGATAAAGAAGTGAATTTCCACGACGAAAGTGAATTGAAAAGTTTGGCGGAAAGGTTGAAAGTTGCCGAAGCAGAGCTAAAAGATGGAAAGTTAGAGGGAAGTGCTAAGGAAGAAAAAGAGAAATTAGTTACAGCCCTTCAGTCTGCACTTAAGAATGTGGGACTTAGAGAAAATGATAAAGATCTAAGTGCTTTATCCGGCGATCCTGAAAAACTTGCCACTGCCATAAATGCTATGCGTACGGAAGCTCAGAAAAGGATGGACAAAGCTGAATTTGCGCCATCATATTTGACCGAAAAGTTCAGACACGAGAATACTAAATCTGCAGCTTCCAGATTGCCAAGTGAGTATAGCTTGGGTGAGTATGCAAATTTCTTGCAAAAGGCATTGGCCAAGGGCGATAAGTTTGGTGCCTTGCTTGCAACTCAAACTATAGAGCAGGAAGGTGATATAAAAGATTTGCTTAAACAACTTAAGTATTCAAATGATTCGAATGGACTGAAGCAGTTCTATAAAGATTATTTTGGTGGTAAGGAAGGTGCGGGCAAAGGATTCGATTTAGGCAAGGAAACTATGACTCAGGTGCTACGTGAAAGTGACAAACGTGCAAAAGCTTCTGGGGATTGGGATTTGGGTGGAAAGATTAAATACGATACAGAAACAAGAAAGTATGTAGAAGACAGCGATGGGGCAAGAACAGGTAAAAACGTAGATAAGCGTATTGGTGAGGGGACAGTTAATAATTTATGGAACTCTATTACAACTAAAGTTGCAACAACTGTTAATTCTAGTGGAGGTTTAGAAGTAAGTAAAACTGCCTTAGAGGCTTTGCGGAGATTGAATACTGCAGATCCTCAAGCACTTAAGTCTTTTGCCGAGCGAATAAATACACCGATGGCGAAGAATTTAACCACATTTGGCCAGAATCAGTTGATTAAGGATGAAGAGACATTGAAAGCCGTAAAACAACAACTGATGCAGAATTGGGAAAATGAATATATCGCAAGAGAGAAACGACTTAACCCAGACTTGATTGTTGATGATGTGGTTCGACTAAAAGCGCAGTCTCACGCAGAGGATGCATATATGATGTTGCAACATGGAAGCCAAGAAGTGTTTGATAATTCTAAGGAGATTAACGACAAATACAAGCAGATTAATGAAGATGTGAGAGAGATACGGGGTTATGGCAAAGCAAGGCCTACTGATGAAGACGAGGAAGGGGAGTAGTCTCTTAAATCAATTTAAGCGAAGATAAAATTGAACATGAACGAAATAGAACTTGAAAAATTAGCTAAGACTGTAGATCGTATCACTATTGATTTAGACGTGGTTGGTGCAAGAGAACAGTTAAAGCTTTTAATACAAAATGGAATACATCGGGATGATGTTGGTAGTATAGGTGTGTTGTATAGGCAGTTAATGTTTGTGCGTTTACCACAACTATCCATTGAGGAAACAATTTGGTTATTTCAGTATGCCATTTTAGAAGGAGTATCTATAGACAATTTTAACTTGTTTGAAAGGACAGCTGATGCATTATCTATTTTGATGGACGAAGAAGATAGATATTCAGCACTTAAGAGGATTATCACTGCTGTAGATGAAGGTGTTGAAAAATTAGGTACAAATTTATTGGTAATAGATAAAGCAAAATTTGATCCTACAGTTCGTAATTGGCTTAAGGATTACAGTATATGGTTATCGGGGAGATCTCGGGAGAGCTTGTCGGAACTCAATTATGTAAATCAAAGTTCAAATGCCAAAAACTTAGAAGGATCAAATAGGCAATTATTACTTGCTTTGTTGGGTTTTTATGATTTTCTAAATGCAAGCCTTCATACATACGAGAACTTACCAACTATCTATGTGGAAGAACATCCAGAAATTGATTTTAGTGCAGCAGATGTAACAGATGATGAGCTATATGAATTTCGTGCGGGAAATCTGGAATCCAGAAATTCATCCGAAATTAATACTGGATCCCGTGTCGTGGCACGGGATGACAAGACAAATACAGGTTATACGCCCGATGAGAGTGCGAATGTGCAGGGCAGGCTATCGGAAATGCAGGAAAGCAAGGACGAGGTGGGGTTGAATATGGGGGGAACGAACGAAAAAGATGGAGTCAAGTTGCCTATTCATCGACCCGTCGAGGAGGCGGGAATCCAGACCAGAGAGATCCTTCGCTCCGATGACTTGCTCAGGATGACAGAAAATAGGTCTAGGCAAAAACCGCAAAGTATTGTACAAAGTAGGAAAGCTTTGCCACCACAGCCAGAGGAAAAGTTGCTTAGAGCGCCTACTTTGGCAGACATAAAAGCAGAGGCGGAGGAGAAAAAGCGGAAGGTGCAGGCAGATATAGAGAGGAAACTTACTTCGCTCAGAAGTAAGAAGTAAAATAGGAGTCATGAGCAAAAGACGAATTAGGAATTATGAGTCATGAGTTATGAAGTAAGACAACTAAGTATCCTTGAATTTATTCATAACTCCTAATTCATAACTCATAACTCTATTCCTATCCTTAATTCCTGACTCATAATTCATAACTCTATTCTTATTCATAACTCATAACTCATAACTCCTGACTCATAACTCATCATTACATATGGGAAATCAAGCACAATTAGAAAATGTAAAAAAGCTTTTGCAGACTTCTCCGCAGGTAACACCTGCCGAGCGGGAGGAGTGGTTTTCGCTGTTGCAGTTTATGAACGACAAGCAACTAATGGAGCTAGTAGAAATTCTAGAGTCACCTGTAAGTGTGCCTGGCGCTGTTTCGGTTGCGCCAGTGCCTACATCTGCTATAGCGCCAGCATCAAACCCATCTAACTCAATATCTGAGGTGCTAAAGCGAAATACGCCAGTTGTTTCATTGCCAAAGTCTTATCAGTCAACTATAAGTCCAGTCAGTGTAATGCCTAAGGCAGAGCAACCAGAATTAACTAAGCCGAAAGTTCCAGTTAAGCCTGCATCACTTTCGCCCCTAGTACCTAAGTTAGAACCAAAGCCAAATTTGGTTGCAAAAGTGTCCCCTGTGGCTAAAGAAGCACAGGTTGGGGCTGCAAGGCTTGCCCAACAACAGATGGTGCCAGAAGAAGTTATGCCAGAAACAAAAAGTTTGGAAGATGCAGGCAGGCTTAATGTAGCAACTTTGCGAGGTAGAGGCACGGTAACAGTGGAGGCAGAACTGGTGGCACTGTGTAAAAAGTTTGGTTATTTTTCAGTGTTGTTTGCTTTAGAACAGTCACCTTTGTATAAAACATACTTAACCAGTGGGAACAGTGCCCTACAAGATCACGTAACTTTTGAGCAGGCAGAGACTAAACTATCTAGTTCTGGGCAACCTTACCTAACTAAGCCAGAGTTTGAAGAAGTAAATGATTTACTACAGAGGCTTAAGCATGTGTAAATTAATTTAGAGCCTATTGTGGTATTATATATAGGTATAAAAGATACTAATATACAAATGGGTACTAATAATACTAATGTAGGACTTACGCACTTAATGGGCATCATCTAGCACCCGTCAATATTATCAACAAATATATATCAACGTTTGGTCTATTGGTATACGATATGCTAGATGATGACCATTTAAAGACTGAATGCGTAAGTCCTATAATGGCTACAAATGCTATTTATTTAGGTAATTTGATGCTCATTCTGTCATCCTCGGGCGAGTCCTCGAAGACCCGGGGATCCAGTATTTGGCTTATACATAAGTTCTATGATTAAGATGGATTCCCGCCTTCGCGGGAATGACACGAAACGTGTAAGTCCTAATTAGTAATCGTTAGTATGTTAGTATCTTTTATTATGCAGTTTCCAGTTCCACAATTTACTGAGGTAGAAGACCGCATTATCGGTCCGTTAACCGTAAGGCAGTTTGTAATTATAGTCGTGAGTAGTGGTGTAGTTTTACTCTGCTGGTCACTTTCTAAAGATTATTATGTTACAGGTGCGGCGGCGTTTTTGGTTGGACTGCCGGGGTTAGCTATTGCTTTTGGTCAGTTTAACGGCCGTCCCATGTATGCCTCCATTTTTGTGTTTCTGAACCACTTTACAAAGCCTAAGTTTTTTACTTTTCAAAAACAGGCAACAAGTCATCAAGTTCTAGCAGTAAAAGATTTAGAACAGAAACCAGTTGTACAGACAAAGACTCTAGATGTTACCGATACTCGTTCGCGCTTAAAGAAAATCCAATTCCAGTTGGAGCAGAGAGAGCGTCAAGAAGCGGAGCTTCTTGAACAACGGAAGTAGGAGTTATGAGTTAGGAGTCATGAATAAATATCAGGAATTGAATTATGGGGTATGAGTCATGAGTTATGAATAAATACCAAGAATATGGAGCTATGAATGGTGAAAACAAGACAATTAAGTCGTTTACAGATTTAGATGCTTGGAAAGAGAGCCATAAATTGGTTTTAATGGTTTATAAATTAACGAAGGATTTTCCTAAGGATGAATTATTCGGACTAACTATACAGATAAAAAGAGCTGTTATCTCTATTACTTCAAACATTGCGGAAGGCTTCAGCAGGTATTCTTATAAAGAGAAAGTACAATTTTATTACATTAGTTTAGGTTCTTTAACGGAAGTGCAAAATCAGTTATTAGCTGCAAGGGACTTGGGTTATTGCTCAGAGAAAAGTTTTATGCCAATTGCTGAACAATCAGTGCAAGCAAGTAAAATCATTAATGGTTTAATCAAAAAAAACTCGTCTTCTTAATCATAATTCCTAATTCATAACTCCTAACTCCTAACTCCTAATTCATTGACATGAGCCTTGAGATGCAAAAGAAACATCAAACAAAGGGTAATCCAACCCACACAACACTCCGAATTTCCGAAATTCGGGACGATATTGTAATATTGCAAGATGGTACTTTGCGCGCCGTAGTGGCTGTATCCTCAACCAATTTTGATCTGAAAAGCGAAGAAGAGCAAAATGGGATTGTCTATGGGTATCAGCGGTTTTTAAACTCGCTGGATTTTCCTGTGCAAATTCTCATGCAGAGCCGGCGTTTAGACATAGCGGATTATGTGGGTAAACTAAAGGTTGCTACTGGTAGGTTAACTAACGAGCTGTTACGTATGCAAGCAAACTATTATATTGAATATATAAACCAATTGGTTGCGGAAGCTAATGTTATGAGTAAAAGTTTTTACATAGTAATTCCACTTTCGGAAAATGTAATTCCGGCAGCTGGCGGTTTTTTTGGCAAATTGTTCGGTGGAGGAGCGGCAAAAAAAGCCAATCAAAAACTTGAAAATATTAAACATTATGGCGAGTTGCTGGCTCAAAGGGTAGATTCTGTAACTAGTAACCTTTCTGGTCTGGGGTTAAAAGTTGTAAGGCTGGACACAGGGGCCTTAGTGGAGCTGTATTATAATTCCTATAACTTTGAATCTGCGCCGGCGCTAGATAGTAGCACGCTCGGGGATATAAAGATAATTAATGGCAACGAACCTGCTACGAAGTAGCAGTCAATTAAACAACTTAACAACTAAACAATTAAACAAACAATCAATTAAACATTTAAACAATTTAAAAATTTAACATCTTAATACAAAGATACCTGAAAAGATTTATGCATTTCTGTTTAATTGTTTATATGTT
>CAZCTL010000059.1:0-6125 GCA_964501685.1 uncultured Candidatus Saccharibacteria bacterium
GCACTGCTAAAAGTTTTATTACCACCTCACTTTTAGGTATTGCCGTACTGCTTACCGGCTTTTTGCTTCTTAAGCAAATTAATCCAGATCTCCTAAGCATCAAAAACATCACTCCCCAGCAGATAGGAATGGTGCCTTGGGAGCGGATAGGTGGAGATGGTGAAAACGATGACCCATTGGGAGCTGTAACTGGCCCAGTGACATTACCTACAGGTTCTGCCAAAACTCTTGCTGGGCAAATTTTAGCTAAACATCCTTCTTCCATAGCTTTGGCGAGTGTGCATAGTAGCTCACCAAACAATGGCGATACTGCACTTCAAAACATTCGTGATACCGCTGATGGTAAATGTGCAAAAACAAAACAGGACCCAAGAATCCAGCCATCATGCGTAGGTTTATCAGAAACAATGCTCGGCGCTATTTTAGCTATATCTGATAGATATAGAATCAACATAAGCGAAATAGCCGGAGGTGGGCATTGTATTGCTGGAAACTCTGGCTGTAGCGGGACATCTAGGCATTATGCAGGAGTAGGTTTTGATATAAATGTGATTAACGGAACTCACGTTGGACCAAATGATGGTAATTCATTTGCTGTGATGCAACTGTGTCTAACTCTAGGTGCAACGGAAGTTATTGGTCCAAACCCATTACCAAGCGGTACGCGAAATAACTCTGCCCACAATAATCACATACATTGTGGCTGGCCAAGGTAGACCTCTTGTTAAACGATAAATGCCTAAGACAACAGGTCTTAGGCATTTATTTGTTGATGTAACGTATCATATTGTGGGTAGTACAAAACATGTATTTGGTTTAATTAAAACAGGTCATGGCTATGCATTAACTAAAAGTGTGCGGGCGTCTGTATTAAAAAGTAAATTGAGAATAGAGTTAGGGAAATATAAATAAGGAATATATTTGGTGGGTTAAGAGCTATAGAGGTGTAGGGAAGAGTGGTCATTAGAAACTGTAGTTGGTCCTAAATTGGCAATTTTAGAATAATCTAAGATTTGGCATATTTAGTAATTATTATAAATACAAAGTCGTACAACATACATTGTACGACGCATGATATATACTAAAATAGCACTGCTCCCTACTATATTCACATTATTCACATTGGTTTTTAATATCATCTGACAGCTAGCACTCATCCCCCCACTAAGCTAGCAAGATCGACTACTCATCTATTGCCCGATTCCCATTGGTTATATAGGACTTATATGTCCTATAGGGCTCTTTGGTCCTATAATGCTGAAAAGTATGTAGACACTCCCCTGCCATTGAGAATATTCTAGCGACTAGATTTCCTAAAGCCGGCTAGCTTAGCTTCTGCTTCAGTGGCAAAACATAATTCGGGTGTAACTCGGTCGTAGAAGGCGCCACCCTTTACGTGGTAGATTTTGTCTTTGGAAGACACATTGCCTTTCACTATACAATTGGTGCTGGGTTTGGCTGGTGTAGTTGCTGCAGTATTGCTTGGAGTGGCTTCTGGAGTTATCGCGGGTGTGGGCGTAGCTGTAGCCGCATCTAGGACGGCTTCTTTTGGTGCATCTGCTTTGATAGTCTTTGCTGGGCTGTTCGTGTTATACTCTAGGTAGCTTTTAGTTGCTTTGGAGTTCTGGGTATTAGATATTTTACCTACGCCAACACCAATAAAAAACACCACAACAAGTACGAGTAAGCCATGGACTTGTGTTCTATGGTCACTTACAAAAGTTTTTATTTGTTCATATGACATATGCTTTTATTTTAGGTAGAGTTTATACCTTATCACTAGCAGAGCTACTCCAGGTGCTTAGTTCTCTTGGGGTGGAGGCAAATATTTTAGATGCTTCACACGAAGTGGCTGTAATTGAGTGTGCTTCTGCTCTAGATATCCCCGCTCTCCAACGTCGCCTCGGTGGTATTATTAAGATACTAAAAATAGTAGATGTTGTAAAAAAACGTGAACAGGACTCGGTCAACTTTGCTCTAAAGAACTACTTTAAACCAAGTGTGATTAAGTCCAACTTTTTAAAGAGCACGACCGGCAAGATACAATTTGGTGTAAGTATATATTTGCTTAACAATATTGAAAACATATTTGGGGAGCCAAAAAGACTGGGCATGTTTATTAAACGTGCCATGCAGGACACTGGCAGTAGCATACGTTTAGTACTTCCCGAGTTCAATTCCCTAGCTCTAGCTTCTGTAGTAGTTACGCACAATCAGTTGACTGTTAAAGGTGCCGAAATTTGTATTATTGCCGGTGCCACCAAAGTCTATGTTGCCAAGACCGTTACCGTTCAGGATTTTGAAGACTATGGCAGAAGAGATTACCAAAGACCGGTAAGAGACGAAGTTAGAGGCATGATACCACCCAAAGTAGCTCAGTCTATGCTTAACTTACTTGGAGCTAAAGCAGGGGCTACTATAATTGACCCATTTTGTGGTATAGGAACCATAGTGCAAGAAGGTGCACTTTTAGACTACAAGATGATTGGCACAGACATAGACAAGTTTGCTATTCAAGGCTGTGAGAAAAATTTAGAGTGGTTCCGTAATAGATACAAGATCCCCAAGGGTAAATACCATATAGAAGTGAGTGATGCTAAGAATGTTAGCTCTTTTGTAGCTCATTTAAAGGAAGTCAAGGCAATTACAGAGATAGCAGGCATAGTTACAGAAGGCACACTTGGTCCGCTTTACTCTCATAAGTTCCCCTCCCCTGCTGAGATAGCTGAAAACTTTGCCAATCTTGAAGTTTTGTACGCCAAGTGTTTTGAGGATTTTAATAAATTCCTTAAATCTAAGAGTAAAATTGTGCTTAGTGTACCTGCTTATAAGAAGAGCCTGACTGAGTACATAATGTTTCCTACTCTTGACTTTGCAACGAAGAATGGATATAATATTATAAGTGTAATAGATCTAAAAGTCGCCAAAACTTTGCCATTTTTGAGGGTTACCCCAAGAGGCACTGTAATTTACGACAGGAAAGATCAGATAGTAGCGAGGGAAATAGTAATTTTTGAAAAAACTTAATTATCCACTAATACACGAATCACACGAAACCACCAATCCGGAATTCGTGCATTCGTGAAATTAGTGATTAGTGAACAATTATGGCACATAAAAAAGCTGGTGGTAGTACCGCCCTTGGACGAGATTCAGTTTCTAAAAGGCTTGGTATTAAAATTTTTGGTAATCAGAGAGTAAAGAAAGGCGAGATTATTGCTCGTCAACATGGCACTCCTTTTCATGCAGGAGCGAATGTTCAGGTTGGTGGAGACTCCACAATCTATGCACTTATAGACGGTGTTGTAAAGTTTAAAGAGAAACTGGTAAAGAAGTTCCATGGTGGACTTCGCAAAACTCGGTTTATAAGCGTTGAACCAGTACTTACCGTTACTAAGTAATAGACTCTTCTATATATAAAATACCCCACAAGGGGTATTTTTGTATTTTGTTTAGAGCCTTGAACAATAGGTCTTATTATTTTTTTGTTCTTGTCATACCGGCCTCCGAGCCGGTATCCAGGTTTTTAAGATGGATTCCGGATCCAACTTCTCCGCCAGCTGGCGGATACGTCGGACAGGTAGCCTATAACGTGATAATATAACTTGCGGTGCCCACCGAAGCCTTGGCGTAGGTGGGTGGTTTCCGGAATGACAGGATGGGATAGGGTTTATTATCGCTATCTATTTTATATTTCTAGCAGCTACTTTTACGAACTCCAAAAACAGCGGATGGGGTTTAAGTGGGTGGGACATGAATTCCGGATGAAACTGCACGCCCACAAAAAATGGGTGTTTTGGCAGCTCAATAATCTCTACTAGCTGCCCGTCTGGGGATGTGCCGGCAATAATTAGTCCAGCCTTAGTTAGTTGCTCTCTATACTGGTTGTTAAATTCGTATCTATGACGATGGCGTTCAATTATTAGTGCCTTGCCGGATTTTGCTATCCATTTTGTAGTGAGATACGCTTTTTCGGTCTTTGTGCCACGTATTAGTTGACAGTCCCAGCCACCTAGACGCATAGATGCTCCGTAATCTTTATTTAGTAATTTTTTTTCTTGATCTGGCATTATGTGGATAACTGGATGTTTGGTATTTTTGTTTACTTCTGTAGTATTTGCATCTTTTAATCCAAGCACATTTCGGGCAAATTCAATGGTAGCCATCTGCATACCATAACATAGTCCAAAATATGGTATGTTGTGAGTTCTAGCATATTCTATGCTCTTAATCATGCCTTCTGTGCCTCTACTACCAAACCCACCCGGTACTACAATGCCAGAAAATTTACCTAAGACTAATCTGGCTCCTCGATTTTCTACCTCTTGGCTGTCTATCCATGTAAGTTTTGGAATGACTCTAAGCTCGGTACAAGCATGCTTAATTGACTCAATTACCGATATATATGAATCGTGCAGAGTAAAAGACCCCGTCCCAAAGTACTTACCTACTACAGCTATGTTGATTGTTTTAGCAGCATTAGTCTGTTTTCTAACAAATTTCTTCCAAAATTCCAGTTTTGGCTTTCTATTTGGTAAAGATAATTTATGAGTAATAAAGTTTCCTAAACCTTCGCGTTCAAAATTTAGTGGAACTTGGTATACATTTTCCACGTCTGGGGCAGAAATTACACTCCCCTTTTCTAGAGAACACATGAACTCTAGTTTCTCTTTCCGTTTATTATCTAGTGGTACACTCGCCCGAGCAAGTATAATATCTGGATGTAAGCCAACGGCGTTTAAATTTTGAACTGCATGTTGTGTAGGTTTGGTTTTTAATTCATTGCCCCCACTTCCAAGACTGGGGACATAACTAACTAAAGCCAACAATACTTGCTTCGGTTTTTTGAATTTAAGGATTCTTACTGCTTCTAAGAATAGAACGTTCTGATAATCGCCAATTGTACCCCCTATTTCTATAAGTACTACATCTGCATTTGCTACTTTTCCCGCGTTTTCTATCCTACTTATTACCTCTAAAGGGATATCTGGTACAACATGAACGCAACGTCCTCCATAACTTAAGTTACGTTCTTTAGTAATAACCGAAAGATACACGCTACCAGTAGTAATGTAATTAATTCTAGATAAGTTTATATTTAGATAGCGTTCATAACTACCCATGTCCTGATCGCACTCTGTGCCATCGTTTAAAACAAAAACCTCACCGTGTTCTGTGGGGTTCATATTGCCGGCATCTACGTTTACATATGGGTCAATTTTCATTGCTGTGACTTTAAAGCCACGAGCTTGTAAAAGTTTTGCTATGGAAGCAGATGCTACTCCCTTACCGACGCTGGACATAACTCCACCGGCAATAAAAATATAAGATGTAGATTTAGTTTTTAAGGGTTTGGATTTTTTTGGCATATGTCTAATTCGCGCTTAAGGTTATTTTTAAGTTAGCAGTTATATCTTTATCTAATTTAACCTGAACCACATTCTTTCCAAGTGATTTTATTGGTTCAATAAATGATATAAGTTTCTTATCTATTTTAAGACCTGTTTTTTGTTCTATGGCTGAGGTAACATCTTCCGCTTTAACAGCTCCAAATAACTTACCAGACTGTCCTGTTCGTGCAAAAATACTAAGCTCAAGTTTCTCAAGCTTAGCTTTAATTTGCACATTTTTGTCTTTTAACTTGTTTAGTGCTGAGGTTTTATCGGCAATTGATTTTTGGTACTGCAATCTTTGCTCTTCTGTGGCTATAATCGCAAATTTTTGCTTAATTAGGAAGTTCAAAGCGTAACCTTCACTGACTTCTTTTAACTCCCCTTTTCTGCCTTGACCGGCAAGGTCTTTTACAAATAAAACTTTCATATAATCTATATCCTTTGAGTGGCACAAGGTCCATTTCAAGGGTCACCCTTGCGCAAGTAATTCTCTCTATTACGAATATCACTAAGTAACCTGATAATTATATCATGTTGCTAAATAATTTAAGCAAAGGTGACCTTTGAAATGCGTAAATCTTAAATCTTTAAATACTTGCGGATGGCAAGCATGCTGGAAGTTATACTTAAGAATACTGCAATTAGAAGCAAAGCAGGTACAAGGTATATCCACTGTCCATATGGGAACCATAATGGCACACTACTCTCTCCCATACCACTTATATAATTTAG
>CAZCTL010000060.1:0-6042 GCA_964501685.1 uncultured Candidatus Saccharibacteria bacterium
AATTACAAAAGGCCTTGGTTCCGGTATGAACCCGGATGTAGGTAGGCAAGCTGCAGAAGAGTCTAGTGAAGAAATAGAAGAAGTTATCGCCAATGCTGACATGGTTTTTATTACTTGTGGGCTTGGAGGGGGTACAGGAACTGGCGCTGCACCGATAGTCGCAGAACTGGCTAAAAACCGTGGGATCTTAACTGTTGCAGTTGTTACCAAACCATTTACTTTTGAAGGATTTAAGCGTAAAGAAGTAGCTGAGATGGGCTACGCAAACTTAAAAGATAAAGTAGATGCTATTATTTCTATTCACAATGACAGAATATTACAAATTATAGATAAGAAAACTTCACTCATAGATTCATTTAGAACCGTGGATGATATTCTAAGACAAGGTATTGCTGGGATTTCGGATCTGATTACTAGCCACGGTGTGGTAAATGCGGACTTTGCGGACGTAAGAAGCATTATGCAAGATGCTGGCACGGCTCTAATGGGTATTGGTGCCGCAAGTGGTGAGAATAGAGCGCAAGAGGCTGCAAGAATGGCCGTGAACTCTCCTTTATTAGAGTTGTCTATTGACGGTGCTAAAGGAGTACTATTTAATATTACCGGTGGGACAAACTTGGGCATGTTTGAGATTGATGAGGCGGCTAGAGCCATTACTAAGAGTATAGATCCTGAGGCGTTGGTGAAGTTTGGTGCGGTTATAGATGAAGAATTGGGTGACGAAGTGCGGGTTACCGTTATTGCTACTGGATTTGATGAAAAAAATGTACGTCCATTTACAGCTACTGTAAATCCAATCCCAGCTCAAGAGGAGAGAAAGAATATTGTAACTGCTCCAAATCCAAACACTGTTGCACCTGTTGTAGTACCAGAAAAGCCAGAACCAAGAAGACCTCAGTTTACACCCATTAGTGAATCTGCTTCCACTTCAAGTGGGGACGCAGATGACGAGCTAGATATTCCTGCTTTTATAAGAAGAAAAATGAAGTAGTCTTTCCCCAGAGCGGGAGAGATCCTTGGTCTCTAGTCTTTGGTCTTTAGCCAGAAAACACCAGTCCCGCTAGCGGGACTGGTGTTTGGCCAAGGACTAGAGACAAATGACCTAGGATTATCAAATGTTGAACATACTAGTGTTGTACTCACTCTTTATTTAAAGACCGCCACGTAACTCTGGATGGTCTTTCTTGGTAAGGTGTCTCGGAAGGGTGAAAGCACGGTCTTTTAGGCAGTAACCAGCCAAAAAAGATTAACCTTGAGAGTAAGGTGTAGTTTTCCGCAGGGACAATTAACACCACCCTTCACAAGAGATACCTTTCAGAGTGAATGCAACGCTGGATAAATTTACATATCAAAAAGATTGTTCCACTTGGTGGGACAATCTTTTTGATTGTGGATAACATTTTCTGTTCCTCAAAGATATGCCATTTAATATAACTACAAATTCAATAGGGACTGGTATATACTACATATGGTAGTGTAGGCCTATATTGAAACACAACATGTAGTGCACAATACATTCCGGTCGTTATGGGTAAATAAGTTGTATTTTGCATTTTGTTATAAAATATCTTAGTTATAATGTCTGGGCTTTTACATATTTCTCCATCTACTTAGCGGGAGTACCAGATGCGTATCTGTGAAATATGTAAAATTCCTTTACCTACTGTAAATGGCTTTAGGGTCTAGTATTCTTTTTATAAGTAATACTTCTTATGAAATGTCCAAAGTGTTTAAAAGATGAGACTAAAGTAGTAGATTCTAGACCGGTTGAGGAAGAAGATGCTATTCGTAGGCGTCGGGAATGTGAGGCCTGTGGGTTTAGATTCTCAACTTATGAGCAAGTGGAAATTTTGGACTTAAGTGTTATTAAAAGAGGGGGTGAAAAAGAGCCCTATGCCCGGGAAAAGATAGAGAGGGGTGTACGGCAATCTTTTTGGAAGCTACCGCACACCGATGAAACTATTCGTAAGATTATTTCTGGGATAGAACAAGATATCCAAAAGAAAGCTGTGCAGAGTGAAATTCCTAGTTCCGATATAGGGGAGATAGTAATGCGACGCATGAAACAAGTAAGTAAGCCGGCCTATATTCGGTTTGCTGCCGTTTACCGGCAGTTTGCAGACATTGAAGACTTTAAACAAGAATTGAGTAGACTGTAAATACATCCTACACATTAGAGGGGTGGATAGAGTATGCTGGCATCCAAAATATTCTATGTAAGAGGGGTGCGGATTATGAAACTTCGTAATCTTATATATCTTCCCATATACTCAGGCTGTTTACCTGATTCGTATCTGTGAAAATATATAGGATTCCTAATGCGGCTTTAATATTATTGCAAGTCTGGTAATTTAGGTTCAGGGGAACATGCAATCCTTAAATAACTAAAAAATAAACTAAACAATTATTTTAAAAAATTTATGTCCACAACTTCTACCGCAAATGTAGTTGAGTCCGAGACTGTGAATAAAGTGAAAATAGATAAGCAATATCAGGGTCTCAAAATACCCAGGCGTTACACCAAGTCCGGAGTGGATCCTTTGACAGAAGTGAGCTACGAGAAACGAAACTCGGTTATCAGGAGTTCCGATGGTTCGGTTGTAAAAGAAATCAAAGATGTAGAAGTGCCGGCCTTTTGGAGCCAGGTAGCAACTGACATTTTAGCTCAGAAATATTTTAGAAAGGCTGGGGTGCCCAAAGTTAATCCAGATGGAGGTCAAGAAGTAGACGCATGGGGTAAGCCGATAACTGGGAGCGAGACTAGTTGCAAACAAGTGGTGAAAAGGCTTGCTGGTACGTGGAGGTTTTGGGGAGAGAAATATGGATATTTTGCATCTCCTGAAGACGCACAGAGCTATCAAGATGAAATGGAGTATATGCTTATCCATCAAATGGCAGCTCCAAATAGTCCGCAGTGGTTCAATACAGGGCTAAATTGGGCTTACGGTATTACTGGAAGTCCTCAAGGGCACCATTATGTAGACCCAGAAACGGGGGTTTTAAAAGTTTCGGAAGATGCCTATACTCACCCTCAACCCCATGCTTGTTTTATTCAAAAAGTGAATGATGACCTTGTAAATCCAGGTGGAATTTTTGATGCATTGACTCGGGAGGCTAGGTTGTTTAAATATGGGTCTGGTACGGGTAGTAATTTTTCAAATCTTCGTGCGCGTGGTGAAGGATTGTCGGGTGGAGGTAAGACTAGTGGCATGATGTCTTGGCTGAGAATATTTGATAGAAGTGCAGGTGCTATTCAGTCGGGTGGGACTACTCGGCGCGCGGCCAAAATGGTGGTAGTAGATGCGGACCATCCAGATGTGGAGGAGTTTGTTAACTGGAAAGTTCAAGAAGAGCAAAAAGTGGCAGATTTGGTAAGTGGAAGCATAATCAACTCCAAGTATCTAAATGATATTATGCATTTGGCTAACGCGGAAAAAACCACAGATTATCATACTAATAAGGCTCTTCGAAAACTAGTTAAAGAAGCGCTTTCTAGACAAGTACCAATGAATTATATTGTGCGGGCGCTTGCTTTGGTAGATCAGGGTTATGATAAACTGGACTTTCCTACTTTTAACACGCACTTTGAAGGCGAAGCATACAATACTGTATCTGGCCAGAATTCCAACAATTCCATTCGCGTAACCAATGAGTTTATGGAAGCAGTTGGCCACGATCGTAACTGGGATTTAAAATGGCGCCTAAATAAAGAGACTGCCAGAACAATTAAGGCTCGGAGTCTTTGGAACCAAATTGGTTATGCGGCTTGGGCTTGCGCCGATCCGGGACTCCAGTTTGATACGACTATCAATGAGTGGCACACCTGTCCACAAGATGGGCGCATAAATGCCAGTAATCCATGTAGCGAGTACATGTTTTTAGACAATACAGCATGTAACTTAGCCTCTATCAATTTGGCGCACTTCTATAACTCAGCAACAGAAGTATTTGACGTGGATAGTTTTAAGCATGCAACTAGACTCTGGACTATTACCCTAGAAATATCCGTGCTTATGGCACAGTTTCCAAGTAAGGAAATTGCTCAGTTGTCTTATATCTTTCGCACGTTGGGTTTGGGTTATGCCAACCTCGGCACTGTACTTATGACTATGGGTATAGCTTATGATTCGGATGAAGCAAGGAGTATTGCCGGAAGTATTTCGGCTATTATGACTGGCCAGTCGTACGCTACTAGTAGCGAAATGGCTGAACATTTGGGTACTTTTTCACGTTACGAAGCCAATAGAGAAGATATGCTTAGGGTAATGCGCAACCATAGACGTGCGGCATATAACGCACAGGCTAAAGAGTATGAGGGATTAACCATTACTCCTACAGGGATTAACGCGCAGTTTGGTCCAGAGTATCTGGCAGTTGCGGCTAGGAAAGTCTGGGACGAAGCAGTAGAACGTGGAGAAAAATTTGGTTATAGAAACGCTCAAACAACTGTTATTGCTCCAACTGGTACTATAGGGCTAGTCATGGACTGTGATACGACGGGTGTAGAACCAGATTTTGCTATGGTCAAGTTTAAGAAACTGGCAGGCGGTGGGTATTTCAAAATTGTTAACAGCTCGGTACCTAAGGCGCTTAGGCACTTGGGTTACAGCGATGATCAGATTACTGAAATAGAAAGTTATACCAAAGGTCATGGCACGCTTGTGGGGGCGCCATTTATAAATCATGAGAGCTTAAAAGCCAAGGGTTTTATGGAAGAAGACTTAAAGCTGGTAGAAAGCAAGTTGGGCGCTGCTTTTGACTTACGGTTTGTGCTGAATCCTTTGACTTTGGGTGAAGACATAATGAAGCGAATTGGGTTATCTGAATATACCAAAGAAGCCAATTTTGATGTGTTAGGGGCACTTGGTTTTACGGCAGAGCAGGTGCAAGTGGCAAATGAGTATATGGCCGGGACAATGACCATTGAAGGTGCGCCATACTTGAAAGAAGAACACTTGAGCGTATTTGATTGTGCTAATAAGTGTGGAGTAAAAGGTAAGCGGTATATAGCTTACGATGCGCACATTAAAATGATGGCAGCCGTACAACCATTTATCTCCGGTGCAATTTCTAAGACTATTAATATGCCGAGTGGGGCAACTATAGACGAGACAGAAAAAGTTTACTGGGACTCTTGGAAGTTAATGCTGAAAGCGGTGGCACTTTATCGTGATGGCTCTAAATTAAGCCAGCCGTTAAACTCCACGGCATCGGGAGACATAGCAGCATTACTAGGCGATGAAGAAGATAGTATTAACGAAGTAACTCCGGAGCAGGTTAATACGCAGGTGCTCGCTCGTGGCATTAAAGAGTCATTACCCAAACGGCGAGATGGTTGGACTCAGGAAGCTATAGTAGCAGGGCATAAGATATATGTGCGAACCGGTGAGTACGAGGACGGCAGACTTGGTGAAGTGTTTTTGGATATGTACAAGGATGGTGCGGCCTTTCGGTCGCTTCTGAACTGCTTTGCTATTTCTGTGTCTAAAGGACTCCAACGCGGAGTGCCACTCCAAGAGTATGTAGACACTTTTACTTTTACTAGGTTTGAACCGGCAGGGCCCGTGCAAGGGCATGACAATATAAAAATGGCTACATCCATTTTGGACTATGTGTTTAGGCTGCTGGGCTATGAATACTTGGGTCGAGACGATCTAGTACAAGTAAAACCACAGGGTGGTCAGCAACCGCTTTTACCAATGTTGTCAGATAAAGTTGTAGACAGCAACGATCAAAATGTAGTTACACACACTCCCGAGTCTAGACAAAGAGAAATGAACCCGGGACCCGACTCTCAAAAAGCTGCCCGTGCTCAAGGCTTTACGGGAGATGCATGTACCAGTTGCGGTTCTATGAAAATGAAACGTAACGGTTCTTGCATGGTGTGCATAGAGTGTGGCACGACGACGGGCTGTAGCTAGAGCGAAACGCAGAATCATGAGTCATCCACCGTCGCCAAGGCTATGGCGGACACGTGAGTTATGAATCATGAATAAAGACAAAAGAAAAAGGCGCGCAGGGTGAGTGGCTGAGGCGCGCCGT
>CAZCTL010000061.1:0-5987 GCA_964501685.1 uncultured Candidatus Saccharibacteria bacterium
TTACGTAGCTCATTTCTAAATGCATCTACATCTTTTACCGTAGTACCGCGGTACTCGGAAAGCACAATGGACTTAGCACGCTTTACTTTTTCAGTAAGCTCTGCTAAATCTTTTTCCTTTTGTTGTCGTGTTTTTGCCATTCGTTCTCCACTAATACACTAATCACACAAATTTCACGAATCTAAAACAAATATCTACAAACTAATAACTATAGTATTTGTGTTATTCGTGACATTCGTGTATTCGTGAACTATTTTCGACCTTTATTAATTAAATAAATATCTTTGAAACAAAAAACTCGGTCTTTCCACCTTCGCATAAAGCTATGGCAGACACAGCCGAGTTACAGACTAACGACTAGCCACTAACGACTAGCCACTTTTACTGTCCTCGGTGGGCACGTATTGCACGCTTTAACCTTACACTTTCCCAGTAAATTGGAAACTATCGATAATTTGTGAAAAGTAAGCACAAACTATAGATAATTGTATTCACCGGAAAGAAAGTGTAAGGACCAACTGTCTTCGGATATTTATTACACAAATCATACCAAATTACTAAATAATACACAAGTGTTGACAATAGTCAATAATCAGTGCATAATAAATAACCATCTGAAACCCAAGAAAGAGGAGGAAAAAGTCATGCAGAGGAAAAGCGTGATCGTTTTCCGCAGTTCTGCAATCAATCCAAGCATCTTGGATGAGCTGGTCCATGATGCTAAAGAAAGATTCGAGACACGAGGTAAAAACAGGGCTAAGATTGTTGTCTTTGAAGCTCCGACAGAGCAAAAAGACGCTCGAGCTTTGTTCGTCAAAATCGAGGCCAGTGGTGCGATTATGGCACAGGTTGCTTCTGTACCGATCATGCGCTACATGGCCCTGTTGGACCTAATGACCGAAAACACGGAGAAAGGCAACATCAAATCATTCAACTTTTTGTCAGAAAGTTCGGTAACCATCACAAATAGTGATGGAACCCAACGAGAAATTACCTATGATCAAGTTTGTCCTGGGTAAACAACGATATCACCACCATACTCGCAACAGGTAATCCACCTGTTGCTTTTTTTGTGATAATGGTGCCTTAGATTTCCTCAACATCTCTACCTAAAACAAGGGTATCTTTATCGATACCGACTATCCCTCTAAATATATTATTTGGACCTGTCATTCGTGGCACCACTCTCACGTGTCTTTTTACTCTAAACAATGCCCTACCCATATCCTCCTTGTAGGGTGGCCGACCGAGAGTGTCCACAAGCAACTTATGATAGTCCCAAGTTTGGACAGCATCAATTCTATTGTTCTGTTCAATACCACCTAAATACTCATATGGCACTGAGATAATAGGATCTGTATACTCTCGTAGTGCGTCAATAACATCATGTGCATCATCGATGTCGTCTACACCATTCACTAATGCGGATTGCAGAGCATTTAATTCATTAATATCTTCTCGTGTTAACCCTTGGGATTCCAGCGTAAGATAGTAAGGCAAGCCACTAGCCAGGGGCGGCACTGTGCGTGACTCACGCCTAGGTTGAGAATTTATATACCTTTCAGGATTATTAAACATACTCACATTATACACCACAATCAATGTACGAATAATGCAAAGTGATCAGACCACAACCTATTAATTCCATAGAAACCTAGGAACATAGGCAATGATGGCGACCATTTCGCGGAGGTAGTACCAGGCAAGCTCACTTGGGCGGTAGTAACTGGAGTCGGGTGAAGCCCAGTACACATCCCTGTAACCCAAGCGTTTGGCGATTAGAAAGGCTCTGGGTAAATGATAAGTGTCGGACACTATTATTATACTAGAAAGTTGAGGTACTAGACCTTGACTGTTTTCCAGATTCTCAAAAGTATTTGTGGAAGATTCTTCAAGCACCAAAGGTAAGCTTGTAGATGCATTCTTACTTAAAAATCTGGCCATATTTTTAGCCTCGGACTCGTCTTTACTAGAAGTCACTCCCCCAGTAAGAATAATTGTCTCAGCAAGGCCTTCCAGATAAAGTTTCTTGCCCAAGTCTGCCCGGTTCCGAATAGCCGGACTGTTGGGCGCCGCTCCCAGCACCACCACCGCATCTGATGGACGATCTTTTGACGGCAAATGCGTATTCGGAAACGCCCACACAAAAACCGCATCCACAAGGACAATTAAAATAACCAGTTTGATGACTATCCTAAATATACGCTTTATAAGCACACGTATATAATAACAAACAAAAAGACTTTTCGTACAGTTAGATGGGTTTTTAGATGGGCATCTTCTAACACCGCGTTAGAAGATGCCCATCTATACACAAAAACAACGCCACATACTGTGGCGTTGTTAACTTACAACATACTACTTTACAACTTACTACAGCCAATTAACCTTTGAGGAATTTTACCATGAGTAGTGCGACTATGTTGATAATTTTAATCATCGGGTTAATAGCAGGACCTGCGGTGTCTTTGTACGGGTCGCCTACCGTGTCGCCGGTAACAGCGGCCTTGTGAGCATCACTGCCCTTACCACCAAAGTTCCCCTCTTCAATGTACTTTTTAGCGTTATCCCAAGCAGCTCCTCCAGTGGTCATGGAAATACCTACAAAAATTCCAGTCACTATGCAACCAACCAAAAGCCCGCCCAAAGCTGCCGCACCTAAAAAGTAACCTACCAAAACTGGCACGACTACTGGCAAAAGTGCCGGTACAACCATTTCTTTAATTGCCACCGTCGTAACTATGTCCACTGCCTTGGAGTAATCTGGTTTGCTAGTGCCTTCCATAATGCCTTTTATCTCCCTAAACTGCCTGCGTACTTCTTCTACTACGGCTTTTGCTGCGTTACCCACAGCCGTCATGGCCATACTGGCAAACAAATATGGCAAAAGTCCGCCTATAAGCAAACCAACTAACACCCGACTATTGGATAAATCAAACACAGAAGATAGGCCCCGAGCATCCAACTCCTGAGTATAGGCCGCAAACAAAACCATAGCCGCTAGCCCAGCACTAGCAATGGCATAACCCTTAGTAACCGCCTTGGTCGTGTTGCCTACAGCATCTAGTGGATCGGTAATATCACGAACTTCTTTAGGCAAACCTGCCATTTCGGCAATACCACCAGCATTATCGGTTATAGGGCCAAATGCATCTATAGCTACAATAATTCCTGTGAGTGATAGCATGCTCATAACCGCAAGCGCAATGCCATAAAGTCCAGCCAAGTGGTATGCAGTTAAGATAGCCACCACAATTACCAAAATTGGTGCAGCCGTAGACTGCATGCCAATAGCCAATCCTTTGATGATGTTGGTACCGTGGCCAGTCGTAGAAGCGCTTGCGATATCTTTAACCGGTGAAAAAGATTTAGAAGTATAGTACTCCGTAATAATAACGACTGCGGCTGTAACCGCTAAGCCCAATAAAGACGCGTAAAATAGATTGTTAATAGAATACAAACCGTTACCTGCCATTAGTTTTTGGGTAACAGGATAAAACACCACCGCAGAAAGCACACCAGAAACAGCTAAACCTTTGTACATGGCACCCATTATGTTTTTGGACTTCCCAAGCCGCACAAACCAAGTACCAATTATAGTGGTTACTATAGAAGCACCGCCAATGAGCAGTGGATAGGCAATGGCATTCTCAAAATTTGGAAACACCACACTTCCAAGCAATATAACCGCCACAGCAGACACAACATACGTTTCAAATAAGTCCGCAGCCATACCCGCACAGTCACCTACGTTATCACCTACGTTGTCGGCAATGACCCCAGGGTTGCGAGGATCATCTTCTGGAATACCCGCTTCTACTTTACCAACCATGTCCGTGCCTACGTCTGCCCCTTTAGTAAATATGCCACCACCAAGTCTAGCAAACACCGAAATAAGAGAAGAACCAAAAGCCAGACCAGCGAGTGCGCTTAAATCTTTGGTAAATAAATAAAACCCACTTACGGCCAAAAGTCCAAGACCGACTACAAACAAACCAGTAACAGCCCCACCCTCAAAAGCTAGACCCAAGGCTTGAGCCAAACCTTTTTTAGCCGCCTCCGCTGTACGCACGTTTGCCCTCACCGATATGTTCATACCCACAAACCCGGCTACAGCTGAAAGTACCGCACCCAAAACAAAACCTTCAATGGTGTGCATAGAAAACTTTGCTACCCACATGAGTATAACCACTACTACACCCACCATGGCCACTGTTTTGTATTGCCGAGCAAGATAGGCCTTAGCACCATCTTGGATAGCCTTGGCTATTTCTAGCATTTTCCCCTGTCCCGCAGGTTTTGCTAAAATGCGATAAATTAAAAAAGCCCCATAAAGTAGAGCGACCACGCCTGCTACAATGCTGGCGTATATGTAATCCTGTGTTGTCATAAACTTTTAAACTTAGACCCACTCGTGGGTAATTAATGTAAATTGCTTTAAGTATAACCATTGTCAGCAAAATTGTAAATTCTAACCTAGCCAAGCAAATGATTGCTATTTTACCCATGTGTTGTATAATAGTTAGGCATTTCTTGATATTTGTTTGGGGATTTGTGCTCGGTATTCTGTTATTTTCTAGTCAATGGGGTGTAGCCAAGCGGTAAGGCAGGGGCCTTTGAAGCCCCCATGCGAAGGTCCGAATCCTTCCACCCCAGCCATGTGTTTAGAAACTCTAGGATTATGTAGTATGTCTGATTGTTGAATCATCAAGTCATTGCCAATTTCGAATCCTTCCACCCCAGCCAAAGACACTATTTGATTACGACAGTCATACTTAATTTGCAAAAATTGCAGCTCAAAAAATGTGAGCAAAATCTATCTTGAGTAAAAATCTTAAATCGCCATTTTGGTGTTTTTTAATTCAAATAAATCCACTAAATTGCTAAACGATTGCTATACGATTACATGATGTGGTAAAATAAAAGCAGTATAAAAGTCCCTCTACGCTTACATTTTTATTTTGAATTAAATACATGAGCAATATTCTCATTGCCGAAGACGAAAAGCCTATGGCTCATGCTTTAGAGCTAAAGTTGGCCAAAGCTGGTTTTAAGCCTACCATAGCCGAAAATGGTCAAGTAGCTCTAGACCTGCTACACAAAGGCAAGTACGATCTATTGCTTTTAGATATTATAATGCCTGTGATGAACGGTTTTGCCGTTTTGGAACAAATTAAAAAAGAAGGAGACATTAAAATTCCGGTTATCATGACCACCAACCTTGGGCAAGAAGAAGACAAAAAAAAGGCCTTGGACTTGGGCGCTGTAGACTATCTCATAAAATCTGATACTCCTATTGCAAAAATTGTAGAAAAAATTAAAACCATTTTAAAGACTTAAATAATAAAAAAAACAAACATGGATGAAATAAAAATACGAGAGCTTTTACTTTCGCAAAATTATATCTCCGAAAAAGACGTAAAAACCGCGGAAGACTACGCAAAAAGTCACAAGACAACTATTATAAATAGCTTGTTGACTTTGCAACTAATTACCAAAGCACTACTCCATCAGGCCATAGCTGAGTCTTTGGGTATGCCTTTTGTAGACCTAGCAGCAAATCCTCCAACCAAGGAAGATGTTATGCTGATTGGCAAAGACATAGCTGAAAAAGAAAAATTGGTGTTTTATAAACAAACCCCAAAAACAGTCACTTTAGCTGCTACTAACCCAATTTCCAGTATTACTCTTACCGAAATACAAAAAATCTTCCCAGGGAAAAAGATAACTGTTGCCTACGCTGACCCAGATATTATTGCTTCGGCAATGTTGCTTTATCGCCCTGCGTTAGAAACCCGGTTTGGAGAAATTATTAAAAATGGCGGGAAAATTGCGCCAGAAATTATTGACCAAATTTTAGATGACGCACTAGCCCTACGTGCTTCAGATATACATTGTGAACCGCAAGAAAAGGATGTCCTTATTCGCTTTAGAATAGACGGAGTATTGCATGAGGCCGGCAGAGTCCCTAGAGAACATTATGAAAA
>CAZCTL010000062.1:0-5941 GCA_964501685.1 uncultured Candidatus Saccharibacteria bacterium
ACATTGCAAGAGGTCTTACCCAAAGTTTAGATACTTGGTTTTTGTACAAAGTTTCGTAGATAACCAAATCCTCTAAAGTCTCACTGTGCTTAGCCACCCCCAGCACCTTGTACATCTTGCCCTTATAATGTTTATACGTCCCAAGTTTTAGCATAACTACGATGCTTCTACTACTAACTCTTTAAACCCAGTTGCTTCGTCAAATACTCTAGTAAATTTTACATCATCAAAAACAAGCAAGGTAATTTCTGCTGTAAACTTTACCACACACCCGTCTTTTAAGTGGCCACCAAACACCCTGCCTTGTGTGTCGGAAACGGATACATGAATATGGCAACCTTCGTTACTAATGGTCCCAGTCCCAGAAACTATTTCCATAGGCTCCCGCCATTCACGCACCTCTTGCTTGTCGGGTACCGCATCTGCCATACGTAAAAATGTTACGTCTAACCCACCCACAATAGACAATAAACACCCAGCAAGTATGTTACTTTCCACTGCAACCTGCTCAATCCGCTCTTTTAGTAACTCCCCAGGTTTCAACCTAAAAGTTATTTGTTTCATAAACTCATCTAAGACTACCAAGATTGGTAACATTCTAACTGTAAAATTATTATATTCCCTAGCATTACTTTAGATGATATATATCTTTCAATATTATATATAGTCTTTCCATTAAGTCACCCCTTGCATAGGCCTCTGCGGGATTAATCCATTTATATTCTACATTTTCTTCTGTCTGCAGAACAATACTTGGCCTTTTATCAACTATGCAATAATAAACATCGAAAGTTAACGTATGGCCATTTCTGCTCCATCTGTAAGTATTAAAATGCTTCAATAAATCTGTCTGAATATCCCAATATATCTCTTCTTTAGTTTCTCTTATGGCAGCCTCTAACACATCTTCCCCTGAATCGACTCCACCTCCAACAAGACCCCATTTTCCAGCTTCAATGCTACTTTTAGCGTGACGTTTGAGGATAAGAATATTTCCTGCCTTATCCTCATAGACTATTCCTACTGCATGCATAAAATCTACCTGCCGAGATGGGCACCATCTCGGCACTTTTAAAAAATTAAGCACTCTTGCGTCTGTGTTCGGCTTTAATGCGCCAGTAGACAGAGTCTTCACCGGAACCGGCACCTTTTTTGGCGTTCTTACGCATTAAGTGTGCTGGATATTTTTTAGATATATAATCCAGCTTTTTGGTCATAATTTTGGTTACATCTAGCTCCAGCAGTACGGCTAAGTCAAAAGCATAAATGAGTACATCGGCTAGTTCTTTTTTTATTTCTTCCAGCTTGGCTCGGTCTTTCTTTACTTCCTCCAACTCCCTGTTCTCCCACTGGAACAATTCCAAAAGCTCCGCCCCCTCTATCATAATAGACTTAGCCAAATCTGCCGGCCTAAGGTACTGCCAGCCCCTATCCACCAAATACTTTTTTACCTTTCTCTCCAAAGTTTTCATATTGTATATATGAATGAATTAATATGTCTCAAGCGCATATACATCCATAGCTACTTCTTCATATGGATGAACTCGTTTTATTTCCGAAATAACATATTCTAACACACTAGCGTGACAAGTTACTTCCACTCTTTCTTCATCTACTTTCTCAAAGTTGCCTACCCTTCCTATATGTGGGCTTGCCCCTTCTTCTGGCTTAAACCTACCAACCCCACGAATAGAAAAACTACAAAAAGAATACTGACCCAGTATACCGCCACCCGCCAAACCAATAGCTTCACGAACTGCGTCTGCATGTGTAAGCGGAACATATACCACAACTTTATACTGCTTCTCCATAGTTATTTATTCATTAACTTTTGATGTTCTGATGTGTTGATTAAACCACACTTCTTCCATTTGTTGCGCTCTGTTGAACACAGAAAACTCTTAAAATATGTAATCCGATATCTAATATGTATAGTAATTATACCGCGTATTCTAAACCTAGTAAACGCTCGTGCAACTCCCCTATTTACCTAAGAAAAAAGACTGGTTTCCCAGTCTTTTTTACTGCCCTTTAAAGTGCCTATATCTGCGCTCCAGCTCTTGGTCGTTCATCATGGTATAGACATAAGAGCTCTCTAAACTTGAGTGTCCCAGAATGTTGCTGACATCTGAATTGCTTCCGCCCTTTTTAATGATATCGTGGCCCATGTGATGCCTGAAACTGTGCGGATTGAAATGCTCGATGCCAGCCCGATCGCACAAAGATCTAAGCAATCCGGAGAATCCGGCATTTCTCATTCTAGTCGCTGGCTTCAAACCGCTTACATTAATAAATACAGCTTTCGGGTCTTTCATTGAGTGCGGATGCTTCTTTGCATATTTCTCCCTTTCTTTCAGCCAGCACATTAAATTATTATTGGTTTCGTCAGTCCAAAAAATCTCCCGATACTTTCTGCGGAACTTTGCTTTTTCGGTTCGGATGCAAGCCTTCTTGGCGTCCAAATCCAGATCATCAATGTCGAGCATCAGAACTTCGTTGTTTCGCGCGCCGGTGTCCCAAAGAATATTTAACATTGCCCGATTTCTAACGTGCCTGATATCAAACCGCTCGCTAGGAATTGCATCAAGTATTTTCTTATAAGATTCCTCGTCTACAACTTTTGGCGGCTTCATATCATAAGACATGGCCGGTATCCAATCAGGATCAAGGACTTTCGGATTTTTCTTGTGCCAATATTGGAAGAACTTCCTAAATGCTTGAAATTTCCGAACGATAGTATTCTTATCCCAGCCTAGTTCTAACATGCCGTTGCTGAATTCCTGAATATGCTCCCAGCCCACAGTCTCAATTTCAGCATTATGCAAATACAAAGCCAAGCTTCGCAGATCGAGCTCGTAACCTTTGGAAGTTCCATCCTTTACAGTGAAGGTCTTCCAGGCCGTAAATTCTTTTATGGCTTCGTGAAATTTCATATAACTCGGTAATTAATCGAGTCCCCCCATTTAGCGTATTCCAGTATATTGGCAAGGTCTTCATTAAGTATCTCTTCCCTTGATCCATAGTCTTTGCCTTTTAGAAAGCTATTTGGATTAAAATAATCTATCTTCGCTTTTGCGCACGCTCTGCATAACACTGCGCTCAATCCGCTTTTCCCCAATCTAAACCACCTCTTCTTGTTTACGCAGCTTATAAAAAGCGCGTCCTTATCCCTCTTTACCCTCACTTTGCTCTGCAAAACGGTCCGGCTAACCAACCATGCCCGTAGATTTTCATTCGTTTCCTTCGACCAGGAAACTTTCTTATTAATTATTCTGTTTTCAAAATCCGCAGTCCTTATAAATGCTCTTCTTTTCCTTAAATCGATATCTTTAATGTTGAGTGCCAGAATTTCATTGTAAGTAGCTGTTGTTTCCCAAAGCAGGTTAATAAGCGCCAGGTTTCTAATGTATTTCGGATCATTGATGTGCGTAGGAATTACGTTTATTAATTTCTTGTAGTTTTCCTTATCTATTTTTTTAGGTTGCCATTTTTCGTAATGCATTACCGGAATCCAGTTGGGATCGAGATACTGCTTGTCCTTTAAGTGCCAATAGGCAAAAAACTTACGGAAGGCCGCATATTTTCTAACTAACGTTGCTCGATCCCGACCCCACCCCAGTTCCAACATTACGTTGGTGTATTCCTGTATTTGTTTCCACCCGATATCTCTCAAATCAGGGTTTTTCAGATAAAAACAAAAAGCCTTTAAATCATATACATAGCCGGAGGCTTTTTTCTTGTCGCTTCTTGTGCCGCCGAATTCTTTGATCGCGTCATCGAACTTCAATTCGCGCTTAGATGATCCGGAGCTTCGTTGTATTTTCATGGTATACGATTGTTCACCTTCTGTCGAGGTGAACGATTGGGGAAAACTTTTAATAAAGAAAAAATCAAGGAAAAATAAGGCGAAATAAAACGGAAAATCCACTCTTTGGTCTCTCAGCTTGCAGGCTTGATAGTTCTCAAAAAGTGGATATCCCGTTTTACGACGCGGAAGTCCCAATAAATAGCTGCCTGCCCTGCAAGCCCCCTTTCCAAAAGGGAGATTCCTATAAAGGAATACAAACTGCTATCAATATTCAGTTTTGCTTATTAAATTTATACTGTCGCGCTATGGAAACCCTGTCAACGCAGCTTTTCCACGAGCTGAATTTTTGCTATAATGCCTCTACAATTGAATGATTAATTATCAAGAGTGACGAGTAGGGTCCTGGCCCGTTGATCCGTCCGGCAACCCTTTAGCCTCGCTGGCTAAAGTAGGTGCTACTTCCATCCCTAAACAGGGAAAGATAATGAGCGACCATCATTGCCTTTCCTTATAGAAAGGTTTTTATTTTATGGATATCAGAACGTGCGAGTTTGTTTCTCCAAAGCATCCTGACAAAATTTGCGATTTCATTGCTGATTCTATACTCGATGCGTATTTGCAGCAGGACGAAAATTCAAGAGCGGCCGTGGAAGTTATGGGCGGCCATAACCTTATAACAATAAATGGCGAGGTAACCAGCAAAGCCGAAGTTGATCACGAAAAACTTATCGAGCGGATCGTGGGACCTGGCTATAAAATAATCGTCAACATCGTAAAGCAAAGCCCGTTCATCGCGCAGGGAGTAGATACCGGTGGCGCCGGCGATCAAGGAATTATGGTCGGTTACGCATGCGATGAATCCCCTAACCTAATGCCGCTCGAATATGAACTGGCGCGCGATCTTTGCCGAAAAATATTTGCAGTTTATCCGTACGATGGAAAAGTCCAAGTTACTATTGGAGACGGGAAAGTTTTGACCGTAGTTGCGAGTTTCCAAAATACAAAAAGCCCCGAACTGCTAAGGCTGGTCCAGGAACATATAAAGGCTGAGGAATATTTGATCAATCCGGCCGGCGAATGGTCTATGGGCGGATTCGACGCTGATTCCGGATTGTCCGGCCGAAAATTAATCATCGATAATTACGGCCCAGAATATTCTATCGGTGGCGGAAGTTTTTCAGGAAAGGACTATACCAAAGTGGATCGAAGCGCAGCTTACATGGCTCGCAAGATAGCGGTTGATTATTTAAATAAGCACAAAGCGAAAAGAGTATCGGTTAAGCTTGCGTATGCAATAGGCAAAGCTGATCCTGTTATGGCTATTGTCATCACGGATGGCAGGCCAGAAATAATACAAGGTTATGATTTAACTCCAAAAGGAATTGCAGATTACTTAAATCTAAAAAAACCGATCTACTCTCAAACTTCTGTTTGGGGGCACTTTGGAAGAGAATTCGAATGGCTATAAAACATCTTTTACTTAGCCAGACTTATCATTCTCTTTGTTGTTGCCTCAAGTTCTATCCAATTCTTTTTATATGCGTTCCAAGCCATTCCAGAAAGCCCAATATGTATCTCGCATGCCTTTAGACGCTCTTCAAAATTGGGGACATCAAGTCCTATTTGTTCGAAATGAAGTTTGGCTTCATTGGCCCAATCAATATCGCTCATTGACGGATACCATGGTGACCAAAAAGAAAAATTCGCAAGATCGTAGAGGTAATCACCGTAGATAGAATTCCCCCAATCAACCACGGCCGAAATTTGATCACTGGATACCAGCACATTGTAGTAAAGCAAATCGGTATGGACTAGATGCCTTTCTTCGGGGCATTTATCCATTAATGATTTCAAATAAGCAACTCCCTGAGTAAATGGTTCAATTCCTGTCGGTGATTCTTTCAACGAACTTAGCCAGCCGTGAGTTTTGCTTGTCGGATGATCGTTCTCTACATCCATAAGATATTCGCGCCAAGTCTGGTACGAAGCTTTTCCATTAGGAGACCAAGAACCATAGCCGTTGGATGCACTAAGATCAACCTCACGCATTGCATCAAACATCCTAAAGATTGCAGGAATCATTTGTTTCATTCTAATCCCATCCAATTCATCAATTGCTCCGCCAAAGGCTCT
>CAZCTL010000063.1:0-5940 GCA_964501685.1 uncultured Candidatus Saccharibacteria bacterium
AGAAAATCCGACACCTTAAATACATTGCCAGTGTTGTTATTTCTATATATTTTATCTATACTACATACATGACGATAGAAGATGTAAAGCAAAAAGTTACGCCCATATTGCAAGATTACGACGTAGAATACGCCGGCGTGTTTGGCAGTGTGGCACGTGGCGAAGACAGGCCGGATAGCGACATAGACTTACTGGTCAAATTCCAAAAACCAGTAGGCTTATTTAGGTTTATGCACTTTGAGGATACTTTAAGAGATGCTTTACAAAAAAAAGTTGATGTCCTTACCGAAGGCGGAGTAAATAAATATTTGCGACCGCATATTAATAAAGACTTGCGAATTTTTTATGGACAGAGATAAATTATTCATTCAGCATATTTTAGAAGCAACTGAACAAATATGTGACTATGTTTCTGGTGTATCATTTGACGAGTTTTCTCAAGATAGACAACTACAAGATGCAGTTATTTATAGAATTCAAGTAATTGGCGAGGCGGTTAAGAATCTATCCGCAGACTTTATTGTTACCAGACCTCATGTGCCATGGAAAGATATTGCTGGTATGCGAGACCGACTTGTGCACCACTACTTTGATGTTGACCTAAGTATAGTTTATGAAGTAGCCACTACAGAAGTTCCACAAGTGGAGGAGTGGCTTAAAGAATGAGTAAGTCTCTAATAGAATAAAAATATCAAAAAGAGTTATCGCAAGGAAACTCTTTTTGATATTAATAGGACTTACGCACTTATCTCACTCCTGTCATTCTCGGGCGAGTCTGCGAGACCCGGGGATCCAATATTCGGCTTATATACAAGGCCTGTATTTTGACTAGATTTAATGATTTTCTTACCAAATCCTACCAACAGCAGCCGATTGTAACAATTAGCTCGCTTGATAGGTTTATCCCAGCGTTTGTAAAAGACGTGGGCGCTACTGGGTTTACTATTGAAGTTGATACGCCTTGTGTATCTAATAAGTCCGATAAGTCCTATCTATCCTATCAGACCTACATAACTTAGGAATTACATAGTAACTTATTTCAAGGATCACCCTTGCGCAAGTAAGTTGTTTTGTTACAGTTATACCTAAAGAATCCGATAGCCGTTCTGTTTAGATGATAGGATTACGCAAAGGTGACCTTTGAAATGCGTAAGTCCTGCAACTAATAAACACGCGATATGCACACAGCTAAAACCCTAAACGTTTATTGGGGTTTTTTATTTTTTATCCACAATAACCACAAGTAATCCACAGGTATTCAACATATTTTAACATTATGGGCTTATATAAGCGGAATATAAGTGGTTTTACATGTTGATAACTACCCTGCTAGAATAGATTAAATAATAAATACCAATATCCCAACGGGAGCTCTTAGAGTTACAAATGGGTACGAATGCTACAAATAACTACTAATCCTGTTTATTTAGGACGTACTAGAAAGTTTGCATTGGTATATATATTCGTATCATTAGTATGAATTCGTAGATTAGTATCGCGCTTATGAATAACGAACAAATTTGGCAAGCCATTTTAGGACACCTAGAGGTCTCTCTTTCTAAAGCTAATTTCAATACTTGGCTTAAAAACACGTATATTTTGGAAAAGCTGGACGATTCCATAACCGTAGCAGTGCCTTCCACCTACCACCGGGATTGGATATCGTCTAAATATAATTTGGAAATGCTTAAGGCCTTAAAGGGGATAGCTCCAGAAATAAAGGCAATTCACTATCATATTGGTAGCGGGCCCAAACCAGCACATCAAGAACTAAATAGGCCAGAACTAAGCCAAGAATTTGCAATCAAATCAAGCCAGCAGTTCGTAAACTATCCTCAAAACCAGACTAACGCCAACAACATTAATCCAAAATATGTCTTTGAAAGCTTTATTATTGGGAAAAACAATGAACTAGCCCATGCGGCAAGCCTGGCTGTAGCAAAAAACCCCGGTACCCAGTATAATCCTCTATTTATTTATGGCGGAGTGGGACTTGGCAAGACCCATCTTATGCAAGCCGTGGCAAATAAGCTTATTTCCGAGATGCCAAAAGCAAAAATCCTATATTTAACCAGTGAAAAGTTCACAAACGACTACATAAATGCTATTCAAACTAAAAAAATAGACGATTTTAAGCAACACTACCGCACTGCGGATATGCTTCTCATAGACGATATCCAATTTATTTCCGGCAAAGAAGGTACACAAGAAGAGTTTTTTCACACATTCAACGAACTTAGAGATAAAGGTAAGCAGATTATTATTACCGCAGACAGATTACCTAAAGAAATCCCTGCAATTGAACAAAGATTAGTTAGTAGATTTGAGTGGGGGATGATTGCCGATATTGGCGCGCCCGACCTAGAAACCCGCATGGCAATCCTTAGAACCAAGTTAAATAAGCGAGGTTCTAACTTAAGCGAAGAAGTTCTTTATTACATAGCCGAAAACATACAAAATAACGTTCGTGAACTGGAAGGAGCTCTTAACCGCTTGCTGGTGTACCAAGATATGGAAAACAAAGAAGTTGGTTTGGAACAAGCTAAAAACATGCTTCAAGGCATGCTTTCAAACAAGAAAAAGGGTATTACTATTAAAAAGATTGTGTCTTTAGTCTCAGAATTTTATAACGTTACCAGCGATGACGTAATAAAACAATCCAGAAAACAAGAATTTGTTAAACCTCGCCAAATTGCCATGTATATAACCAGACAAGAGTTAAACACTTCTTTTCCCAGTATTGGCGAATTTTTTGGGGGCAGAGACCATACCACAGTAATGCACGCAGTAGAGAAAATTCAAAAACAAGTAGAGGAAAAAGAGAGTTTTAAGCAAGAAATAGATTTAATTGTAGATAAGTTATACGCAGCGTGAGGAAAGGATGAATCATGAGTTATGAGTCCCTCCTACGCCAAGACTTCGGCGGGCAAGCAAGAATCATGAATAAATACAAAAGTATCCACTTTGTCATTTCCACTCCGCCAGCTGGCGGAGTGCCAATCTAGATAAAATCCTTAACAAATAACTTGTGTAAAAGGAGTGCATAAGTAGAAGAAGATTACACCTAACCCGAAAAACACACTACTTATCCTTTTCTATCCACACCCAAACTTTGAAATTACAAACAACTTATCCGCAATTATTATAATTCTTAAAACTCATAACTCATAATTCCTGTCTCATAATTCATCCTCTAAGCGCTTCGCTTTCCACTTCTCCACACCCCTTATTGTTATTACTGTTATTTAATTAAATTATATGAAAATAATAATAGTCCAAGAAAATTTAAAAAATGCGATGACAATTTGTGGTAGAGCAATTGGTAACAGTAGCAGTTTGCCAATCTTGGGTAACGTGTTGCTAACCATTCAAGATGGTATGCTAAAAATAAGCGCAACTAACTTAGAAATAGGAATAACTCAGAAAGTTCGTTGTAAAATAGAATCGGAAGGCTCGGTAAGCTTACCCGCTAGGTTATTTATAGAAATAGTAAGTAATTTGCCAAGTGGACCTATAACGTTAGAAGTTGTACCAGATGGACTCTTGGTTGTTGCTGGAAAATTCCGTACAACGCTTAAAACTGTCCCAGCCGAAGACTTTCCGTTGGTTAACGATATTATGCCAGAAAAAAACTTTCCGGTTCCCGTAGAGGGGTTTAAAAGAGGATTGGAGCGGGTTTTATTCTCGGTTTCTACAAACGAAACACAAGCAGAGTTATGTGGAGTTAGTCTTGTTAGTAAACTAGGGGAGTTGGTAATGACCGGCACAGATAGATACAGACTCGCCGAAAGTAAAATATTGTTTCCTTCTGCCAAGATTTATCCATTGTTTGCAATTATTGTACCTTCTAGAGCCATTTCGGAAGTACTTAAATTGTTGCACGATACTAATTTGGAAGTAAGGCTGGGTGTTACGGATAATCAGGCAGTGTTTCAGTTTGGGGAGACTATTATTACTACTCGTTTAGTAGATGGTCAGTATCCGGAATATGAGGCAATAATTCCAAAGGAATTTTCTGTAACCATAATAGCTAATCGGCAAGATTTTTTAGCAGCTTTAAAAACCGTATCGGTTTTCGCGAAGAGTTCAAGTGGCGTATCTGTTTCCTATGAAGCAGGTAGAGACTTAATATTTTCTGCTAAATCCCAAGACGCTGGTGAAGGCACGGTGGAGGTTTCCGCAACAGTTGATGGCAGGAGCGACACTGTATTGTTTAACCATAAATATTTGCTGGATCTGTTACCCTTTTTGACTTCTGAAGATGTGTGTATTAAGCTAAATAATCCTTCTGCGCCAGTAATCTTTAGTGGAGTAAACGATAAGGACTATTTGTATCTAGTAATGCCAATAAAGACTTAATAATTGATAATTGTAAATTGATAATTGCCGAATTTGTATTCAATTCTTCACAATTATCAATTACCGATTATCAATTTACAATAAACAGTATGAGAATAAAACAGATTTCCATAAAAAACTTTAGAAATTACCCAGATTTAACTTTAGATGTAACAAGTGATTTAGTGGTTTTATCGGGGCCCAACGCAGTAGGTAAAACCAACTTGCTTGAATCGGTTTATTTTGCCTCTCTTTTCAAATCTTTTCGCGATGATTCCGAGTTTATTTTCATGAAAAATACCAACAATGCTGAGGTAAGGGTTTTGTGTGAGCGACGTGGCCAAGAACATACAATTGAGGTGTTTTTAGAGCTTCGCGATAAAATTTATGCCAACTTTAAACTAGATGGGGTAGTAAAAAAGCGACGGGACGTGCAAGGATTTATTAACGTAGTTATTTTTGAGCCAGAAGACGTGTCTTTGTTTACCAATAGTCCAGAAGTGCGCCGGAGGTATCTGAACATGGTGCTGTCTCAAAAAGATGTGCAGTATTTGGAAGACGTGGCAAATTATAAAAAGGTGATTAGTCAAAAAAATAGAATTTTACAACAAATTAGAACTGGTGGATCTACCCGTGAAGAGTTAAACACATGGAACGAGCAACTGGTTAAACTGGCGGTGCCAATAATAATGCAAAGGAAACGGTTTATAAGTTTTGTAAATCAACACCTAGCAGAAATTTATAGTAATATCTCCGGCTTTCATCGTCCTATAGAGGTGGCGTACCAAACCATTATTGGAAACACACTAGAGGAAGTAGAAGAAGCTTTACGTGTGGCCTTAACAGATAGCACTCAAAGAGAAATTGCACAAGGTATTTGTGTGGTGGGCCCGCACAGAGATGACTTTAATGTAATGAGCGACGGCTTGTTCCTAGCGCCATTCTCTTCTCGCGGGGAGCTTAGAAGTCAAATACTGGCGCTTAAAATAATTGAGCTGGAGTACTTAAGTAAAGGAGAAGATAAACCAATTTTGCTACTGGACGATGTCCTCTCCGAGCTAGATGACCAACGTCGCACTTTCTTGCTTAAGTATCTACAAGGCAAATTTCAAACCTTTATAACCACCACCCACCCTTTGGAAATGCCCGCCCAACACGTCACCCTCACTCCCTCCACCGAAGAAGCCTATCAACAATAATTCTCGCTCTGTCATTCCGGCCAAATCCTTGCGAGCCGGAATCCATGCTTGTATTAGTGCTATTTAATAAAACTCACAACCGTGAGTTTTATTAAATTGACAAATAATACTATATGTCATATCATATACATATGAAAGTTTTTGATTGGAGTGAAGAAAAAAACATATGGTTGCAGGTAAACCGGAACGTCAGCTTTGAAGATTTCTGCATAGCCCTTGCGGAAAGTAAATTATTGGACATTGTTGTTCATCCAAACAAACTCCGGTATCCAAACCAAAAAATGTTTATTGTAGAAATTGACCATTACGTATATATAGTCCCTTTTGTGGAGAATGAAACAGCTATATTCCTTAAAACCATTATTCCCAGCAGAGTCGCGACTAAGAAATATTTAATGTAAAA
>CAZCTL010000064.1:0-3310 GCA_964501685.1 uncultured Candidatus Saccharibacteria bacterium
GCTTTTTGGATACTTAGTCCCGTAACATGTGTATCTCCCACTACTCCAAGTGCCTTTGCCAAGTTATAAAAAGTAATATTGGGCGTTGCCTCAACTTTCCTTCTAAACACGTCGTCACCACGTAGGTGCTCGTTTATGTTTACACTATAAATCCGGCGGGCAACTTTAGATAGTGCTAAAAGTGCATCCATGGCGCTATTGCCTCCACCCACCACTACTACATCTTTATTTTTGTAGAGTGGAGCATCGCAGGTAGCACAGATCGCCACCCCCCGACCAAAGAATTTATCTTCTCCCGGAATCCCTAAATGTCTTGGTTCTTTACCAGAAGCAATTATTACCGACTTTGCGTATAAAGTTTGCCCATCTTTTACTTCTAGCTCAAAGGTAGTAATGTTCCGCTCAATGTTAGTGACTTCTACCCCCTCCCGAACTTCCAAATCTTCTGTTACGTGCTGTAAATGCTCCTTAAATTTAAGTGTAAGCTCAGCGCCGCTCACCATGGAAAAGCCCGTGTAGTTTTCTACATCGTTACTCCAAACCATCTGACCACCCATTTGCTTTGAAACTAATAGGGTCTTTAGCTTTTTCCTAGCGGTGTAAATAGCGGCGGTCATGCCCGCAGGTCCACCACCAATAATAATTACGTCGTAAATAAGCAAAATGCAGAATCATGAGTTATGAGTCAGGAGTTAGGAATTATATTCGGAATTAGACATTCTCATTCCTAACTCTATTGTACCATGTTGCATCCACATTTCTGCCTTATTTGCCCCATCAGTCCCATGTGTCCTATAATTCTTCTACATTAGAACTTGCACATTTCAAAGGTCACCTTTGCGTAAATTTATTATCCAAATAGAATAGCTGCCGGATTCATAACACATTTCTGTAATAAACAGCTTACTTTCGCAAGGATGACCCTTGAATTGGACTGTCGCGTTCTACACATATGAACAAAAATCTCCACCCCTCCAGCCAAATATTAAAGCGCAACATTACCCAGTTTAAAGGTAAAGCTTTAGTTATTTCGCCACCAGAACTGGCCTCTTTGGAAGTAATTACAGAACAAATTCCAAAGAAAGATTTAACTGTGTCTTGCCAGGACTTTGACTTGTTCAGTCAAGCCAATCAAGCTGGGTACAAAAGCTTTTTTGAAACTCACCATGTTCCACAGACTTTATTCAATACAGTAGTTGTATTCTTACCAAAGAGCGACGCAGAAATAGAGATGGTCCTAGCTTGGAGCAGTGAGTGTCTAGGTAAGTCCGGTCAGCTGGTGCTCGTTGGTCAAAATAATGCAGGTATAAAAACTGCTAAAAAAACTTTAGAAAAATTTATTGGCCCAGTCACGTTTACCGACAACGCTCGCCACTCCGCTTTTTATGTTTCGAGCAAAACCGTAAAGCTAAAAAAATTCAAGCTAGATGACTACTGGCAACATCATGAAATCAAAGTAAGAAGTGTCATTCCGGCCAAGTCTTCGCGAGCCGGAATCCAGACTGTTAACCTGGATCCCGGCTCCTCCGTCGCTAAAGCTATGGGGGACAGGTCGGAGGCCGGGATGACAGAAGGAGAAAAGATAAATATCTTTTCTCTTCCCGGCACCTTTAGCCACGGCAAATTAGATGAAGGCACCTTGCTACTCCTAGATGCTCTGCAAAGCAAAGTAGACCTAAGTCAAACCAAAACCGCTCTTGACTGGGGCTGTGGCGCCGGTACCCTTGGCCTCGCCCTCACTCTAATACAACCTAGTATTAGAGTGGACTTGGTAGACAGTAGTGCACTAGCTATTGCAAGTTGTGATAAAACTATGCAAGAGAACAAACTTACCAACTGTAAAGTTTTTGCCAGTAATGTATTCTCTGAAGTTAAAGAAAAATATGATCTCATCGTGGCTAATCCACCATTTCACAAAGGCCACAACACTAGTTACACCGACTCCGAAACATTTATTAAGACTAGCAAGCAGCATCTAACTGAGCATGGCCACATGGTGCTAGTAGCCAATGTCTTTTTGCACTACGAGTCACTGCTAGAAGAACAGTTTAGCTATGTAAAAACTTTAGTCAAGACCAATAAGTATAAAGTTTTAGAAGTGGTCAACGAACCAGTAAGAGAGATAAGAGAGTCTAGAAAAGATAAAAAACGCAGGCCCAAACGCACACTAGAAGAAGCCGGCTTTGTAGACATCAACGACCTCGATAAAATTATCGTTGAAGACACCGACATCTTTGACGATTAACTACAAAAAAGGGTTACCCTTAATTTTAAGAGTAATCCTTTTTTGTTTGTGGGCTTGAAGTTAACCCAAATTAATTTTAGCCAATACCGAACGATGATCCGTAATATACTCCCCTAACCGATAATCTGTACTTCTGACATCTTTCACTAAAAACCAGTCTAATTTTAAGCTAAAGAGTTCCCATGAAGTATAAGGCAATGCCCATGTTGAACAACCAATATCTAGCGCATCCACATAACCAAAGTCGTTGGCTAAAGCACTAAAAATATATCTTTCATCTTGTGTCCTATACACTCCATCAATATACATAGAACTTCTAGGCTCAGCATGGACAAACTTCACAATATTTCGTGCAAATCCTTGGCTAGGTAAAGTAGTGTTCATGTCCCCACAAATAATAATTGGAAGGTTCACAGACTTAGCATGTTGCAATACGTTGTTTAAACACTCAAGCCTCTCTTTCATGCCAACTCCCCGAATTCTAAATTGACAATTATAAATGCGCACGGACGTTTCTGCCAACTTACAATCCACCCAAACACACGACCTTACATGACGAGGAATTTTGTGTGTAAAAGAATCATCCTGCTTCTCAACAGCTAATATACCATAATTAAGTATGGGTATCTTTGAAGCAATTAAGTTAGAATTATTTATTTTGTCATGATCAAACTTGAGAGCATAACCTCTATTAAATAAATAATTTCTAAGTTCTGGAAAATATTTAGTTGCTTCTTGGAAACACAAAACTTCTGGGGAAACAGAATCCAGAAATTTGATAATCTTCTTATAAGTGTACTTCCTAGATAATCCGCTAACTCCAAGCTTATCAGCCAAGTACCATGTGTTACCCATTAAGTTCCAAGACAATACAGACAACTTATTCATGGGAGGTAAGATACTTTTCTGCGTCTAATGCGGCTTTGCAACCCTCACCTGCGGCAGTGACGGCTTGACGATAGCGGTGGTCGTGCACATCACCGGCCACAAACACACCTGGGATGTTAGTCTCTGTAAACTGCTTAGGGACAATGTAGCCCATGTCATTTATTTCCAGTCCAGAAT
>CAZCTL010000064.1:3410-5755 GCA_964501685.1 uncultured Candidatus Saccharibacteria bacterium
ACTCGGTCTGTTCCTAGTACGTCCACCACAGTCACATCGGTAATAAATTTTATTTTAGGATTATCTTGGGCCCGCTTAAGCATTATGCGGCTGGCTTTAAAGTCTGACCGACGATGCAATATAGTTACGACAGTCGCAAACTTAGTTAAAAAGTTAGCTTCTTCCATGGCACTGTCTCCACCGCCAATAACTACGACCTCTTTACCCTTAAAGAAAAACCCATCACAGGTGGCGCAAGCACTTACCCCTTTGCCCCTGAGTCGTTGCTCATTATCAAGCCCCAGCCAATTAGCATCTGCACCAGTAGCTATAATTACTGCTTTGGCATAGTAATCTTTAGTCGCAGTACGAACAAGATGGCTTCCCGCCTTCGCGGGAATGACAGAGGAGGAGTTGGGAATGGCAGAACTCAATTGATGTTTAAAATCTACACTGACTACATTTTCGCTCACTACTTCTGTACCGAATCTTTTGACCTGAGCCAGCATCTTCTCCATGAGTTCTGGGCCTTGTATACCTTCTGGAAAGCCTGGGAAATTTTCTACCTCTGTAGTCTCCGTTAACTGACCACCGGGTTTAAGCCCGGCTATCACTACAGGCAAAAGCTCTGCACGGGCAGCATAAAGCGCAGCCGTGAGCCCTGCCGGTCCGCTACCTATAATAACCAAGTTTTTTACGTCTTCCATAATATTTTAAGTTGACAATTAAACAATTCAACGAACATGACTGTTTATGTTTACTTGCTAATTTGTTAAGTTGTTAAAATGCCATATTACTTATACTCTCCCAAAATTAAGCCCATGTCTAGTTGCGCCACATTTCGATAAACTTTAAGAAGTATTTGGTTACCCGAAACATATTTGGCAATTACTGTATCTAGTTGGTTATCTCGAGTCAGCGTTTCTCCATTTACACTTAATATAACATCCCCCACCCGGAGTCCAGCCTTCTCCGCAGGACTCCCGCTAGCTACCGAGGTAATATATGCTCCCCCCTCAAAAGGCAAGTTAAGTTTTGCCTTAGTAACTGAATCAATAGATGCATACACAACTCCAACATAAGCATGATTAGTTTTTCCAAAACTCTTTAATTGGTCTATGCTGGTTTTAATATAGTTACTAGGAATGGAAAAGCCGAGGCCTGTTCCTTGTTCTACAATGGTATTCATGCCTACTACTTCGCCCTGCATGTTAACTAAAGGCCCACCAGAGTTTCCAGGATTAATGGCTGCATCGGTCTCAATTAGTTTCTGATATCTGGGTCGAGTACTATCTAACACCACATTTCGGTCAATCCCAGCCACTACTCCTTTGGTCACAGTATGCTGATACTTACCCAAAGCATTACCTATAGCAAACACAGTCTGGCCTGTTTCCAAAGCATCAGAGTTGCCCCACCGAATAGTAGCCATACTAGTCCCCTCAACTTTGAGCAGTGCAATATCACCATATTTATCTGCACTAATTAATTGTGCTGGCATACTTTTTCCATCTAACAAAATAGCTTTATATGTGGAACCACTATCATCTACCACATGATAATTAGTAACAATATATCCATCACTAGAGATAATAAACCCGGTACCTGAGTTTGCTTCAATCTGGGCTCCACTGGCACCGTACGGTCTGCTCCCCGATATACTTACCACCGCAGGTTTAACACTTCGCACCGCCAAGATCCCTTGCTGGTCGTCAGACAAGGCCACACCTTTTGTAGGTGTAGAAGAACGGAACGGAATACTAGCACTCACCCCAGGATGCGCCCACCAAAGCCCAATATTTACACTGGTAACTAAAGCAACAACTACAATTAAACTTTTAGATTTTTTTTGCATATACTGTAAAGGTTTTGAATAAAGATAGAGTCATTATAGCATACGAAAATAGGGTTTCCGGATGGTGCAAAATTCCAAAACCCTATAAATCTAGTACACTCTCCTGTTATTCCGGATAGCCCTCTCCGCCAGCTGGCGGAGAGAGCTATCCGGAATCCATCTTAAAAACCTGGATCCCAATTAAGTTGAGGACAAGCTCTGGCCTAGATGACGAAATCTAGGATAACAGTATGAATTAAAACTAATTGAGTTTAGTATTCTGTAAATGGGTTATAATTTAAGATATGAGAAAAACTAAAGCAGAAACCAAAGCAGAAAAACGAGAACAAAAGAATCGAAAGCGCATGCATTTATCTGGTGCAAACCTACGGAATCCATCCAAGTATGCTGGACTGTCTATTATTAATATAAAAAAACAGATAAAAAAATAATCCCGACTCAGAGTCTGGATTATTTTTTAGGGTCTTGCATAGGAAATTTTGCTACAATGTAGCAAACACCTATGAAATAC
>CAZCTL010000065.1:0-5748 GCA_964501685.1 uncultured Candidatus Saccharibacteria bacterium
AAGCTTCGGCGTATTATGCGCCTATTTGAGCATCTAATAAAGGTTAAACGATTGTGAACTAGACCACAGATATATATGCCCTCGGCAGGTTTTGGCCCATAACAAAAACCATGTTCTCTAGAAACATGGTTTTTGAAATTATATTGAGCACAACTTCTTGTGCAAATTCACTATACCAAATATTTTTAATTTACAAAAGCTATATCTGTGGATAATTCTAATGGCGGACCGAACGGGACTCGAACCCGCGACCTTCCGCGTGACAGGCGGACGCTCTAACCAACTGAGCTACCGGTCCATAGTAAGTACTAGCTATTTGGCTAACCTTGGTACCGACGGGTGGATTCGAACCACCGACCTAAGGCTTATGAGTCCTTCGCTCTAACCAACTGAGCTACGCCGGCTTGTGTTGGACCAACCAAAAATCAAAGTACCTATTCTTATATAGGCACACTAGTTTTTGGTTGCGGGGGGCGGACTCGAACCGCCAACCTCAAGGTTATGAGCCTTGCGAGATGCCAATTTCTCTACCCCGCGTCATTTCACTTAATAAATTTGAACTTATTAATTATACATAAGTAATTACTATATTGCAAGCAAAAAGTAATAAATATCCAGCAGCCAGTTTTGACAAAGATATGGCTTAAAGTTACTATAATAACACGCCCGAAATATTAAATGAGTTTTTAAATAACATGGCAGAAGTTATAATTACACAAGCAAATTTTGAAGAAGAAGTACTAAAATCTCCGCTACCGGTAATGATAGACTTTTGGGCAGAGTGGTGCGGACCATGCAAAGTCCTAAGCCCACTAGTAGAAGAGTTGGCCAAAGAATACGAAGGCCAAATTAAAGTTGGCAAGGTAAATGTAGACGAAGAAAGTGACCTTTCCACTAAATACAATATTTTAAGCATACCCACTTTAAAGTTCTTTAAGGCCGGACAAGAAGTGGGCGAACTAATTGGAGCAGCCCCAAAGACCACCATTGAAGCTGAGATAAAGAAAATCCTTTAACCATTCCTAAAAGATTTATTAAAAAATACATTACACAAGTAATGTATTTTTAATGCTAAATTGCTATTTCATTAAATATATTTAAAACTTATGCACTTCGCCTGGCTGCACCTGTTTAATAGATGCCTTATTTATTTGCGTAGTAGTGTCTGGTGTAATAGTAATATTTGGTTCACTAGGCGCAACCTCCAATACCCTAGTAACAGCACTTGCCATACCCTGAGTTTTTTCTTCATGCATGCTATTTACTGTATCCCATATATTTGTCTTACCCTCTTTAGCGCGACCGGGCTTATTATTAGGCATATTAGATGATTGCCTGTGTCTATCTTTATTTGTACCCATGTGTCCTCTGGCAAATGCAGTTGAGTGTGTAAACTTATCTCTACTGGCACTATGCTGTTGCCTACCAGAAAACTGTCTGGGCGCAAAAGATTGAATGGGCTTGGATTTGGACACAGCTGGAAGTTCAAATACCAACGGCTCCTGTAGACTTGCTAACTTAAACTCTTCATTTTTAGAATCCCCGGCGGCGCTTTCGGCAATTGGACTTTCCCCATCTTCCTCAGTCTTTATTACTGTCTCATTCTTAACAGCCCTAGGCAATATTATAGCAGCTTGTTCCTCAGTGCCCATATCTTCTTCCGGTAAGACCATAACCGCACTTTGCTGATGGAACTCTGCGCCCATCCATCTGGAAATTTTTTCTTCTACAGCCATAACTGGGTTGCCATAGCGTTCGCGGGAAACTTTAATTACTTTTTCCGCATTGCCCGAAAAAAACTCTGGCTTAACTTGTATCCCACGTGCGGAAAATGGCTCACTAGACACACCATTAATCATTAGCTTAAGCAAGATTTGATATTTTGGTAAATTGACTAGGTCACTTGGTGTGTAAAGTGGTGCAAACTCAGTTTCTAAATATTCAGCATCCGCCGCCCCAATTCTAAAGCAAACCATGGTACCCACGTTACCAAATATAGCATCCCTAAGCCTAGAATTATCTTTAGTGGGGGTTAACTGGCCAATATACTGATGCCCCATAATAAGATTTAGGTGATACTTACGTGCTTCGCTTAAAATAGTAGCAAAAGACTCTGTAGCAAAGTTTTGAAACTCATCTACATACAGGTAAAAGTCTGAACGTTCATCTTCTGGAATATCCACTCTAGACATAGCAGCGAGTTGCAATTTGGTAATAATCATAGCCCCTAACAGAGCAGCATTTTCTTCTCCAACTTTCCCTTTGGATAAATCCATTAACAAAATTTTCTTACCGTCCATTATGTCTCTAAGATCTATCGTAGATTTTGGCTGACCTACAATATTCCTAATAATTGCAGAAGATAAGAACTGTCCAACTTTGTTCTGAATAGGCGCAATAGCTTCTTTTACATATTTTTGATCATAGTTTGCATACTCATCGGTCCAGAATACCCTAACCATAGGATCTTTTATATTATCTACAATCCGCTTCCTATACTGTTTATCAATATACATGCGTGTAATACCTAACATAGAGTTACCTGGACTGTCCAACAAAGCTCTAATGGTATTACCCAAAATATATTCCATACGGGCTGACCATAGATTTGCCCAAATTTTAGTAAACACGCCCATCAGCCCAGATGCCACCAAGTGCTTAAACCTGCCCTCCACGGACTCCATTATATTAAAAGCAATCGGATATTCCAAATCGGCCGGATTAAAATAGACTACATCGTTTATACGTTCATTTGGTATATAGTTAAGAATCTTCACCACAGAATCCCCATGCGGATCCATAAAACAAACACCGTGTCCATTGCGAATATCCTGTATGGCCATATTTTCCATCATGGTAGTTTTACCCATACCGGTCTTTCCTATTATGTACATGTGCCGACGTCTATCGTCTGTTTTAATACCAAAAGGCACTTCACGATTTCTGAAGTTGGTTTGGGCAAAAAATGTAATTTGGTTTGGATCTGCTTCCATAGTTGTTCACTGATACACAAATTTCACGAATCACACGAATTCTGGATTGGTGACATTAGTATAATTCGTGCATTAGTGGATAAATTAATACTCTCCTATAGGTAAGTTTGCAGGGGGTTGACTTTTTTTGCTAGCCACAGTATCTACATTTGGGCTAGAAACCGTTTCTTCTCCAACCAGTGGTAAGTGGTATATAGTAGAAAGTTCCTCAATGTTAAGAACATACAATTTAGATCCGCCCACCGGATTTCGACTTTTAAAATTTTTAAATAAACCAGCTTTCCTTTTACCAACTACAAAATCTATATAAGGCTTCTCCAAACTCTCAGAAAGTTTGTAATCTAATTTTGGAGTAACCTCAATATTTGGTCTAAAGCCGTTGGTGTTTGCGCTGGCAAAAGTTTTATAAGCCCCAATAAACAATGCTGTTTTTGCTTTATCAAATTTCTCACTGGAGGACAAGTAAAGTAAACGCATTTTAACTAAATACCCGGGCTTGCCCACCTTATTCAAAACTCTATTAACACGTTCTTTTTCAACATCCGACAACACAGAAAAATTCTTACCTTCTTTTACTGGCGCGTGTTCTTCTGGCTTAAAAATCCCAACAATAAATCGTAATAAATTAAATTCTTTATTGCCCGGTCTTGGACCTTCAATTAATTCTCCAGCCTTTTTTTCACCCTTCGGTTTCCATTCTGAATCGGCTATTGGCAAAATAATTGTTTGTACCGCAAACATCTCATGTGGATTCATTTTAGCCATAGCCTCAAATAAAGGTTTAAGCGGATCAACTATTTTATCTTTAGCCGTTGGATGTTCAAAATCCCTATAAGTTTTAATGGGTAAACCAGGATCCTCCACTAAAATAAGTTCGGTTCCCCACAAATCAATTTCAGAATTTTCCGGCTTGAACTCTAAGTTTTCTAAATAATCGTCCACTTCCGTAATCTCTGCTCCCGGATACTGAGCATACAGGGCAGACTCTACTAAGTCTTTATGTTTTTTGGGAGCTCTTATAATAAACGAAATCTTTCCACCAAGACTTACCATTTCTAAGCTATACCAAGCTTGAACCTGTCCTTCAACATATTTTTGGGCAAAAGTAGGATTTGTTAATATGGCATGCATTTGAGCAAAAGCTTGCTCCACGGCCAAAGTAGAAAGTTCATTTGTCCTTGGTACACGAATATTCAAAAATACCCACTCCATAGACTTAATATATTGGCTCTGAATTTCTTCCAAGTATTTCTGGAATAATACCCACAATAAAAGACAAACAAAAATAAGCCATCCTCCATGGCCAAAAAACCACCACAAGTATCCTGGCACCAAACTCACGGCACTTACTATACCGTTGTAGGCAGATAAAAACATATAAAATAAAAATCCAAGTTACAAATATCAAATTTCAAACAAATAACAATGCTCAAAATCTAGAAATTTCACTTTGGATCTTTGATCTAATTTGGAATTTATTTGAGATTGGTAATTTGATGTTTGCAACTTATTTTGAGATTGCTTCACAATTAGTCTATCAAATAAAGATGAATGTGAACAGCCAAAAAAACTAAATTTCTGCCAACTTATATTGACTTCTGCCAAGTTTTGTAAAACGCTGTTTGTTAGATAATCCAACTAAAATTGTATTCTTTTTAACCATGCGCTTCTTTAAGACTTCAGCGATAATTTCATCTCTGCTTAAGGGCGTACCTGCATTTTTTAAGACTTCCTCAATTACGTCGGCTACAACACCAGACTTATAACCCCACTCAGCAAGAGCATATATACCACGACCGACTAAAACGAAACGTTTATCTTTAATAAGCTCATTATGAACAGTTTCCTTGTAAGCTTTTCTGCCACTGGGATGATGTTTATTAATAAGCTCAGTAATTTGTATATAGTGTTCTGGTTTACCATGGTGTTGTAAAACTAAGTAAGCCTTATCACCTACGTCTCTTGGGGTAATATCCCGCCAGTGAGATAATCCATATTCGCCAAATGCATTTTTGCTCACAATTTTAGCAGCAGATAGAAAATTTAAAATTACTTTATCTGGCAACTGCTCACTATGCTCTTTATAAAAATCTGTTTTCTTAAAACTTTCCAAGAAACGTTCAGCACCATGGGGCTTGCTTGCTACTTCCAAAACACCTTTACTTTCTAAGACAAATTTATTAAAGAGATCGGTATCAAATTGTAAAGCTGCCCAAGCATCGCGAATATGCTCATGACCTTTTACGCTAGCGACTTCCTCAATAAGCAAAAACAAAAATCTAACAGCATTAGCCTCTTCTACTGCTTGTATGCCCAGGCGTTCTAGCAAGTCCACTTCGGCCATAATGCCACCGTGCTCACCGAGCATAGATGCCAAAATTTCACGAGTAGCACTCACATGCGCCCGACTTACCGGATTGACTCGAAGAGTCTTTAATAAAGCTTTTTCTATTTGACGTACCCGTTCTCTTGTCAACTTTAAGTCTTTGCCAATTGCCTCAAGTGTTTGTTCGCTATGACCAGCCAACCCATAACGACGAGCAATTACTTGCCTATCTCGGTCTTTAAGCTGTTCTAAAATTTTGGCTACAATAACTAAAGGCTCAAATTCATTTACTAAATCTGAACGTTTATGATCTATTATTGTATCTAAGATTCCCATGAAAAAAACTTAAAAAAATAAATATAAATTATATTTCTGTAACGTAATTATGAACTTTGAGCAATTGTTCTGTGACTTCAACGCTTACAAAAA
>CAZCTL010000066.1:0-5674 GCA_964501685.1 uncultured Candidatus Saccharibacteria bacterium
CATCGGTAGCGGAAGCTGTCGATGGATCACCTCCTTTCTAAGGAATAAAATATATTAGTATTACGCTTTTCGAAGCTAATATCTAGTACATTCTGGTGGCCGATATATGTTCCATTTATGGAACATATCCTCAACTAAGACTGACATAGAAAATTGAACCCTGTACCCTTGTGGTACATGGGCTGTACACTCTTGTTGCTATTAAGCTGTGAAATTTAAAACCACCTCGAAAGGGGGTGGTTTTTTGTATGCTAAAATTCATACTTGTGTATACAGTGGTATTTTAGTTACTATGTAGTAGTATATGACATTTGAAGAACGAAGCGTGCATACAGAGTTGGGCGAATCTTCGCGTGAAGCTGGGGGGTTATCCACCATAACCTCTGGTTTTGAGGTGCCCAAGGTAATAGATGCAGAACCGTTGGTTGATACGACACAAATAGCAGAGGAGTGTAAGAAAGAGTTTTGGCAGAGGTTTAACCAAGGACTAGATAGTGATTCTAGGGAACAACAAGTGACAAGACTTGAGGAACGAGCTAGGGAAGTACTGGAGCTACGTTCTTTGAGTGTCGCACATCTTGCAGATTTAGGTTACTTTATGGAGTTGGCTCCAAACGATGCCGCGGCACTTTTGGCGGAGTTGGCGGACAAGGAAATACTAATTTCCCCCGAGACGGTTATAGAGATACAGAAGTCATTGATTGAATCAAAACCAGAGCATGCGGCTTTTAATATGAGAATATTAGATACTTTTCTCGCCCTGCAGACAGAACAGTATGTTAGTAATAATCCAGATGGTACTGCTGCGGCGCCGGCAAAGCCCAAAACGATATTGGGTCAGCTCGATGCTTTGGTAAAGTCTTGCATTACCGATAAAGGTAATTTTCTTACTCAAGCAAAGCTTGACGAATATGAGCGAATACGTGTAACAACTGCAGGACGAGGAAGTTCGTTTGGCGTGTATACGCGCCAGCTCTATTCTTACGAAGATGCAAAAAGTATGAAGTGGCGTGAAACGCGCAAGCTTCAGAATGGTGTTTTCGATGGTAAAAATCCATTGACACATCAGAGCATGCCTTTAGCAGAGGGGTATGATGTAGTGTACGATCACTTGCAACCTATAAATATTATTAGATCACGTACCACAGGTAAATATGACAGAAAAGAGAGACAATTAATAAAAAAATCTGACGAGTGGTTAAACGATGACTATAGAGCGTTTTACAATCCAGATATTATGGTACATACGAGTAGCTGGAATGATTCAGGTGTGTCGAATCGAATTGCTAAACAGTGGAAAGTATGGGAACCTTGTAAAGCTGATTTGTTAAAGGAGGGTGCACAAAATAAAATAGTGTTTGATTTGGATAGGTTGCCTTTATACGCCATGTCTCCTGCAATTATTGGAGAAATAATTGGACATAACGAACAAGTGTTATTACAAGAAATTGGGCAACCAAAAATACCAGAGATACCTTTTCATAGTATTAGTAAGCAGCTTGAAGCGGAACTTGGTGAGCCTATTGACCCTGTGGTTATGCATTGTTTGTTATCGTATGGTTTAAGGCAAAAGTTAGCACATGATCATAGTTTTTGGCTACCCAAACTTACTCTAGCAGAGCAGTATCGGCTAATCGCAGGGCTATCTAAACACACCTCAGAAGAGGTTAAAGATTTCTCAACCAAGTTACTGTTAAATTTTTATCAAAATGACAAGAAAGCTGCACTTAAAGCTTTGCTTATTACAAATGATGCAGAAATATTTGAAGGTTTATTTCAATTGGTTAGAAATTCACCAGAGATGATTTGGGAGGAAGACCCGTGGGCTGGTGGCAGTTACGCTTATCAGGTAAATCCACAGTCGGAAAAAGCACGCATTTTGCTCGGACATTTTTTAAAGTTGATGAAAACCACGGAAAGCGTGAATGATTTTGTAAGCTCCCAGCTTCTAGATAAGGTAGGCAATGCAAAATCACTTATCACACACATTCAAGCAGAGATAAAACATCAGGCGGCAAGCTTTCTAAAACAACATTTGCCTAGCGCAATTCAGAACTGGGATTACTTGGATGTAGTAAATGAAAAGTATCAAGAGTTCAACGAAGTTGCTAGTCTTTTGGTCGGGACATTGCGTGCTGCTCAGGCAGCTGGGGAGGTTATAAGGCCAGGCGATGTGAAGAGCTTGGAACCTAAAATAGTTAGTAGTACAGAAATAAGGAATAACCCAGTACTGATAGACTGGATGCGTAAGATATATCGTGGTAATTATCCGGTGGGTCCGTATGAACAAGGTAAGTATCCGCAAAGGTTTGTAGATGACCTAATAGAAGGTTTTGACGATTCTCTTTCTAATCCAGACATTAGAACAGATGCTCATTCACCATCTACTCACTGGAACTTGTTGTATTTCGAAGGCAAGCCAGTGGCATTTAATCGTTTTAATAGACACTATGACAAAGAGGGAAACTTACAATACAAGCATTTTGGTGCGTTTAACATAGACCCAGCCTATGCACACGCTAAAATTGGTGAGGCTTTTATGGAGCAGACTTTAGCACAGGAAAAGTTTACTGGGGGTGCGAGAATATTTGCTGAGTGCGATCCACGCTCGCCTATTACTCAAAAATATATTGAGCATGGGTTTGTGGCCTTCGCAGCGCTAGATATGGCCTGAGTGTATGCTTTTAAAATACTTGAGAGCGACTTGCTTAATGAAAAACTGGTAAGTAAGCAACTTGCTAAGTCAGATATACAAAACAAATTTCCACCCACGGGCCGTGAAGCGCTCGAATTGGCAGAGGGTGGTGTAACTTACCGTAAGTACCCAAAAGGTACTTTGGGTAAACCTACTGAGGTATTCATTAATATTACGCCAGAACATTTAGTCACGCGATTCTTTACTGATGCTCAGAAAAACACATACGTGGTATTTGAGGAGAATAATAAGCTACTGGATTATATTGAAGGTGTGGATTGGTGATCTACTTTTGAGCTTTTCAGAGTAGTTTCTAGATCATACCCATGTTGCCAGCTCCACTCAAACAGCCATTTGTGGAGCTGATAAATACGAGGGTCGTCTATTATAACCCCTATCATTTTATCTGGACTTAGCGTAATATATGATACTTTATTATCGTAAATTTGCATCACGCTTTCAAAAGCAGGGCTATTGTAGGAGATAAGTTTAACATCGGTGACTGTTGTGTGATAGTCAGATAAATATTTCCGATTAAACGGGGTGTCTAAAACGATACCTTTTTTTTGTATTTTTAAACGCTCTCTGGTAGCCACATACTTTTGATTAATTTCGTTTATATATTTCACTATAGACTCAATATCGGCATAAGAGTATATCTCACCTTTTGCAGTGAGGGAGTCTTTTAAGACTTCCCAAATACCATCCCGCCCTTCAAAGAAGCGGACGCCTGGTTTCCCAGAGGCTAGGTTAAACTGGGAGGTAAGCTGGGGCAACACTCCTTCTAAAGCCCCTTGCGCCTGCTTGGCTTGTTTTTCTTTAGTTTCTGCCAACTCTTTCAGTTTAAGCGGGTGAGCTGGCTCAAATATGGCCACTTTGCCCAGCGCATCCTTTTTGGTAACCAGACCTAAAGCCTGTAACTCTTCTAAGACTTTATAGACTAAACCCCTTTTAAGTGGGGTTCTTTGGTGTATGCGCCCGGCCGTAAGTGGGCCATTTTGTAGTAAAGCCTCATAAACATGGGCTTGGTCGGCTTCTAGACCCGCTTGGGTAAGGGTTTGAAAGTAGGAGATAGATTCATTTGTTTGTGGCATATATGTGTTGTTTTTGCTGATTTGTCATCCCGTGCTACGACACGGGATCCAGTATTATTTTAGTTTATAAGGATGGATTCCAGACAGCCCTCTCGGAATCGTGGCTTCTGGAATGACAGAGAGTATAAACCTAACTTATATAGCTATTTTAGCAGGTATTTAAAGTGTTGTCAAGATAATGTGACAAATATATATAATAGTAATGCATATAAACAGCTATAATTAGCTATGATAACGACAGAGAATGCATATTTGTGCCACATAGTATTGACAATTGTCTTAATATATACTATACTGTCGTTATGAAAAGTTGCATTAGGCTATAAGAACATTAATAAGTCAATATATGTGCGTCATCCTGAGTGAGCCTGCGAGTGAAGGATCTCAAGCCAGATTCTTCATCCACATAAGTATTTGGATTCAGAATGACGGATTGTTTATAGATAGAGGTATGGAGCAGAAAAAGAGACTTACCCATGTGCTCTACAAAATTCTCTCCAGACCCCTCTCTATAATTAATCCGCCAATAAGGCGGGAAGAGAGAGCCCACATTAACTTTTATTAGTACCTTAACCCAAAATATTTAGGGGGTTGGTACAAGTTAGTGTGAGGGATTTACAACTAAATATATAAGTGTGCAAAAAGGTAACATGGAGCCTTAGAAAAGCAACCAGTTACTCTGCTCCCCTGAGCTTGTCGAATGGGGGGATAGCCACCTTATGCTACTGACCCAAGGTTGTGCCGGAGCTGCTGGACATTTCTACCAGCTGGCAAAGCCACCAAGGAAGCAGTCAATAGCAATGAGTGCGACCCAGCCTTTTCCCTAAAGGCAAAGGGCTGGGAACACTCCTTGTTATTCCCTCCCCAAACAATGGGGAGGGTATGGGAGAGGTTAAAAATGGCTAACAAAAAACCGCCAAGTAAGCGGTTTAAGAAAGGAGAAAACAATCTACCTGTAAATATCTTTACGATGGTCAATATCAAAGAATATTACAGTATGCGAATCTTGAAAGTAAAATAGTGCGCGATATCTTCGTGTAACACGGATAGAATACACACCTTCCAGCCCTTGTAACTTTTTAGTGTGCAAGTAAGGGTGTCGCCAGTTGTTATTGAACACATCTATTTGACGAGTCAATAGTTTAGCTACTTCACTTGGAAGTTTCTTTAACTCTTTTTCAAACTCCTTGGTACGGACAATCTCCATGCTGTTTATTTTTTAGGATAGGCTCGTAGGGCTTTGGCTAAATTATTCTTGATGCGAGTCGGGTGTGTGTAGTCCGAAAGCTTTTCTTGAGGCACAACTAAGTCTAAGTCTCGACGTAGTATGCGAATTTCTTGGAGTATAACCCCTAAAGTAGCTGGTGGATTTTTTCTAACGTTTACTTTGGTAGAAGTGTTCATATGTTTTTAAATTCAATTATATCTAGACCATTATACAATCCTGTAAAGTTTCTCGCAACTTTCCTTTAATCCTATGTATTATTCATAATTCATGACTCCTAACTCACTTGTCCGCCATAGCCTTGGCGACGGTGGATAATTCATCCTAAAAAATAGCAAGCAGTGACTGGTTTGTGACTCCACGTACAAATATATACGTTCTAAAAGACTCGCAACCCAATCATTCCTTGCTAGTTTTACCTCTCCACCTTTCTAAGGGGGAGTTGGAGGGGGTGAAACTATACCAAGGCGAACCTTAAAAAATAGCAAATCAAGAAAGCAAGGGTGATTACTGCTACTGCGACCAGTTTAAAACTGACTTGTAGCGCACGAAAATTCTTGCGTAGTCATTTACACTTTTAAGCAAATGCGTAAAAGTGTAAATATTGAATTTTGATTTCAACATAAGAAAGTAATATTTGCTCGGTTTAACCTCGAGCGT
>CAZCTL010000067.1:0-5647 GCA_964501685.1 uncultured Candidatus Saccharibacteria bacterium
AATATGAAAAAATGACAGCGGAAGATTTAGAACAAATAAAAAATGAAAGATTTTATAATTGGGCAAATTCTGTAAATTTACAATCGAAGTTAGAAAGTGTTGAGGATATAAAATAACCAATTTTATGAATTCACAAAGTAAAATATTTTTAGTTATAATTTTTGTAGGTGTAGGTTTTTTCTCCTTTACATCTTTTGCTGAAGCGGCAGCGAGGTTTTGGGTAGGTGGAACTGGTAACTGGGATGCTTCAGACACTACTCACTGGGCTGCTTCTTCTGGTGGAGGCGGTGGCGCTTCCGTTCCTGGGTCAGGGGATACAGTTACTTTTGATGGTTCTTCTGGTGGAGGTACAGTTACAGTGACAGCAACAGTGACAGTGACTAGCATTACAATGGGTGCTTTTACAGGTACACTTGATTTAAATGGGCAAACCATTAATGTCAGCACCTTCTCCCTAACAGGTACAGGTACAAGAACTCTTACAATGGGCTCTTCGGCTATAAATGTGAGTGGAACTGGTAGTGCTTGGAACGCTACCACTCTCACAAACTGTACTATCAGCTCAAATACTGCAACAATAACAATGTCAGGAGCAGGAGCAACCTTTGTCTCCGCTGGTGCTACTAACTGGCAGGGCTTGTCAATCGTTTTTTCTGGCTCAGGACAAGCTACTCTTTCATCAGATGCCGGTACGTATGCAAATATTACAAGGACTGGTACAGCTGTAAAAACAGATTTCTTTGTTATATCCAGAATGACAGTTACTGGCACATTGACTTTAGCTGGTGAGAGTAGTGTCAACAGAATTTTAGTTTTAAGCAACACTCTTGGCACAGCTCGTACTATAACCAACACAGGAGCTACAATGACTTGGAGTAATGTTGATTTTATGGAAGTAGACCTGTCTACTGCTTATGATTGTTCTGGGATAACTGGTGGTTGTGGTGATGCTGGGGGAAATAGTGATATAACTTTTACCACAGGACAGCCTAACTATTGGGTAGGTGGAACTGGAAATTGGGATGATGTAAATGAGTGGGCGTCTTCAAGTGGCGGTACAGGTGGGACAGGTAGAGTGCCATTGCCTCAAGATGACGTAGTCTTTGATAACGGCTCTTTTAATGGTGCTTCTCAGACAGTAGATACAAATGGAGTGCCGAGATTGGGTAAAAGTGTGGATTGGAGTGGTTATACAGAAGCACAAAGCCCAAATTGGGCGATAGACTCAACAACCCTGCAAGCATCTTTTTATGGTTCTTTGAATATAGTTAATGGAGGTACTTCGGTAATTGGTACTCTAGCTTGGGGATCACAATTACTTTTTAGGGGTAGGGGTTCTTTCAGTCTCACAACTGGCGGTGAGATATTTGGTGGTGCGGTTCAATTTTTAGCACCAACAGGAACTTATACGCTAGGAGATGCTTTTAATACTGTAGGGGCTATAACGTTTGCTAACGGTTCTTTTGACGCTAATGATTTTAATGTAACAGCATCTTCTGTAACAGTAAACTCAACATTTAGTACGTTATCTATGGGTTCGGGAACATGGACGGTCACTGGTACAGGAACAGCTTGGTCTATGGCGGCTAGTGGAGTAACTGTAAATGAAGAAACATCTACAATTGTTGTTTCTGGTGCTACAGCAACAGCTAAGACTTTTGCTGGTAATGGGCAGACTTATTATAATTTAACTATTACTGGAGATGTTATAACTATAACTGGTAATAATACTTTTAATATACTAGCATTAAATAACCCTGATTTAACTACTGGAACGATTATAGGTACAGGTTCTACCCAAACTATAAGTGGTCTAACTACAACCGCAGCATCTGGTGATGTGGTAGTGCTTTCAGGTGTCGCAGGTGGTGGTGCAGAATCTTTATCTGCTTCTAGCGGAACTATCTGTGTTGACTATATGACAATTACTAACACAACAGCAACAGGAGGAGCTTCTTGGTATGCCGGGGCAAATTCAACTGATGGTACAGGAAACAGTGGATGGACGTTTAGTGCTTGCCCGGGAGGAGGAGCAACTAGCACAGAGTCTTCAGTTCAAGTTAGGGGTGGAGTCAAAGCAAGAGGAGGAGTGAAGTTTCGTTGACTTTTTTCCTTGTCTGTGCTATAATTTAAGTAGAAATTGAAATTTCCTTACCAAAATAGTTAGGAAATTCAACTAAAAGAAATAAAAATAAAATCAAATAGTTAATGAATAAAAGACTTTTAAGTCTTTCTGTGTTTTTTGTTTTAGTGCTTTCCTTAATTGCAGAAAGGACTGTTTTTACTGTATCTGAAATAGATTCTTTGGCTACAGCTACTGAGCTGGGGACAATGAAAAGTAAAGGCAAAGTTCTAGCAGCCACAACTAATGGGCTTGTAGGCTATTGGAAGTTTGATGAGGGGAGTGGGGCTACGGCTGCGGATAGTAGTGGAAATGGAAATAATGGAACAGTTAATAGTCTAATGTCAGATGTTGGTAGAGTTGGTAGTGGGTTTGATTTTAATGGAAGCAATTATGTCGACGCAGGTACAAATTCTTCTTTAAAACCTACTACTGGGATTACTTTGTCTGCTTGGATTAAGCCTTCAGGGTTAAATAGTAGTCAACCAATTATTGTATTTGACGCTGGCTCAGTGAATGCATATGAGTTGAGATGGAAGGATAGTGGGACAACTTCAGCTATTGGGCCTACAATGCTGGTGCGTATAGGTAGTACTTATAGTAGTACAACTTTTAATTTACAGCCGATTTCTACAAGCCAGTGGTATTTAGTTACTGGTAGTTATGACAGCACAACAGGAAAAATTTCCATATATATAGACGGGGATTTAAAAAACACAACAACAATAACAGCAGGCTTGCAAATAACTTACGCTGCTTTTGGTACCCAAAAATTATTTATTGCCGCAGATGCTGGGGCAAATAACTTAAAAGCTTCAGTTGATGAGGTGAGAGTTTATAACAGAGCCCTTTCTCCTCAAGAAGTTTTAGATATTTTAAATGAAGCTCCTTTAATAACTCCACCAATAGTTACCGACACAACTTTTCCAATTATTACAAATGTAAATTCAACAGATATTACAACTGTTTCCGCAAATATTATTTGGGATACAGACGAGAACTCAGATTCGCAAGTGGAATTTGGTTTAACTACTTCTTATGGATCTTCTACTACTTTAAATCCATCCTTATCCACGAGTCACTCTGTTTTTTTGGCTAATTTAAGTCCTAACAGTACTTACCATTATAGAGTAAGGTCTAAGGACGCTTTTGGTAACTTAGCTGTTTCTTCATCTAGAACTTTTGAAACTTTAGTTTCTACATCGGGTGAAACGGAACAGCCGACTAGTCTCGAATGTAATGTTCCAAGTAGTGCAACTTATAATAGTAATAATTACATAACTCTCAATAATAAATCCGGACAAACTTTGACTAATTATCCTGTACAAATTGGAAGGCCTTTTATTTTGGGTGATATTAGTAATTTTCCAGTAGCTGTTATAAATGGAACTCCTGTTTGTACTCAGGCTGACGTAAAACAGAGATATTCAAACGGGAGTGTTAAACATTCAATAATTTCATTTATAATTTCTAATTTACCGGCTAACCAAGATGTGAGGGTTTATTTTGGGAACCAATTAACTGGAAATAACAACTCGGTGAGTAAGACGTATTTGTTAAGGCCGGAATTTAATTTTGAAGCAAATATAGATTTAACTAGTGGTGCAAACATTGTATCTTCTTCTGCCAGGGCAATGCTTCAAAAAGGAGATTACGAATATTGGACCCAAGGACCAATTGCAACCACTATTATACTTAAAGATCACTCAATTGCTAGAAAATATGATATAGGCTTTGATTCCAATAAGTCTTTCAGGCCAATATTTCACTCCACTTTCTGGCCAGGTTTAGATAAAGTAAAAGTTAGGTATATTGGCGAAATTGCAAATACTGAAGTTTTGCAAGATATGACATATAATATAAATTTAAAAATTGGTTTAGAAAATCCAGTTAGTGTTTATACAAAAAATAATTATGTTCATGCTTTTGCAAGCCGATGGACAAAAGAATATTGGTTAGGAGGAAACGTAGAAAATAAAGTAAATTTAAACCATAACCTAAGTTATCTTAAGGAAACTTTATTCTTTCCAAATTTTGATACTACTAAAGTTGTTCCAGAATCAGCTTTAGCAAATGAACAGGCAATTTGGCAGTCAACAGCTAAAGATTTGGGAGATGTTGGAAATTGGCAAAAGGCCATGCCAGCTACAGGTGGAAGACCGGATTTGGGTCCTTATCCTCAGTGGACCACTCTTTGGCTTTATACGGGGGACTGGAGAGTTAAAGAAAAAACTTTTGTAAATGGTGATTTGGCAGCACGGTGGGCAATGAATTTTAGAGAAGGCAAGGCTGGAAAGTATTTTAATAAAGAAAATACTATATCTGCTTTAGGTAGAGCTGTTAATTTATTCAGTAGGCCAACTATGTTTAATAATGATGGTAATAATCAAGTTGTTCCTAATCAGAGTAGCTATATATCCGCAGCTGATAAATATGTTTTTGTTGGTCCTGTAAGTAATACTAGTTATGGTTGGACTCATGATACCGCGCATCAACCAAATGCTTATATGCCTCAGTATGTACTGAGTGGTGATTATTGGTATTTGGAACAAATGTATTTCTGGAGTTCGTGGAATTCTTTGCATGGTAATCCCGCTGATACTATATATTCAGCACGCGGACCAAAAAGTATGGGTGGTTTTTATCCAAATACTGTAAGAGGGGTTGCTTGGCTTTTAAGATCTAGGTCAGAATTAGCTTTTGTTGCTCCAGATAATTCTCCTGAGAAAACTTATTTTACTAGAATAACAGACGACGCAATGGCAAAATTAGAAGGTTTACATGATGTTGCACCGAGCAAACCTTCAAACTCAGACTACATGATTATGTGGAATTGGGCTCAAAAATGGGTTAGGAATAGTAACGCTAGTTTAAACTTCTATGGAAATTTACAAGGTCCAATAGGATTGAATTTATATGCATATGGGTCTAGAGATTGTCGTTATGCGGAAGTGGATTTCAATAAAGCTGGAAGGGCAATATCTCCTTGGCAAGAAAGTTTTATGATGTATGCGATAGGTAGGGTAAAAGAAATGGGTTTCGGTGGTAATAATTTTGTCAGTTATTTGTCTAAAGGACACACAATGATTATGAACCACCCTAATCCAAAAGTTAGATATTTAATTGCTGAGTATGGGTTGCCAGTAGATACTATTGCTACTCCGACAACTTCTGCTTGTGGTGCTACTACTTATCAATCTTGGATAACAAATTACGATAATATATTTGATTACTATAAACCGACATTTGATTCCGAAGCTAGTTTTAATTTAAGAGCATCGCTAACTGTACATGCTGACCACTATCCTTTCTATGCTATGGGAGCAAACTCTTATATTACTAACGAACCAGGGGGGGCAGAGGCTTGGGCTTGGATATCTGGCATTATGCTTAATAAAAGTGTTTGGAGTATTGACCCTAGATGGGCCCTTGTACCCAGGACCGCTGGCTTGACAACACCACCTTTAAATACCGACACCACCGCTCCTACTATTTCCGGTATTTCTGTTAGCCCCATTTCTACTT
>CAZCTL010000068.1:0-5644 GCA_964501685.1 uncultured Candidatus Saccharibacteria bacterium
TGAGACACAAGTACCAGTCAAATTTTGTCGACAGGCCTCTTGCTCTTCGTGTGGACTGATAATTCCACTCTAATAGTAGCCCAACCAATCCACCTAACGCAAAACTCACAATTAGGATGGACCAAAAGTCTTTCATGCTTGACCTCCACAGATTCAGCCAGCCGAAGCTGGCTTACTTAGAAAAGTGTGATATTGCCCCTGCCACTAAAAAGGTGAGGCAAAACCACCACATTGCCTTTACTGGACCCGGTAGAGGATACCGAGTGTGTTTGTGTGTAATTTTTTTGCATAGTCCCTCTTTTAGCTACAAAATCGCCCCATTGGCGACTTTGTTTGCTATAATTATGGCACAAATGGCTAAAAATATGCAACCTCATCAATCCACCTCCTCTATCCCCTCCTTATCGCAGGAAGAGCAGGGAGAGGACGGCCCTCTGTCACAGAGGGCCGTCCTCTTAAGAAGTGATATTACACGTTTCCCCCACAAACCCGGGTGCTACTTGTTTAAGGACAAAGCTGGGGCGGTTTTGTATGTGGGCAAGGCAAAGAACCTGCGTAACCGCATCTTGCAATACTTTGGAGCAGACAAGCGCCCGCAGTTACCGTTTCTGATGCAGGAAGCGACAGAAGTAGACTACATAGTAGTAGAGACAGAGCTAGAAAGTTTATTTTTAGAAAATACCTTAATAAAACAATACTTGCCTCCGTACAATATTAAACTGCGGGATGACAAAAACTACGCTTTTATAAAAATAGATTACAGTACGACAATTCCACAGATTGACTATGCGCGAAAGATGAGTGAGAATACTACATTCGTTCGACCTCACCCTACCCTCTCCTTGCCAGGAGAGGGAAAGGAGGGGGAGCATATTCCGCAGATAGGATATGCACGGAAGATTGAATATATCTCCCCGTTGTCATTCCGAGCAAGTGCATCCGTAGCGAGGAATCTAGATCCTTCGGTCTCAGATGCACTAGACCTCAGGATGACGCAGAAGACAAAATACTTTGGACCCTACAGCTCCGCCAAAAAAATAAAACAAACCCTAGACTTTGTGCGTAAAATATTTCCCTACTGCGCAAACAAAGAGCCCGGCAAGAGAGCCTGCTTTTACTATTACCTACATAGGTGCCCAGGTATTTGTGTTAGTGCTATAACGATGGACGAATATATAGGACAACTCAAACGCATAGAACAATTTCTCAAAGGTGATACTGCCGGTATTCGCAAAGAGCTAAAACGCGAAATGCAACTGGCATCAAGTAAAAAACAATTTGAGCGCGCCGCTCGCTTGCGCGACCAATTTAAGGCTTTGCAAATTTTAGATGAACGTCAAACAATGATGTTTCCCAGCCGTGTAAATTGGGATTTTGTATCCATATTTGAAGAATATGGCGACGCCTGCATAAACCTCTTTAAAATCCGCGAAGGCAAACTAATAGACAAGGAAAACTTCATCTACCAAAAATTTATTCCCTTTTTTTACGGCCGTAAAAAAAAGGAATACATACAACCTGTCATTGAACGATTTATAGAAACATATTACAGCGAAACAAACGATATCCCTCAGGGAGTATATTTAGAATTATCAACAGAAAATACACAACTCATAGAAACTTTACTACGTACCAGGGCAAATAGAAAAATTCCTATAACCATTCCAACACGCGGGAAAAAACTGTCACTTATCAAACTTGGAAAAACCAATGCGCAAGAATATCTTAAAAAATGGCAGAGTTCGCAGGCTACCAATGTAGACGTAATAAATAAAACTTTAGGAGAATTACAAATACTATTAAAGTTGCCCACTCTCCCCCGGCGGATTGAATGCTACGACATTTCCAATACCCAAGGCACCAATCCTGTGGGCAGCATGGTGGTGTTTGTAGATGGGTTTCCTGCTAAATCTGAATACCGTAAATTTAAAATCCGCTCCAAAGACACACCAGATGATTTTAGGATGATGAAAGAGACACTCTCTCGCAGACTCGCGCATTTACCCGTTCCTTTACTCCGTCATCCTGAGAAGTCATCAACGAAGGATCTAGAAATAGTTTCTTCCCCGCCAAAGGCGGGTCAGAATGACGAAAAAAAATGGTCGCGCCCAGACCTAATAGTTATAGACGGAGGAAAGGGGCAATTGAGCGCTGCGCTCGAAGCGCAACAAGAGTCAATTGTCAAAAGTCAAAGGTCAAATGTTGATGAAGTTCCAATGATAGGTTTAGCAAAAAAAATTGAAGAAATATTCCTCCCCCACAACCCCAATCCCATTATTCTTAGCCACGATGAACCCGCACTTCAAATGCTGCAACGCCTGCGCGATGAAGCCCACCGATTTGGCATTACTTTTCACCGATCTTTACGTAGCAAGCAAGCAACAAAATCCGCGCTCGATACTATTCCCGGCATCGGCCCCAAAACCAAAAAACTCTTAAAACAAAAATTCGGCACCATTAGTAACATCAGATCTGCCACTACCGGTGAACTCACCGCAGTAATCGGCAATAAAAAAGCCTTAATTCTCAAAAAGAATATGTAACCACCTAGAAAAAAACAGGTCGTTAGCCTGTAATTAAAACACTATTGTCATGCACCTAACATTAATTATAAATAACTAACTAATATGCGTTCTTCGCTGTATCATCAAAACACTTAGCCGAACAATATTTTTGTCCACGAAAAATAGCAATGTACTGATTCTTGCAATTTGGGCACACATAAGTTGTGCCAGGTTTTCTCAAATCTCTACCAGTTTTATTTTTCTTACCCCTATATGGGTAATCTTTATCTAGCTCTATGGGGGGGGTGCTCTCCAAGTCCAGCATGACCAGATGTGTAATCAGAGTTACCCCCGGTAACACCCTCATATCTTACATAACCATATGCTCTAGACATAAAATATAAAAAAATTAATTCTACCGGTATTATATACCTCGTAACAGATGCAGATCAAAACTCTGTAAAAAACCATTGAAAAGGCTCGGAGTCCGCAACAGTTATGGTTATACTGTATTTTGAACTCCGAGCCGTAATGCGTTTTGGCATGCCTCAACGACCATCAGGTCGCCTGGCCAAGCCATATTGATACGCAAATTGGGCCAACCCCAACCGATTTGTCTTCTTAAGCCCAAGCTTATTTCGAATACTGGCCAAGTGTTTATATACCGTATTTACCTTTATGTCCAAACGCTTCCCTAAGGCGTTCGTGCTCAACCCCTCTTCACACATAATCCGAATAACTTGCTGTTCAGCTTCTGTAAGCGTCGCAATTTTTCCTTCAATATTCATTTTTCCCTTCCTTGATATTTGAATTTTGTGTTCCAAGGTGTACAAGTTTCAAAAACTGAACTTTATCACACCTTGCAAATGCCAAGAGCCATCCCCTTGGCATAAAATTATACAACATTGTACAATAAATATTGCGAAAGGTAAAGATTGACTTACTCACTAGTTTCTCGTATGCTGAATAGGCAATTTATCAAATCTACAAATTAGACAAATCTACAGATACCTACAAATCGCAGTTGACGGCATCCGTAGACATTGGTAGATTTGTCTAATTTGTAGATCTGAATATTTATGAAATATCTACCCCAAATCCTCCAACTGTCCAACATAGTAGCTATGGTGCTTATAATTATTTTTGTGACGCTCCAAAACCGCTCGCAGGGACTCTCTACTGTGTTTGGTGGTAGCGGAGGCATAACCGCCACCCGCCGAGGCTTTGAAAAATGGCTCTTTTATGCAACAATCATTGTTGCCATTATTTTTGTTGGTTTGAGTATAACTAGTCTACTTATCTCCTCCAGATAATAGTCCTGTGACATCAACTACCATTAAAACTGAAAAATTTTACAACTTTTCCCTTATGGGGAAAGTTTTTTCATTATTAAGAACATGGGAAAAAGTAATTGCCAGTTTACTTATTCTTCTTATAGCAACCGCAATGTATTTAAACTGGCGAGTGTACTACATACAGCATTCAAGTATTGTACCAACCAGAGGTGGGATGCTCGTGGAGGGCATTATTGGATGGCCAGAATTAATTAATCCCATTCTTGCAACTTCACCCACAGATTTAACATTGGCCCACGCTATTTTTAGTGGACTCTATACATACAACACCAACAGCAACTTAATCCCAGACCTAGCTACTGCCTTGCCAGAAATATCCGAAGATGGCAAAAACTACACTGTACGCATTAAAGATAATGTCCTGTGGCACGACAACACGCCTGTGACTGCCGATGACGTCTTATTTACCATAAGCTCTATCCAGAACGAACAAGTAGGAAGTCCTCTCCGTAACCTTTGGCTTGCAACCAGTGTTACAAAACAAGATAGTCATACTGTAATATTTACCACTAAAGATGTAAGTGGACCTTTTCTTCAAAACTTAACCCAACCGCTCATTCCGGTACATATCTGGAAAAATATTGCCCCCGAGAATTTTAAAATAAGTAAATACAACACCAGACCACTTGGATGTGGGCCATTTGCAATCCATCAAATTGAACAAAATTCTGATAAAAAAATCCATCGCATATCACTCTCAAGTTTTGCTAACTACCTGCGCCCATCTAAACTCGATGGCATTACCTTAGTGTTCTACGACAATGAAGAAACCCTAATGAAAGGCTATAAATCTTCGGAAATTACTAGCTTTGGCGCATTAACTTCAGATCCAGGGAAAGAGGTAACAAACGCTCAAATCTTGAAACTGCCACTTCCTCAATACCAAGCTATATTTTTGAATACCCAAAGTAACCATTTACAAGATATAACTTTAAGAACCGCCTTAAGAACCAGTTTAGATAGCACCCAAATAAGCAACGAAACATGGGGCAATATAGTCAAACCTTTAGACATGGTTCCGTTTGGACTAGTAACAAATTCTTCCACAATTCAAGTAGCCAACATTGTGGAAGCTGGAAAACTTCTAGATAAGGCCGGTTGGAAACTTAACCCGCAAGGTAAACGCATAAAGAACAATTCTTCACTAAACATTAAATTAGCCACTAGCAATTCCACTGGGTTTACAGTGGCAAGTCATAAAATAGCACAAATTTGGACAGACTTAGGTATAGAAGTTGAACTAGTATCGCTACCAGCAAACGAACTCATTACAGAAAATGTTCGGCCTAGAAATTACGACGCACTACTATTTACAGCAAGATTAGGAATAGATCCTGACCCCTTCGCTTTTTGGCACTCCAGCCAAGTTAAAGACCCAGGACTAAATGTTTCCAATCTAAGTGTACCTGAAATAGATATGCTTATTACCAGTGCTCGTACTTCTACGAACAATATTGAAAGAGCTAGTCTGTACGAAAAACTAAACAGTACTTTAAACAAACAAGTTCCAGCTATTTACCTAAACCAGTCCTTGTTTACCTACGTGCTAGACCCTGCACTAAAAGGCATAAACCTAACTAGCTTGGTTGATCCTACTTGGCGTTTGGCTCATGCTGTAAATTACTATACTAATACTACTAGAGTCTGGAAGTAGCCACCTCTCCCTCCCTGTCATCCCCGGGGCTCTGGTGTTGCACCAGAGAACCCGGGGATCCATCCAATTTGTCACAGTGTACCTGCCTAAGATATAATTGACCCACATGGCCGGATGGCGAAACTGGCAGA
>CAZCTL010000069.1:0-5466 GCA_964501685.1 uncultured Candidatus Saccharibacteria bacterium
CACGAGACATCCCCATCCATGAGAATGGATGATTTGGGTCTGCACTACCCACTCCACCACCATCATACATTAGTGGATAGTCTCCACCATAATCAGCCTTACTAAAAAGTGGATTAGGCCTATTGGCTGATAAAAACCCTAGAACTTGCATAATAAATATCCCAGCGAGCAACGACACGCATATAACTTGCAATTGTTTTGACATATTTCTTTCTTTAATTTTATTTCGTAAAGTTTTTACGTTAATTTAATTATAACACACTTATTGGTAAATATTACTTTTCTCCGTCATCCTGAGTCCTGCTTTGAGGGCGAAGGATCTGTATTTGCATTAGATTCTTCTTCTAAATGAGTACATTTAGACTCAGAATGACGAGAGGCTAGTTTCTAACTAGCCCAAGCCAAATAGGCGAGTTATCCACAACTGCCTGCATTTCTTCGTCTGCTTCTACTTCTAAACTCTGCATAATATGACTCACAAAAGTTTTCTTGCGGTCTACTAACTCAAGCAAAACTTTTTCTAAGTCTTTGTTCTGCGTGTTGTAATAAAGCTCAATTTCCTCTCCTACTTTAAGCCCCGCTTTTTTCCGCAAATCCTGCACCACCCGTTCTAGTTCTCTTGCATACCCTTCAAGCTTTAGTTCTTGCGTGAGTGTTATATCTATAGCCACTCCCGATACATTACCAATATTCAATACATGCTCAACGCCACCTTTATGGCTACCCATCTCCACTAGCGAATCAAAGTCTTCCAGCTGTTTTATATTTAGCTCTTCTAAGATAAGTTGAATGTGTTCCTCTGAAAGTGTAACGGCACTTCTAGACTTATAGCCAAAAGCCCGGAGTGGTTGCCGTACCGACACCCCAGCAGACTTCCGCACCGACAAAGCCAAACTCACTATGTCCCTCACCAACTGCATCTGCTCTAGTATCCTGTTATCTATCTTGCTTCCTAACTCCTGACTCATAACCCCTGATTCATCCCCAGGCCACTCCGACAAATGTACCGACTCCTCACCTGTCACATCACGATAAATCTTTTCCGAGATAAACGGCGCAATTGGCGCTAAGATCTGACAAGTCCTTGCTAACACATACCCCAAAGTCTGCAACGCATCAAACTTAGGTGTAGATTTACCTGTCGGCTCCTGATTCATAACTCCTAACTCATAACTCCTAATTCGGTCTCTACTCCTTCTCACATACCACGTAGAAAGTTCATTTATAAACTCCACTATTTCCCTACATGCTTTAGGCGTATTAAAGTTATCCATAGCATCTGTAACCACTCCCATCATCTGCTTTAACCGTTCTAAAATCCACCTATCCAACACATGCCCTGAATTGGAAATTGGAAATTGGAAATTGGAAATTCCGACCTTGTCGGTCGTGTACATCCGATAAAAGCTCCACACATTGAAAAGCAACATATTCACTTTTTGCGAAACCTCTTTAACCCCACTCTCCAGAAAATTTAAATCGTCGCCACTCATCACTGGGCTAGAAAGTAGATAATAGCGAATTGCATCCATGCCATATTTATCTATTAGTACCCATGGGTCTGGAAAGTTATTGAGCGACTTAGACATTTTAGCGCCATCTTCAGCTAGGACTGTTCCGGTAGTCACCACATGCTTAAACGGAGCCTTGTCAAATATAGACACGCCCAACACATGCATCACATAAAACCAAGCACGAGTTTGGGCAATATACTCAGCTACAAAATCTGCCGGATATCTGTTGCCAAAACTTTCCGGATCTCTATCTGCGTCTAGCTGTAATGCATTTACATTTCTGCGTGTATCTGCGTCACTAAAGGGATAGTGTAACTCGGCAAATGGCATAGAAGCCGACTCCACCCAACAATCAACAACTTCTGGCACACGATGCATTTCCCCGCTACACTTCTCGCACTTGAGTATGACTCTGTCTATGTAGGGCTTGTGAAGATCTAAATCTGCTATACTTTCATTAGATGTCAAGCCGGAGCTTTCAGTCACCTGATTGAGATTTCCAGAAGTCGCCCGTAACTGGGCGATTTTTTGTATGGCAAAATTGTTATTTGTATAGACTTCATCAAAGTTTATAGCTTTCTCACGTAGCTCTTGAACAGAACCTACACAAATGACATTACTACAATCAATGTTCTGGCACTTCCAAAAAGGCAACGCGGTTGCCCAAAACCTATTTCTGGAGATATTCCAATCTGGCGCTGTTTCTACACTCTTCTGGAACCTTCCTTCTTTTAAGTGCTCAGGGTGCCAAGTAATCTCTTCATTTGCCTTAAGCAAATTTGGTTTAATTGTCTGGATGGCCACAAACCAAGCTGGCAAAGCCAAGTAGTACAAAGGAGTATTGCATCGCCAACAATGGGGATAGCTATGCATGTACGGCTTGACCCGAAAAACCAGCCCGCGATGAGTTAAGTCATCTAGCACTAACTTCTCTGCTTTCTTAAAAAACACCCCCCGTAAAAACTCGGGCGCAAGTGGTAAATAATGTCCTTTATTATCTAACATATCCACCCTCGGCAAGTCATGCTCTTTTCCTGCTATAAAATCTTCTTCGCCATACATAACTGCACTATGCACCACCCCAGTTCCTTCCGTAGTTGCTACAAATTCATCTACATAAATCTTATGCGCCCTGCTAGAATCCCCTTCTTTTACAGGTTCAGTTGCGCCTGTTACAACACCAGGGTACAGTGGCTCATATGATAAGCCCTGTAAGCTTCTTGGGCTTAAATCCATCAATACTTCGTAATCTCCTTCCAGCAAATCTAGTCTATCTTTGGCTAAAATATATTTCTCACCATCTTGATTCACAAGCACGTAAGCAATACTTGGCCCAATGTGAAGAGCAGTGTTTCCGGGTAATGTCCAGGGTGTGGTTGTCCAAGCCAGCACGTAAGTAGACTCGTCCGACATAAAGTCTACTATTCTTTGGCCCGGCACAAGGCGAAATTTTACATAAACTGAATTCTCGGTTACATCTTTATAACTATTGTCCATAGCCACTTCAAAGTTGGAAAGTGGCGTTTCGCATCTGGAGCAGTACAGTAAAACCTTACGATCTGCATATATTAATTGCTTATCCCAAAGTTGCTTCAACCCCCACCACACAGACTCTTGGTAAGTAGAATCCATGGTTTTGTAGGAGTTTTCAAACTCCACCCATCTACCCATACGATGGATCATCTTGCCCCAAACATGAGCAAACGTGAGTACGTTCTCTCTACATGCTTCGTTAAATTTCTCTACACCCAGCTCTTCAATCTGGCGCTTTCCAGATATACCCAGTTTCTTTTCTACAATGTTTTCAATTGGTAGACCGTGGCAATCCCAACCCCAGCGCCTGCGCACAAAACGCCCACGCATAGTTTGATACCTTGGGATAGTGTCTTTAATGGTAGAAGCCAATATGTGCCCGTAATGCGGCAAGCCCGTTGCAAACGGCGGACCATCGTAAAAGACAAATGGCTCCCCGGCCCGAGTTTTCTCTAATGACTTTTCAAAAGTCCTGTTCTCGTCCCAGTAAGCTAGTACTTCTTCTTCTATTTTATTAAAATCTGGCGTGTTGGATTGTGGTTTTTCATTATTCATATACGTCTTATACGACCTATTGGTCCTATTATCTTTTACATCTCCTCCGGTGCGTTTATGCCCAACAGCACCAGACCGTTCTTAATTACTTGTGCTGTGGCATTACAAAGTCGGATACGATAGTAATGTACAGCCACATTAGTCTCCCCATTTACCGGCACTGCTTCATAAAACCGGTTAAACGTTTGAGCTAGCTCAAATAAGTAGTTGCATAGTAAGTTTGGATAATATTCCTCTGCTACTAACTCCAATATTTCTGGAAACACCACCAGCTTTCTTAACACCGCGTTTTCGTATTCGTTCGGCACATACGTAGCCGGAACTGTTACATCTTGGGCTACAGATTTACGTCCAATTCCGTGGATACGTGCGTACGTATACTGCAAATAAGGTCCGGTATTGCCCTCAAAGCTTAAAGCTTTGTCCCATGTAAATGTAATATTAGTTTGTCTATTGTGAACAAGATCAAAGTATTTAATGGCGGCAAGCGCTACTTGCTTAGCAACTATTTCTTTATTTGATAGCTTTGGGTTCTTTTCTTCAATAATTTTACCAGCTCTCTTTTCCGCTTCACCTATTAACGCTTCCAGGCTTATCACATTACCCTTACGGGTAGAAATAGCTCCCTCTGGTAGCCCCATAAACCCAAAGTCTACATGCACGTTATGGTCAATAGCTGGATAACCCGCTTTTTCTAATACCTTAAACAATTGTTTAAAATGATGTGCCTGTCTTACATCTACCACATACACATTCTTCCAAAACTGAATAACGCTTTTGCGATACTTATATGTAGCAAAATCTCTTAAGTGGTACGTAGTTCCCCCATCACTTTTTACTAAAATACATCTGCCCAGTCCATCACTTTCCAAGTCTACATATTGTTCACCAGTTTCGCCAGTAACGACTAGGTGTTTAGCCTTTAGCTCGTCTAACACCTCTTGCATCTGCTCTTCGTAAAAACTCTCACCCAAGTTGTACTCAAATGGTAACAGACCAAGTAACCGACGATATTCTTCAAAGTCCTTAAGACTTACCTCCACAAACCACTGCCAAAGTTCCCTGTTTTCCTTGTCCCCTTGCTCCAATTTTACAAATTCTAGCTTACCTAGCTCACGCAACTCTGGCTCAGCTTCTATTTTTTCCGATTCAGATACGTAAAGTTTATTTAATTCTTGTATTGGATCCTTTTCTACTAAACTACGATTCCCACGAGTTTTAAAAGCATGCAAGAGTATGCCAAACTGCACCCCCCAATCACCCACATGTGTGTCCGAGACTACATCGTAACCCAAAAAAGTAAATAAACGCTTTAGTGAATCACCAATAACCGCCGAACGTAAATGCCCCACGTGTGGCGGCTTAGCCACGTTATTCTGAAAATATTCCACAATAACCTTTTTACCCTCGCCGATATTTGATGCGCCATAACGTTCACCCTGCTCTATAACACTCTCTAAATTTTTCCAGAGATACTCGCTAGATAATGTGAAGTTTATAAACCCACCAAGGAATTGCAGATTAGAAATCTTCTGACTTTCAACTTTATGGACTTTAAGACTTTCGACTAGCCGCCCAGCAACTTCCGCCGGACTCTTCCCAACCTGCTTGGCTAAGACCATGGCAACGTTTGTGGAATAGTCTCCCATCTCCGGACTAGGTGGCACAGACACAGTAAAAGTCGTATTTGAGGCAATCTCTGCCCCAAACTCCTCCAAAACGGCCTTACTTATAAGCTGTTCTATCTGCTTTTTCATTTTCTAAGTATACAACATTCTCCCTACATTGGACAAAAACAATAATATATGATATAATACAGCGTTCGTGATGCATCCTCAAAATTCACGAACAAAACCAAACCACG
>CAZCTL010000070.1:0-5383 GCA_964501685.1 uncultured Candidatus Saccharibacteria bacterium
ATGGCTGTGCCAATTCGGAGGCCGGTTTGGGAGCCTGGGCCTGAGTAAACGGAGAGAGCTGTGAGGATTAATTCTTGTCTGCCCAACGTAGTCTTAGTGAAGTTGGGGGTTTTGATTTTATTCTTTTGCAAAAATATTTCTAGGTGTCTTACTATGGAATCGTTGGTGTGTGGTAGTATATTTGTCTCGTATTCTGAAACTATTTTCTTGCCATCCAACAGCTTAAATATCACTTTATGTAAATCTGCAGTATTTAAATATAACATCATATATGTATTGTTTACAATTTCAGTCGCAATTGCGACTGAAATTGTAAAGGAATGAATTAGTGTGATCTAGAGAGTAGCTCCTCACGGGTGATGGTGCGGTCATCCCAATCTTCATATTGTCCGTTTGCGCGGGCGATTTTTTGTTCGGCGCCCTTGCCGGTTATGAGTACCAAGTCTTCTGGTTGGGCAAGGGAGAGGGCTTTGGCTATGGCCTGGCGACGGTTGGGGATGAGGAACATTGTATCAGTATCAAACATACCTCTCTCCTCCTGCGCTAAGGCTTCGATGGACAGGCTAACCCCCCCTATCCGCCAGCTGGCGGAGGAGGGACCGGAGGATACTTTGCCTTGCTTAGATGCTTCAGTTGCAATGTCTTCAATAATTTTAATCGGATCCTCGTCAAATGGGTCTTCGTCGGTGATAATCGCAATGTCTGCGAATTTACCAGCGAGCGTGCCCAAATCTGTTCTACGAGATTTATCACGTACTCCGCCAGTCGCACCAAAGACTTGAATGATGCGTTTATGTGGCCATTGGTTTATCGTGTCGTACAGAGCTGTCATAGAGGCCTTCTCGTGCGCATAATCAATTACAACCATAAACGGCTCGGTTTGAAGTATTTCCATGCGTCCGGGAATAGTTTTCAGTTTAGATACTGAATTAGCAATCATGCTTATATCAAACCCTAGTGACTGTGCAACGGCAACACCTGCTAGAGTATTGTATATATTAAACTTGCCTGGAAGAGGTAGGCTAAAGTTCACCTTATCGTCATCTCGAGCGATTCCGCGAGTCGAGAGATCCCTCCACTCCGCAAAGCCGTCGGTCGGGATGACAGGCCTAAGGTTATCGGTTAGGTAAAATACAGAATTATGGACATTAGACTTAATGTCATAAGCTACTAAGTTTGCAGTGGTATTGTTTATTGCGTAAGTGATATGCTTTTCCGCTTTGAAATTTAAATAATATAATCCATATTCACTATCTAAATTAGCAATAATTGTTTTTTGAACTTTTGGATTTATCTGCTTCTTGTCACTTGTCACTTGTCTCATGCCCACTTCTTTAAACAATATTGCCTTAGCTTCCTTGTAGGCCTCAAAACTGCCATGCGCATCTACATGGTCTGGAGTAAGATTGGTAAACAAGGCAATATCAAAATTTATTCCCGCGTGTCGGTGTTGGGTCAAGCCTTCACTGGAGACTTCTAATACAGCGTACTGTCTTTCTGCACGAACCATATCTGCTAGTAGTTTGTGGGTTATGGGGCCAGACAATTGAGTCATGCGAAACCAGTTGAGTTTTTCTCCAGCTCCACTATCTATTACAGCAGTAGAAATAAGTCCGGTTTGAGCACCTAAATTATTTAGCAGTTGATAAGTAATATGGGCGGTGGAAGTTTTGCCTTTGGTGCCGGTAACACCTATTACTATAAGCTTATCGCTGGGTTTGCCGTAATAATAGTGGGCGCACAACCCCCAAAACCCATGCCAGTAAGGCTGGGCTAGCTTAAAAAGTTTTTTAGGGATAATTCTTCTGCCTAGGTTTTTAAGTATTCTGAACATGAGGGTAGTATAGCGGAATAATCTTTGATCGTTAACTGGTTCTGTTAGATGGGCATCTTCTAGCGTTGCGCTAGAAGATGCCCATCTAACTTTGTAGCTACCTGCTATAATATACATATGAACAATCAACCGCTTTCAATATTTACATTTCCCATTTGGTGGTATAGCGAAGGGCTAAATTTGGCCTGGCTTCACTGTAAGAGTAAATATCAGTTTGTGCTTAGGTCTACAGGTTTAATTATTTTTATAAAAAACATTGCCCAGCCACTGTATGGTGACACCACCCGTCAGGGTAGAATAATCAGTATTTTTATCCGGGTAGTTCTATTTTTTTTCTTAGTACTTTGGTCGGGTTTGCGAATTGCTTTTGTATTTTTACAATTTTTATTACATTTGCTCATATTGCCTTTGGCAATAGTTATGCTTATATATCAACTGTTTAGTATTTTTAGCTAAATTTATTTTTCATGGAAAATAGCGACTTTGAATACATTGCAAATACTGGTTCTTGGCCACTAAAAGCTAAGAAAGATAATGTTATCTTTAGTTTTTCTGGAGATTTTAGTTCTGTAAGGGTTGCAGCAGAGACGGCTACTAAAGCAGCTAACGCACTGGTGGACACAGTATTATATGCAGTCACTGGTTTGGGCTTGGCAGCATTTGTCTACGGAGCTGTTACTGTGGGCGCCCAAGATTATGATTTACTGTTCTTTATTCATGCACATTGGTTTAATATTTTTGTTTGGGCCGGTGTTCTAGGCGCTATATACTTGTGGTCTAGGAGAGTCCAGCAGGCAGCCGAGTACGAGGTGACTAGGGTGCTTTCTTGGGAAAATATAAGTGCTTGGACGACTGCTGGGGGAGAGATAAATATTTATAAGCTTTTTACTAGGGGCGCACACGATGTTTGGAATACTTTACCTTTAGCACTTGCCCGATATGGCAAGGGTAGTTTTAAAATTCCTACCACGGTACACATGTTTTTGGCTTTACTACAGCACGAATCTATAAAATTAGTTTTTTACCGTTTTGGAGTGAGTCCAGAAGATATAACAGATTTACTTTTAGGGATGTTGGATGAACTAGATGCAGAGAAGGAAGAAGAATATGTAGCCAAGTTGCCGTTTGTAGCCCTGTCAGAAGCGCTTAAGCTTCGCAATCGTTCGGTGGATCCACTCATGTTGTTTTGCGCCTTAGTGACCATACTGCCAGATGAGCATCCTATTCAGAAAATATTTTTTAATTTAGATTTGTCTTACGATAAACTGGAAGTTATAGCAGCTTGGATATTTAACATAGATTTGTTGGTTCAAGAAGATAAAATATTTAGAAAACTAGCAAGTCACAAGAGCGATAAGGGACTGAATAAAGGTTTGACTGCGGTACCTACTCCTTACTTAGACCAGTTTAGTGTAGATTTAACGATCGCGGCCAAGTATCATAGGTTGCCACTGACTCGTGGAAGGGACATGGATACCGATAAAGTGGTAGAGCTGCTTGCTACCAGTAATAAGAGCGTACTTCTTAAAGGAGCAGTAGGAACTGGACGGAGTACGGTATTGGCGGACCTAGCTTATCGTATGGCCAGTGAGCAGGTACCAAGTAGCATTCAAGACAAACGTTTAATTCGTTTGGAATTAGCAGGTATTTTAGGTAGTAAAGCAAGTCCGGAGCAAGCCATAGTAAATATTTTTAACGAAGCAGAGCATAGCGGAAATATTGTTTTTGCTTTAGACGACATACAACAACTAGCCAAGGCCACGGGTAGTGAGGGTCTATCGGTTCTAGAAGTGTTAGTTAATCGTTTAGAAAATAGCTCCATACAGGTTATAGCTACTACCACTCCCGAAAGCTATCAGAATAATTTACGTAATACTGCAAACTTTGACGAAAGGTTTGTGACTTATGAGTTGCAAGACCTAAATGAGCAAGCTATTATGCTAGCCTCGTGTCTCAGGGCCAGTCAGCTCGAGGCTAGTACTGGAGCATTCTTCCAATATCAAGCTGTTAAGGAAGCGGTCAAACTTACTGATGAATATTTTAAAGATGCGGGTCAGCCCCAAAAGGCTATTTCGGTGCTGGTTGAAGCTGCGAACAGGGTTAAATCTTTACCGAAGGGTGCTGGCAAACTTATTACCCCAGAAGTTATACAAGGAGTGGTGGCAGAGAAAACTCATGTACCTACTAGTACCTTTACTCAAGGTGAAGCAGACAAACTGTTGCATCTGGAGGATGAGATTGGCAAAAGAGTTATTGGCCAACGAGAGGCTGTGGTGGCTGTGTCTGAGGGCATGCGAAGGGCCCGTAGCGGCTTGTCCTCTGGACAGCGTCCACTCGCGAGTTTCCTTTTTGTAGGACCTACCGGTGTAGGAAAAACTGAATTGGCTAAAACACTATCTGCTGTGTATTTTGGTGACGAGCGATACATGCTTAGGCTTGATATGTCTGAGTATAGGGGCGATGACGGTATGCGAAAGCTAGTGGGTATGCCCGGTCAAGAAGTGATTACGCCTTTTGTAACTCACTTAAAGACTTATCCTTTTTGCTTATTCTTGCTAGACGAGCTAGAAAAAGCTAGTCCAGATGTACTGAACCTTTTTTTGGCTGTGTTAGAAGATGGTCGCATTACTACGGCGAGTGGTCAAACTTTGGACTTAACCCATACCATCATCATCTCTACCAGTAATGCCGGCACCCCAGAAATACAAGCAGGCATCAGATCTGGTAAGTCCATAGACTCTATAAAATCGGAATTACTTCAAACTATTCTTATCAACTACTACCGCCCAGAATTCCTAAACCGTTTTGATGGGGTAATTTTATTCAAACCACTAGTGTCAGACGAGGTAGTGCAAATTACTCGCATCCAGCTTGGTGCAGTTACCAAGAATTTGCTAGAGAAAAAGATAAAGCTTGGCTTTAGCGACGCAGCTGTACAAAAAGTTGCTAAAGAGGCTTTTGACCCACTTCTTGGAGGCCGTCCCATTCGCCGTTACATTCAAGACCACGTGGAAAGTGTGATTGCTAAGCTGCTTCTTTCCAAAGAGCTTGCTCGTGGTGGTGACGTCACTATAGACGTGAACGAGGCCGGAGAGTTTGTAAGCAAGTAATTAAGTTAATATTTTACGTCTAGTACTAAATTAAAATCCATACCTTCGCTAGCTCGTTTAGATGGGATTGAAGATAAGATATTATTTATTCATGGACAGAAAGTGATACGCGATAGTGATTTGGCTTATTTGTATGGTGTTCCTACTAAGGTACTTAACCAGGCTGTTAAACGAAATAAGAAAAGATTCCCCGAAGACTTTATGTTTAGGTTAAGTTTACAGGAAGTTGTGGATTTAAACCGGTCACAAATTGTGACCGGTACTCAAAGGCATCGTGATCCACGCTTTAGGCCCTATGTCTTTACAGAGCATGGTACTGTAATGTTGGCAACTATCTTAAATAGTCAAATTGCAATTGAAGCAAGTATCCATATTGTTCGTGCATTTGTACGCTTACTTTCCATACTTGCTGCACATAAGGAACTAGCTAATAAGATGG
>CAZCTL010000071.1:0-3691 GCA_964501685.1 uncultured Candidatus Saccharibacteria bacterium
GCCTCGGTTTTTTAGATAGTAAAATTTCCCGTCTATTGTAACCCGACGGGAGGGGTTTTGTTGCAAGCTATCGACGAACCCTTTTTGCTCTAGGTCAAGAGGGCTGTAGTGCGTCAACTAGCATGACCACTCTTTTGGTGATGTTAAAATAGTCACTCAATCTTGCAACTTCCTCGTATTCCCAACAACCGCTATCCGTGGTCATGTAGAAAATCTTATCTTGGGTTGGGAGAACGATGAACAATTTTTCAGTATTGGGATAGTTTTCAGTCGCAATGTCGAGGAACACTCTCATTATCTGTTTTTCTGTGCGCAAGCAACCAAGGTCTTGCGCAATTTTTATGAGTTGGTATCCATTCAGTGTCTGTTGACCCAACTTCTTTATGAAGACTGTCTTGTATGCCATTGTACCCTCCTCAGGCTTGTAACTTATCAGTTTCGGTTTTGGGTGTGGGACTCTATGCATCTAGGCCCACAGATGGAACCGAAAGTGGAGGAGGATTTATTTTTTGTTAGTCACAGTATGTCATATATTTAGTGAGTAGTCAATAAGTATGACTGAGTCAATTAGTGTTATAGCCTATAAATAAAGGTATTGTAGACTATATTATTTACTTGTCATAAAAATTGACATAATTAGAAAACTGGAATATACTTATATAAAGGGCTTGTCATCCTCGCGAATGCGGGGATCCATCGCCGGCCACCAGCCGGCACCATAAGTTTGGTAATACTCAGTTGCTCGCTGGTAGGCGAGCTAGATTCCCGCCTACGCGGGAATGACAGAGGGGAGAAATATGGAAAGTATTGAGGTTTTAAATAGAATAGGGTTAAGCGACAAGGAAGCCAGTGTTTATATGGCTTTGCTTGAACTTGGCACCGCCAGTGTGATGTCAATATCGCAGAAGGCAGGGCTTAAGCGGCCGGGGACTTATTTAATATTAGACGACTTAGAAGCGCGGGGACTGGTGAGCCAGGTACCCCAAAACAAAAAAGCGCTCTACACCGCAGAGGCGCCGGAGAAGTTGTTTAGTGATTTGCAGAAGAAGCAGGAATTACTAAAACGCTTTTTGCCGAATTTAGAAGCCATTCACAATCAGAAAAAAGAAAAGCCTCAAGTCCAGCTTTTCCAAGGGAAAGAAGGAATGCTTGAGGTGTATGAAAAGATTTATGCTCACGGGGAAGTTTTGTTTTTCGCTACATTAGGGGACCTGGAAAGGGTCTTACCCCAAGTAACTAAAGAGGTGACCCGTCGTGGTATGGAACACAAGTTAAAAATTCGGGAAATGCTTACTGGCAGTGAGGCAGACCAGGAATATTTACGAAAAATAAAAACAGATGAATATTATCAAGTTAGACTTACGTCGCCAGGCCAGCAATTTCTAACCGACAACGCCATCTTTGGTAACAGTGTGGCATTTTTCTCATTCAATGTGCAGTTATTTGCAGTAGTAATTACCAGCCGAGAAATAACCGGCTCCATAAAAACTCTCTACGATATGGCCTGGCAATTCGCCATTCCATTAAATAAATAACAGTCTCACAATCTTAAGTTTGTGAGACTGTTATTTTGTGTTAGCTATTTACCTTTGCGGAGTTTGGAGAGCTTTTTTGTTGAAGTAATCTTATCTCGCAAGGTCGCGGCGAGCTCGAATTCAAGATTCTTTGCAGCGAGGTCCATTTGGTCGTTTAGTTCGTCCATGTAGTACTTAAGTTCAACTTTTGAAAGTTTGGAAACATCTACTTCTTTAATTTCACTACCGGGGATTGTTTCGGTCCGCCAGCTGGCGGATTTGCCGCCGGCAAGGCGGGTTTCTTGAATGGCTTTAATAATGCTTTGCGGCGTAATGCCGTGTTTGGAATTATATTCCTCTTGGAGTTTCCGTCTACGAGTAGTTTCCTTTATGGCACGGTCCATAGAGCCGGTCATTTTGTCCGCATACATTATTACATGGCCGTTTAAGTGCCTGGCCGCCCTGCCCATAATTTGCATGAATGCGGTTTCACTGCGCAAGAAGCCTTCTTTGTCCGCGTCCAAAATTGCCACAAGCGATACTTCTGGTAGGTCTAGTCCTTCACGGAGCAAGTTGATGCCCACTAACACATCAAACAATCCTAGTCTTAAATCTCTTAGTATCTCTAGTCTCTCAAAAGTCTCCACTTCTGAGTGAATATACTGTACTTTTACCCCTGCCTCTTTTAAGTACTCGGTAAGTTCTTCGGCCATGCGCTTGGTGAGAGTGGTTACCAGTACGCGCTCATGGTTTTTTGTGCGCAAGATTATTTGCTCAAGCAGGTCGTCTACTTGGTTTTTTATGGGTTTAATTTCTATGGTGGGGTCGACGAGGCCGGTGGGACGGATGATTTGTTCGATTACGGTAATGTTGCGTAAATCTTTTCCGTCATCCTGAGGGAGTGCAACCGACCGAAGGATCTTCTTGGATGATTTTGATTCTTCGCCACTCGGATGCACTCGTGGCTCAGAATGACGGAGAGGGGAGACAATGGAATTTTCCTTAAGGCTTTTTTTGAGTTCATATGGTCCAGGCGTGGCGGAAACGTACACGACTTGGTCAACTTTTTTTTCAAATTCTTCAAACTTGAGTGGACGATTATCAAGAGCACTTGGTAGTCTAAAGCCGTAGTCCACCAAATTCATTTTTCTGGCTCTGTCTCCATTGTACATTCCACCAATTTGGGGAATGGTTTGATGGGATTCGTCTATGAATAGCAAGAAGTTATCTGGAAAATAATCAATCAAAGTAGAGGGTGGGTCGCCAGCGGTTCTGCCGTCTAAGTGTCTGGAATAGTTTTCTATACCGGCTACAAACCCGGTGTTGGTAAGCATTTCTAAATCAAAGTTGGTGCGTTGCTCAAGTCTAGCTGCTTCAAGTATTTTTCCTTGTTTACGTAACTCTTGGAGCCTATCCAAAAGCTCATTACGAATATTCTCTATGGCTTCGTGAATTTTCTCTTCTGAGGCTACAAAGTGTTTGGTTGGAAAGATATGTACGTTATCTAGGGAATCTATTGTCTCTCCGGTGAGTAAATCTCGGCGCTCAATTTTTTCTACTTCATCACCAAAGAAGTCTAGGCGAATAAGGGTGTCCTCGCCGGCAAGAACAATTTCTATGACATCACCCTGCGCGCGGAAGGTGCCACGTTTGAGCTCTAAGTCATTGCGATGGAACTGCAGGTCTGTTAGCCTTCTTAAAAACTTATCCCGCTTTAAACTTTGACCTTTTGATATTTCCAAAGAAAGTTCCATGTAGTCTGCCGGATTGCCTAAGCCGTATATGCAAGAAACCGATGCTACTATTAAAACATCTTTCCGTGTCAGCAATGATTGCGTTGCTGCATTGCGCAAGCGGTCTATTTCTTCATTTATTTGGGTTTCCTTTTCTATGTATGTATCTGAACGGGGAATGTAAGCCTCCGGTTGGTAATAGTCGTAATAGCTAACAAAGTAGTGTACCGCGTTGTCCGGAAAAAACTCTTGAAACTCACTTGCCAGCTGGGCGGCTAAAGTTTTATTATGGCAAATTACCAAGGTTGGTCTCTGAAGATGATCAATTACGTTTGCCATACTAAACGTCTTCCCACTACCTGTCACGCCCAAAAGCGTCTGGTGTTTATACCCAGATTCCAGAGATTTTATTAACCCAGCAATCGCGTGAGGTTGATCGCCTGC
>CAZCTL010000071.1:3791-5186 GCA_964501685.1 uncultured Candidatus Saccharibacteria bacterium
AATGATATACTTTGGTCATGGAAAGCGTTATTGAAGTTCAAAACTTAGAGAAAACATATAAACTGACAAAGCCCTTAGAGGATGGTAACAGACAACTCCATGCAGTTAAGGGCGTGTCTTTTAGTGTGGAGAAGGGTGAAATTTTTGGCATTTTGGGTCCGAATGGCGCGGGGAAGACTACGACTTTGGAAATTATAGAGGGGTTAAAACAGCAGACGAGCGGTGAGGTTAAGGTTTTGGGGTTTGATAATCTAGCATCATCAAGTGATATAAAAAAGAGAATCGGAGTCCAGTTGCAATCTAGCGAGTATTTGCCCTCGGTTACTTTGGTTGAGTTGTTGGAACTGTTTGCGTCACTGTATCCAAAAAAGCAACAAGTAATAAGCAGTAAGCAACAAGTAACAACCTTGATTCAACTGCTCCAGTTTGTTGGGTTGGAAGAAAAAGCGAACGAAGAAGTAAAAAATTTATCCGGTGGGCAAAAACAGCGGTTTACTATTGCATCTAGTCTTGTGAACGAGCCAGAAATTTTATTTTTGGACGAACCTACCACCGGTCTTGACCCTAGGGCCAGGCGCGATGTGTGGCATTTAATTCGCGACATTAACAAACGAGGAATTACGGTGGTCATGACCACGCACTACATGGAAGAAGCAGAATTCCTCTGCAACCGCGTGGCAATTATGGAACACGGTACTATCCTAAAGATAGACGAACCCAAGCGACTGATTAACGACCTTGCACATACTACTCAAGTATCGTTCTTGGTGGAAGACGAAATTCATGAATCTGTTTGGCAACCGGTAAAGAGCCAAATAGAAAAAATATACAGCAACTACCCTAAAGTAATACTGGAAATTAAATCTTTAGATGCCATCAGTGCCATCATTAACCTATTAAAACAACACAACATCGGCTTTAGTGGTTTTACGGTCAAAACTGCTAGCCTTGAAGATGTTTATTTAGATTTAACAGGTCAAGAGTATGAAGTTTAAGGCTTTAAACATTATTTTTTTATGATACCAAAAGATTATGGATACCTTCCTGGGTATGGCATAAACTTCTCCCGGATGGATGACGAATGGAATAAAGAAGAGGAGAAATATTATGAATACCTGCAAGAACTAGGTCTTACTTCTGAATATATCCGCAATAAAAAGATTTTAGACATTGGAAGTGGTCCCGCTCATTTTGCAATGTTTGCAAAACGGATGAATATTAGTAGTAATATTTATAGTTTGAACCTACAAGACGGACAAGCGGGCATTCCATTCAGAGAACGTAAAAAAAGTATTGTGGCAGACGGAACACACGTACCATTTGCGGATGCATCTATGGATATGGTTGTCTCCACAGGAGCATTACCTAACGAGTTACTAGGGGAGGGTACGGAAA
>CAZCTL010000072.1:0-4999 GCA_964501685.1 uncultured Candidatus Saccharibacteria bacterium
TATGAGTAAAATTGTAAAAAAGGGTTTTGCGGCCAAGATGGCCATTATGAATGGAGTGAATATTGCGGCAGATGCAATTAAAGTTACACTGGGGCCCACAGGCAAGTCAGTTATCTTAGATAAAGGTTTTGGTAGTCCACTAATTAGTGACGATGGGGTAACTGTAGCTAAAGAGATTGAGTTAGAAGATAAGTTTGAAAACATTGGCGCTTCCTTAATCCAAGAAGTGGCCAATAAAACCAACGAAATCGCTGGAGACGGTACTACTACTGCAACCGTGCTTGCCCAGAAAATGATTGAGCAGGGTTTTGAGGCCGCCGCCATTGCTCCAGCTCATGCTAACTCTATTAAGCGTGGGATGGATGCAGCAGTGCGTTTTGTAGTAGATGAGTTAAACAAAGTTAAGCGAGAAATAAAGACTAAAGAAGAAATAGAGCAGGTTGCAACCATTGCTTCTCTTGACTCGGTGGTTGGCAAACTTATCTCCGAGATTATGGACGAGGTGGGGAAGGACGGAGTAATTACCGTAGAAGAAGGTCAAACTATTGGTCTTGAAAAAGAAGTGGTAAAAGGCATGCGGTTTGATAAGGGCTTTGTTTCTCCCTACATGATGAGCGATGCTACGCGCATGGAAGCAGTGTGGGAAGATGCGTACATTTTAATTACCGATAAAAAAGTTTCTGGAGTTCAGGAAATCTTGCCACTCTTAGAAAAAGTTGCCCAAAGTGGTAAGAAAGATTTGGTTATAATTGCCGAAGATGTAGAAGGTGAGGCACTTACTACATTTATTCTAAACAAACTGCGTGGCACGTTTAATGTACTAGCAGTTAAAGCTCCGGGCTTTGGCGATCGCAGAAAAGAAATGCTCATGGATATCGCCGTGCTTACCGGTGGGCAGGTGATAACCGATGACTTAGGATTTAAGCTAGACAAAACCGAACTTACTCAACTGGGTCGGGCTAGAAAGGTTATTGCCACTAAAGAGTTTACGACCATTGTAGATGGTCATGGTGAGAAGAGTGCAATAGAAGCTCGTGTGGCACAAATTCGGGCGGAGTATAGTGAATCTAAGTCCGATTACGACAAGGAAAAACTCCAAGAGCGCATGGCGCGGCTCAGTGGCGGCGTTGGTGTAATTAAGGTGGGTGCGTTTACCGAGACGGAAATGAAAGCCAAAAAATTTAAGATAGAAGACGCGCTTAACGCTACTAAGGCGGCAGTAGAAGAAGGGATAGTTGCCGGTGGTGGCGCAGCTTTAGCCCGTATTGCGCCAAAGTTAGATGAGTTTGGTCGCGATATGAGTTTTATAGAAAAAGCGGGTATTAAAGTTATTCGTAGTGCCCTAGAAGCACCACTCAGGCAAATTGCAGATAATGCTGGTATTGAGCCAACCCCAATAATTTCTTACATCCAAACTTCGGGCGATAATTACTGCGGTTATGACTTCTCCAAGTATCAAGACGGTAGCTGGGAAGGTGGCAAGGTTGCAGATATGATGAGTGCGGGTATTGTAGACCCAGTCAAGGTAACTCGTCTGGCTCTAGAGAACGCTGTATCTGTGGCCTCAACGTTGGTAACTACAGAAGCAATTGTAGTAGACAAGCCAGAACCTAAAGGTCCTCCAGCACCTGGTGGTGGCATGGGCGGCATGGGCATGGATTATTAAGAAGTTAAAAGTTGAAGGTTATAAAGTTGAAAGCATGAGATATAACGCGTTAAACACCAACATGTAACATACAATATGAAACATAAAAAAAAGAGTTGTTCCGGTTTGCGGAACAACTCTTTTTGATTGGAAAAAATGTGAGCACCTTTTGGGGAAGGTGCTCGAGGGTTGGTTGCTGGTGGGTTGTCATTTGAAGGAGCCATTACGCCCTCCCGGGTTGAGTTTTTCTGGTTTCTTGTTGAGATCGAATTTTGCATTTAAACCGACCTGTCTGCATCTCCCAACAAAGTTTTGTGGCGCACCCTTAAGTTTGTTGCACGGTCTGAAAAAAGGTGCCACTCGCACATTGCTGGTTGGGATCTCCAGCATGATCCCAACTGTGTATTTTGGCTGAGTAAGAGGATCAAACGGACTTAGTCTGGTCCGTTTCTCCATGGTCAGTGGGCCAACAGAACCGGTTTCCCACTGGTCGGTGGTTGGGAAGATAGGAGGTTTGGGTTTGTTAGCAGTGGGGATTTGGTATTGACCCACCGCTGTTGCTGGTTTCTCTTGAGCTTTGGTATTTTGGGGGCAACCCAAAATTATCAAAGCCGTGATTGCGATGGTTAACGGTTTCATGTATGGTTCCTCCAAGTTTCGGGTTGTTGATATTTAGTATGTTCTGCTGGATTTGGGATTTAGTCAACTGCTGTACGAATCTTAATATTTGGCATAGGCTATGAACACAATGGTGTTGCATTCAACAGCACCAAACAAAACAACTTGAGGAGGATTACAATGAGCAAATGGAAGAAAGCTATTTTAGTGGTCCTCCTTGGAGGGCTAAGCTATTTAACTTTAGGGTTAGGTGTAGCAATGCCTTTTTGGGGAGGACGTTGTATGCCAACAACTCTCAGGGCGCAAACTCACACAGATTTTACTATGCCAGGCACAAAATGGATCCCCCGTAGGTTTACCTGTTTTTGTTTACCTACTAAAGGACCAAAAGTGCTCTGGTATAGTGCCGGCACGGAGTTTGTAAATTTACCAAGTGGGGAATTAGCGCCTAAGCCTATTCCTAAACCGGGGGAGTGGCAATTTTCAGTGGTACAAATGCGCCCAAGTCTGCCTTTTTACTGGCCATATTGGGCGTGGACAAGTGGCACAGGCATGCATTATCGTGCTGGCGTAAGATGGGATGATGTAGACAAGTTCTACGTTTTTCCAAGTCTTGCCAGGCATCAATTAGATAGAAAGTAATTACTTGGCCATAACAAGCCCGGTTTACTTTCTTTTTATTATGGCTTATATAAGGGGTATTAAATTTACCAGGGTTGACAAAAAGGCGGCAATGGAGTACTATACTCTTTCAATATAAAAAATAGTACCAATTTATTAAAACGCCTAAAAAATGCGCGTTTTTTATTTCCTTGGCCATTTCTGTGTCTTAAAGATTAAGGATAAAAGATTAAGGATTGCCCACAGGCTTCATGCTCCTGATTCCGTATAACACGGCTCGGGGGCGCTATCAAGGTCGTGACAAACCAGCGTAATTTTACATGACGCTCAAGGTTCATTGCTCACGGCTTTTTATTATGGCTTTCGCCATGCAATGCTAATCTACGAATTCATGCGAATCTACAAATACCTACAAATACGACCAGCAGATGATTACTTAGTATCTAACAACTAAAAACTAATGACTATAAACTAAGTATTTTGGAGGTTTGACTATATGAACTATTTTCCCTTATACTTTAGCTAGATTTATATTTTTAATTACTTATTGGTATAGTTTTTGTATTTGGCTTTTGCTAATTACTTATTACTGTTTACTAATTACTATTATTTATGGGAGTTCCAAAGAAACACAAGACCCGGAGTGGCCGAGACCAACGCAGAAGCCATCATGCCCTAAAACCTGTACAATCAGCTACATGCAAAAACTGCGGTCAACCAACTAGGCCACATTTGCCTTGTCCAAATTGCGGGTATTATAAAGGCCGTAAAGTAACAAGATAGCTTGTAGGAAATAGCTTGTAGCTTGTAGGAAAACGAATTTAATCTACAACCTACAACCTACAACCTACCACCTACAAAAATGGCTAATAGACATTTATCACGTACCATTGCCATGCAATCCCTGTTTGAGTGGGATTTTAATCGTAGGGAGCAAAATTTAGAAGAGCTGATGGATTTAAATATTCACCAGCTAGCTCCGGGAATGGACGATTCCGCTTTTGCAAAGAGTCTGGCTTTGGGGGTGCGTGACCATATAGAAGATATAGACAATATTATTACTGCAAATGCTCCGGAATGGCCCATTGAACAAATTGCTGTTGTAGACAGAACGGTCTTGAGGCTTGGCATTTATGAACTTGAGTTTTTAAAAGATGTTCCGCCTAAAGTGGCTATAAACGAGGCGGTAGAGTTGGCTAAAACTTTTGGTGGGGATGCTAGTGGAAAGTTTGTAAATGGTGTGCTCGGTACATTGTTCAAGAAGTTGTTTCCAGAAGGTGTAAAAGCAGATCTTTAAAGCTTGCCTATTTTCTTGTCTGTCATTCTGAACCCTAAGGCTTGGCGAAGGGTGAAGAATCTAAAAGGTTTCAAAGCAGATTCTTCGTCTGCAAAGCCAGTCTCAGAATGACGGAGTTGGTAATAATGCATTTCTCCACGACCACATATAATTTCCCGCTTAGTTGTGCTATACTAAAATAAATATATAACTTTCTAAAATAAAGAAAGGAATAACCATGAACAAACTTGAACTCACAGAAATATTAGCTGCTAGGCTCTCCACTACACATAGTGAAGCCGAGCGCATGCTTAACTCTTTAATTAACATTATTTACGAGCAACTGCGGAGTGGAGATAAAGTAAATATTTCTGGCTTTGGTCAGTTTAGCGTTTCTCATCGTGCGCCTCGCATTGGGGTAAACCCTCGTCAGCCTCAACAGAAAATCCAAATTCCAGAACTTAACACGCCAAAGTTCAAAGCCGGCGAAGCCTTTAAAGCAGCCGTCAAACTCCGTAAATCCTCACCAACTACAAACATGGATACTCCTGTTACTCCAACTCCTGCTCCGGTTGTATAATTTACAGATTTTTAAAAGTCCCGCTATGGCGGGACTTTTATGTTTGGAGCGGGTAGGGGGAATCGAACCCCCATCATCAGTTTGGAAAACTGAGATAATAACCATTATACGATGCCCGCCCAGCACGGATATGTTTGTTAGCTTAAGCATTATACTGAATAATTTTAGAGTGGGGAAGAGGGCGGGAGGGGGTAGTAGCAGAGTCGCTCAATTCCACTTAAAAATGCGACAGATGGTAAAATGAGAGTGTAAACATCAT
>CAZCTL010000073.1:0-4870 GCA_964501685.1 uncultured Candidatus Saccharibacteria bacterium
GATTTAATCATTAAAGTGCTGAAGAAGAGGAAAATCTTCTAGGCAAGACCCTTATATTATACATTATTGACCATATTCAATGCTGTGTATAAATCTTTAAAATAAAATATATAGGAACAAAATTAGCATGCTATACTATTTGTATAAAGTAAGTACATAGGGAAAAGTATATGAAGCATATAAAACTAATTCTATGCATGAATATTGACTCTTTTGCCCACTTCGCATCCAAGACCTGACCCGCTGTAACTGGCGGGTTTTTCTTTTGTGCCGACAAAAAGGAGGTTGGCATGTCTAAGCACGACCTAACAAGAGCCGAAGTCTTAAGAGCCCGGAAAAGGGTAATCGCCCAGCTACAACACAAGCCATATAGCTTGTTGTGCAATCATCATCACATGGTGCCAAAATCACGATACGAAGATTTTGGTCTAAGAGGCAACTTTCCAGGTAACATACTTTACCTACCAAAAGTGCAACATGATGCCTACCATCACTTGTTTAGAGATTTAGTGGCTGAAGAGGTAATTCAGTTGTTTAAGACAGAACGTTGGTGGCCACGAACAAGTGAGGAACGCACAGAGCTAAGGCTGGCTTGCCCATTCGCAGACACTCGCCAAGAAGTGATCAATTATTTGGCTAACTTCTGGAGTGTGCGAGAGAAAAATGCGTTTGTATGGCAAACATACATTCGCATAAGGGTGCATTGACTAAAAGCAAAGCCCGGTGTATCCCAAACACCGGGCTTTAGTAACCATTGCTTGCAATTACATCTTAAGATAAAATAGGTACACTATGAACAAAAGCAGGCCTGTTACCATACTTGCCATAGAAACTAGTTGCGACGAAACCGCAGCTAGTGTTTTGCGTGGGAGCGTTGGCGCAAAGAACCCAACGTTTACCACGCTTTCAAATGTAGTCAAGTCGCAAATGAAGCTTCATGTAAAAATGGGTGGAGTGGTACCTGAAGCTAACGCCCGAGCACACGTGCGTAGCATTCGCCCCGTAGTAGAAAAAGCGCTAAGCGATGCATTTTCTCTTGTCACTTGTCACTTGCCAGCCCGCCGAAGCCTTGGCGTAGGAGGGTCACTTGTCACTAAAGTTGATTACATTGCAGTGACCGCAGGTCCTGGACTAATTGCATCCCTCTTGGTGGGCGTGGAGTTTGCCAAAGCATTAGCCTTTGCATCAAGCAAGCCGATGATTGCGGTGAACCACATGGAAGGACATTTGTACTCGCCATTCGGCGAGTCAATTTCTAATACCCAATTTCTAATTTCTAATGGAAAGCCCAAGACTAAAGACCAAAGACCAAAGATTGAATTCCCCATCCTGTCTATGATAGTGAGCGGAGGACACACTCTGCTTGTGCTACAGAAAAATGAGAGTCATTATCAAGTACTGGGAAGCACAGTGGATGATGCTGCTGGTGAAGCATTTGATAAGGTAGCCAAACTGCTTGGACTCCCCTACCCAGGAGGACCAGAGATAAGCAAGCTAGCAGAAGCTGGCCAAGCGACTATCCAGTTTCCGCGCCCAATGATACACGCACCTAACTTTGATTTTTCTTTTTCCGGCCTTAAAACCGCTGTACTCTACCACCTCAAAGAAACCTATCCGAATCCTTCCTCTCCCCCTCTGGGGGAGATGTCCCGCTTCGGGACAGAGAGGGTTATTGAGGAAAAACTCCAAATAACTAAACAAAACCTCCACAGCTACCATTTTGGCCACATCCCTACTCAAGACAAAGCCAACATTGCTCGGTCTTTTGAAGAAGCCGTGGTAGACGTGCTGGTAACCAAGGCAATACGTGCTGCAAAGAAATACAGCTGTAAAACAATATCTTTAGCAGGCGGAGTTGCCGCGAATAAGCGCTTGCGTACAGAACTCAATCTGCAATCTGAAATCAACAATCTGCAATTTGTCGTCCCCGACATACGACTTTGTACCGATAACGCGGAAATGATAGCGCTTGCAAGCTACTTCAAACTCCGCGCTGGCTACAAACCTGTCTCTTTCCAAAAAGTCCAGGCCGATTCATCCTGGGAACTCTAAAAAATTTACCAACAAAAAAAGAGCCGTAGTAAGGCTCTTTTTTCGGTATTTATATAGTTTACGGAGCTACTTTCGAGCTACGCCCTCTGCTATGTACTGTTTAAGCAAGCTCTGATACGGAATGTTCATAGCGTTGGCTTTTTGCTTGGCGTTGGCAATAATGTAGGTTGGTATACGCAACGAAATAGACCTGGTAGTTGGTTTAAGGTTTGGAAACACTACCCGCTTTAAATCACTAGGTTCTAAGTAGTCGCCCAAGTCAATCTTGGACCAAAACTCTCTCTCTGCATCTTCATTTTTAAACTTAGGTATCTTTAGAGGCTTTTTCATAAATATATTTTTCTTTCCGACTCGCATCTCGAGCCGATATAACTCTTATAGCATTCTTTCTAATTGTAAACACAATGGACAATACTCTATAGGCAAGCGTACTTCCGAACCCAATATACCGTAACTCGCTGACAGAATGCTTGGCATCCTCGTAATACAAAGTTTCATTCGAAAGTATTACTTCTTCGCATTCCCGAATGGACACTTTATGTCTAACCCAGTTCTTCTCCTCGTTCCCCTTGTCCCATATAAAAGTGGCTGGTTGTGGAATCTCAATATTACCCATATAAATAGTGTATCTATTAGCTTACACACTGTCAAGAAAGCCGAAACAAATAAAAAAGAGAGATCATCTAGAGATCTCTCCCGCCATGGACGGAATTATTTTAAGACCGATACTTCTATTTTGCGTGGCACTGCTTACCCACCTCTCGAGTGGGAACAGCTAGTAGCCAGTACTTATTTTTTTCCTCCTCCCACCACACTACCTGGGTTTCAAGTGGTTCATCTTTTACGATGGCAACCGTCCAGCACACGTCAACCCGCCAGCACGGCCACGGACCTGCGTTGCTTGGTGCGCATTCCACGCCCAGCGTTCTCCACCCGGCGTGATGTCTGTACGCAAACTCGCGCCAAGTAGCCTCGCGAATCATGCGACCACGAGGGGGTATAGCTTCGCCCACTACCATGATCGAGAACAATAAAGCAAACAGTACGGCAGTCTTCACACAATTCATAAAATATCCTCCCAGAGGCTATCTTTCCCATTCCACTAAATTTGGAACCCAACTGGTAGGTGTTACAACTATTCTCGCGTGAGAACTCACTGCAACACTTGCGGGAAAGCAGATAGACACTTTTTGCATACATCTGCCTGCTCACAAAACAAAATGGAAGGAGTAAAACAATCTATGAGCTGCTTTACTCCCCTTGATCCCCGACTCTTTCTAGGTATGTTGGGTCAGCCCACAGCAGTGATTAAGACAGGTTACGAAACGCTGTCTCAATCTCCGCAACCCCACCTGCGATGTTCTTATCGCGGATGTAGAAGCGCGAGAATCTGTGGAGGTATTTGTGCTCCCATTGGCGCCATGTGGGAGCCAAGACAGGCAGCATCTTTTTCGCAATATGGTTTTCTTGCTGCACTAAGATGTCTACTGCACCTCCATTCTGCGCAACCGCAAAAAGAGCTTCACCATAGCACAAACCGATTCCGCCCAATAAAACACTATCGTAAACCTTAACTACCGGGAACTTTCTGTTTCGCATAATTCCTCCGTATCTTCCAAACCGCAGCAAAAACGCATATGCAACGCGGTGTTACACTGTTTGTTCTTTTATAGTTTGCTCAGAAGGGTTCGATAGGAATTAAGATGGATTCCCGCCTGCGCGGGAATGACAAGACCAATCTCTATTAAACTCTGCTGATCAATCTTTTTTAGACTATAAATTATCATAAAATGCATTAAATGTCAATACGTATTGACATAATATACTTATATATACGGGATAAAACCGTGTTATTTGTATATTGTGGAAGTGTATTGACACAACTTACAAAAAAGAGTATACTTATTGTATGAACAATGAGTTACAAAACTACAAAGAACAGTTGCTTGCTTGGGGGTTTTCTGCCAAAGAAGTCGCTATATACATGGCACTACTCACTCTCGGAAAAGGGGCGGTTACGGAAATTACCCGGAAAGCCGATATTAACCGTACTACTGGGTATGATATTCTGGACAGTCTAGTCGCTAAAAAACTAATTAGCGTGTCCGGTAAAGAGCCAAAGCAAGAGTACGCAGCGGAAAGTCCGGAACATATTATTAGCTATTTAGAGGAGCAACAAGCAGCTATTACAAAACATTTAAACGACGCAAAAGCTGCGGTGCCCCAGCTTAAAACCTTACACAATGTAAAAAACCGCCCTAAAGTGCGATTTTACGAAGGCGAAGATGGCCTACAGGAAGTTTACGAAGACACTTTAACTTCCCACGAGGATTTAAGAAGTTTGACATTGGTGGATGAAGCAGAAAATACACTCAAGAGATATTTTCCAAAATATTACCAGCGCCGTGCTGGAAAAGGTATATCTATCCGTGCTATATTTCCGGACTCTCCAGGCGCAAGGCATCTTAAAAAGAAGGACGGCATAGAAGCCCGAGAGAGTTTAATTATTCCGACTAACGATTTTGACCTAAAACCAGAAATAAATGTCTACGACAACAAAGTGATGATTGCCTCCTGGTCGGAAAAACTCGGCATCATCATTGAAAGCCAAGAAATCGCCAATGCTATAAAGCAACTCTTTGAACTCGCATGGCAAGAAGCTAAACGACTAGATGCAAATACTAAATAATTTGTTATGTTTTTAAAGTTTAGCGTTTTATGCGTAATTACGCATAAAACGCTAAACTGTTTTTATTTTATATAAACAACAAATACAAATAAAAAAGAGCTGGATGAGGCTCTTTTTTTGATAACTGTA
>CAZCTL010000074.1:0-4449 GCA_964501685.1 uncultured Candidatus Saccharibacteria bacterium
CCGACGCTTTGGTCGGAGCCCCGACCAAAGCGTCGGAGTTTAACATGTAAACATTAATACAATATATTTATGGATATATTAATGGATATTATTTGAGATTTCTAGAGACTAAGAGACTATTCGTGTTAGGAACAACAGATCTCAAATAATCTCTACCAGTCTCTAAGTATCTATTACTAAGTCCGAATGTTCAATTGTTAAATTGTTAACTTGTTAAATTGATAACTAGTCGCTCTGCCGCAACTCTGCCCGCACCACATACCGCTTTAAGGCTGTACCAATTGGGTAGGAAGTTTGCAGAGTTAATATGCGCTTACCAGCTGTGTCTTGGGCAAGCACAGATACATCGTTTGGTCCCACTACCTTCTGCTCTGTAACCAAATAAGTATACATAAAACCCTTGCTGTCCGTGAGTTTTATCTCCGCCCCTTTTTTAATCTTGGGCAACAGTGCAAACACACTCTTATATGCACCTTTACTCCAAGCATAGTCAGACGAGTGTCCAAAAATATACACATTACCTACTTCACCCGGCAAACTGGAACCGGGATAGTGTACCACCCCATTTAATAGCGCGCTTTGAAAAGTTTTTTCTCCAGTTTCGCTTACATACACTACGGGAGCCAATACACCCAAACTTGGAATAGCTAAAGTATCTTTAGGCCATGTGCCGGTAGAAGCATTGGATGATGGACCGGAAACTATTACATTTTTAGGGTCCGGCTTAGCCACTAAAAACTTAACTCTCGCCACTACAAACCCCCAGTTCAGTAATACGAAAAATAAAATACATAGCCCAAAAAACCAAAACAGCATACCTATTACACGGCCTAAGTATTTATGCCTTGTCATACCGGCCCCCGAGCCGGTATCCATGGTTTCATGATGGATTCCGGATAGCCCTCGCAGAGCCTCGTGGCTTCCGGAATGACGGGAGTAGTTAGGTGCGACAACTGTTCTCGCTAAATTTATGTTCTTTTTAGGTCTAGATTTTTTTACTGGCTCAAGTATTTCATTTTTCACTTTCGGCATATGTATAGATTAGCAAAAATATATGTATTTTTAAATGGGCATCTCCCAGAAGATGCCCATTATTGCTTACATGTTTAAATGTTTATATGCCCAGTAGAGCTTCCGAAGTCTTACTGGGTATGTTTATTGCAACTTTGTCTTCAAAGTCCTCAGGCCAAACACCGATACCACAGCTAACATAAATACCAGTACTATATTTATACTACCAGTCCCAGTTCTGGGTAACTCAGTTGCGCCCAATACTTGGGGAATAGATGGGTCGCCACCAAGACTTGGTAGGTTGCTCTGTGTAGTGCTATCACCTGCAACAGTAGGAGTTGGCGTTGGAGTACTTCCACCACCGGAGCTAGAAGAAGATCCACCGCCAGACGAGCCACCCGAAGAACCACCACCACTGCTATTGCCACCGCCATCTGGTGTTGGAGTGGGGGTAGGAGTTGGAGTTGGTATAGGTGTTGGTGTAGGTGTTGGTCCACCGCCTCCGCCACCACCCTGGTCACCTGTAGCATGGTTACCAAAGTCTTTATCTGTAATATTGAAAGTTGTAACAAAAACTACATGCTTGCTCAAATTTGCTAACGATGGATAGGTTTGCATAAACCCTGCCTGATTTACTTCGCGTATTACGTACATGCCGGCTAAAAGACCAGACAGTGTGTAGTTACCACTTACGTCTGTAACTGCGCTGGTTTCTCCACCATCAAGCACACCGTTATCATTAGCGTCTACATAAATTGTCCAGCCAGAAAGTCCTGTTTCACCACCGTCTTTTACGCCATCACCGTTAAGATCATTCCACTTCTGACCAGCAATACTAAACTCGTCTTCTGTACAAGAAGCTTGGTTAATAGTAGTGGTTGTAGTAGCCGGAACAGTTACAACTAACGGATTTTCATCAATCATTACCTGCCATGTAGCATAAGCTGTATTGGTTACGCTACATACATTTGGTACTAATTGAAGTGCTTTAACTGCATCTACATCGTATGCATCTGCGGTTGGGTCAAAGCTGAGTCTGTCGGATGAATCTAAAATTCGCACAAAGTTGGCCTGAGGCAAAACACCTAAATCTACCCCACCATCCCTTACTACCACGCCTACATCTGTCCAAGTAGCATTGTCATTGCTTACTGAAATATTTACTTGCTCGTTTGGATAGTTATCTCCGGTAGTAACTTCGTAAACTTGTAGGTCGTTTCCAGGACCATTGTATACCGGGTGGTCAAAAGCCAAAACAATACTTCCACCAGTGCTTGCTTGTGTAAAACCTAAAGATACAAACTTACCAATAAAATCTGATAATGGATTATCGTAAAGCCCGCCAGCTGTCTGTGGAGCTCCAAGAGCTTGAGCTGAATCACTCCTGTTAGCGTCTACCAAATTGATAAGGTCTGCTTGCTTACCTTGGGAGAAGCTGGCCACAGTCTTAGCCCACATGTTCATAGCTAAAGCTGCGTCTAAGGTTACTTTAAAAGTTACATCTCCAAAACTGCCCGCAGCTTTTGATCCAAGTGCCCAAGTAATGGTATTTGTTCCACCATCATACACTCCACCGTTATCTGCGCTAAGAGGCACATAGGTAGTCCCAGCTGGTAAAGTGTCCGAGATAGTTACATCTACATTGCTAGCACCAGCAACGCTCCAGTGAATAGTATACATAATTTGTCCGGTACTAGAGTCGTATGTGCCGGTTTTAGTTAAATCAACAACAGAGCAAGTTCCGTAGTTAGCATCAACCGCATCTAGGTCATAACCATCTGCTGTAGCGTCGTGTATGGCAAAGTTAGTAGTATCGGTTAAACGAATATACATTATCCATGCATAACCTGTAGGTGCAATATCAAAAGTAGACACACCTGTACCCGCATCTAGGCCACTTGCAGTACCGACCATTGTCCAAGATACCCCGTCTTGGCTAACCTCAACCTTTGCTCGCTCTTCTGGGTATGTCTCACGTCCATTTGTTATTTCGTGCACTGCCAAATCTGTCCCAGCCACATCTAACACATAAGAACTAAAGCTTAAAGTAACAACTCCGTCCTTCCCAAGCGAGAAAAACTGGCTGTCTGCTATACCCAAAGTTTTAGCCGGGTTAGTACGGGCAACGTCTGTAATAGGACTACCATTGTTTAAAGTCCCTTGACTGCTAGATATAACCCCCGTTGCATTTGCAGGACCACTACTACAAGGTAGTTCATCTATTGGAGGGGTTGGTGTTGGAGTTGGGGTTGGTGTTGGTGTTGGGGTTGGTGTTGGATCCACTAAAGGAGTTGGTGTTGGGGTAGGAGTAGGTGTAGGAGTGGGATCAATTAGTGGAGTGGGTGTTGGTGTTGGGGTAGGAGTCGGGGTTGGTTCAACTATTTCTTGAGGTACCGGACAACCACCTAGTGGCATAGGAATAATATCCCCGGCATGGCCTAAATGACCATTATATGCTCCTTCATTGGAAACAGTAACTTCATTGTAACTCCCATTACCTGTAATGTGACAAAGCGTTACGGGTTCAAAATTATTTTGCACAGCCTGGGTTACTAGCGGGCTAAATGCTTGGCCAACCAGCACGAATACGGCAAGCACAACTAACCTGCTTAGCAACTTATTTCTTATACTCTGATTCATAAAATTCGTTGGTCCCCTACGACCAAATTAATTACCAATAAAAAACTATAGTAAATTTTATAGCCTTTAATTTTAACATATTTTAACAAGTTACGACAACAAATATAATATATAGCTTATATAAGCCATATATTAATTATTGTAATAACCTCCCTCTGTCATTCCGGTTTCCACGAGGCTATGCGAGGGAAGACCGGAATCCATCCTAGTTTTTTATTTAATACTGGATCCCCGGGTCTTCGCTGACTCGCCCCGTAATACTTCTGAAGATATACGGGGCTCGCCCCCACCGTCGCTAAAGCTATGGCGGACAGGCGAGGATGACAGAACAAAATTGTTTAGTTGTTTATTTGTTATATTGATATGTCTATATGCCCAGTTTGGCCCTAAGCCTATACCACAAACTTGGTTTAGTAGGATGCAAAATAATTTTGATAATAGATTTTCCACCTCTTGCAGTTTCTACTCTTACAGTAGACGGACCATATCCATTAGCAGTAGCGGTTAGCTCCACGCTCCCCGGTGGAATACTCAACACAAACTCTCCCTTGCTATTGGCCGATACTTGTTGAATACCATCACCAGTACTCACGGTAACATTTCTTGCTTTTTTACCTAATCCATCTACTACCACACCAGATATTTGCCCCGGCATAAAGTAATCACGCACTACTTCCATAACTTTACGTTCACTGCCATCGTCATTTATAAGTTTAGTGGAGCCCCCACGCAATACCCAGTAGTTCAGCCCTAAAATTTGCTTCTTGTGTACATAGAACTGACGAAATAAATCATCTA
>CAZCTL010000075.1:0-4443 GCA_964501685.1 uncultured Candidatus Saccharibacteria bacterium
CCGTACCCCATCCCCACCCACTACTCCCACCCCCATATATTCTATGCAAAACTTTCTATACATATGTACTAAAAGTTTTGCATATATTTCTAATGAAGTATATAATCCATACATAATTTCCATATTTCCTCATGCAAAACATTCCTTACATATGTATGAAAAGTTATGCATGGTTAAAACATTAACTTCTAACCATTGGTAACAATATTTATTACTCCAATGCAAAATAAATCATACATATGTATGATTTATTTTGCATTGGGTAAACGTTTCAAGCTAGAGAAATTAAATGAGAGGTTACTTATCTTTTATAAAACACCGAGTTTGTGAAAATGCTTTTTTGCATTTTCTTCGTCATCTCTATCTAGCCTGCTGACTTGCATAACAGTCACATAGTGTTCAAGACTATACTCGTCTAAAATGTATTGTAAAGCTGTACGAGGATCGTATGGATAAAGCCACAAAGTACGCTGTAGAGTATATAGCCCCATTTGTCTAAACTTTGCTCTAAGCAAATCCGCTCCATGCCTATGAGTCTTTGTGGGTATATCCCCAGCTATAAGCCACCATTGCCCGTCCCACTTTTTGGTTTTTTCAATTTGTAAGTTATCAAACTTAATTTTAGATAACCGCTTTTTGCCTAACTTAGTAAAACTAATCACATAATCATGCAAACCCACTGGACGCATGCGAATGTAGCCGTGATTTTTCATATAGTAAAAAGCCTGCCTTACTTCTCTTGCTAAGTTACTCTGTTTTTGGCTTTGCGCAATACTTCTCTTAACACTTCTTTTGAGTTGCTTATACAGTCTTAATATTTGTATTGCATTCGGCATAACCAGCGAAAGCGTCATAATACTTACCCCACCCGCAATTTCTAAAGCCGTAAGCAACTGACTTGGAAACGAACTTTGTGTCTGTGCATAACTTTTCATACAATTGTATTAAATATTATGCATTAAGTATATCAAAGAAAGATTGGTGGATACAATGTAGGCAACTTACTGATATAAGAAAAAGAAAAAGCGGTAGTGCTAGTGGACTGAGTCACTAACATCTACCGCTGATTGATGTATCTTCTCGCAGTTGGCTGTCTGCGATAAGCTGGGCGCCTTACTTGGGCAGTGCGTTTGGCTGGAACCCGACGTCTGCGCGGTGCCGGCTTGTTTGGATGGTCTTGGAGTTTGCGGATACGGCGACCATCCTCAAGCCCGCCAAGTGCTGCTCTCAGCCAAAGGATTATTCCGGCTATGCCACCGGCTAGCAGACATAACTGTGAAATAGGAGAGAGAAAACCCAAACTCCCCAAAGTTTGCTCACGCCAAGCCACTACCAGCCGAGTAAAGTCCGGGCTCATGGCAGTCCCAAACATAACCGCCAAAATAGCCAGTGCGGTTATGGCCATAACCGCGGTGGCAATGCCCGCAGTCTCAAACAAAACCGCCACTATGAATCGCCGAAACAGCCAAATGCCCAACTGGACAACAATTTGTATAACCACCCACTGCCTTGGATTAAAACTGCTAAAGAACCCGGCGGCTCCAAAGCAGAGTACGATAAAACGCAACTCTGCAATGAGACCTCCAGAGAGGCTCTTTATCTGGGACTGTGGCTTCTTACAGGTTGTCCCTTTTGTAACTGTAGTGTCACCGCTACCCCTAATGGGTCGCACTACAACTTTCACTTCCTCGGCACCAATCATTAATTCATTCACGACATGGCCATACTCGTGAACGAATAGCATGATTATGGCTACCACAATTAGGAGCATAAAAGACAATGCCCCAAACATGAGCATTTCCATTTCTTGCCTCCTTCAAAATTTCCTACAAAAAATTTCTGCCTATTGGGACCAATTGCCCAATGGTAGAAAGTACAGTATTTTACCATAAAAGCAAATAAAAAACAAGAGCAAGGTATATTTTGCTCTTGTTTATGAGAAAATAGAACGTTTAGACTAGTGGGTGCCTAGATAGGCGCTATCTAGATATCTAGAAAATATTATGCCGGCAAAATGCACTTTTCTAGTAAGTAATCGTACAAAGCAATGTATTTGTATGGGTTACCATCAAAATTACTTTTTGTGCAGGAATTGAGTGTGGCAACGTGAGTTGCGAAACTTTCAGAACCGTTTTTTAAGTCTGTTACAGTATCCGTATATCTAGGCAATGTCCTTGCATATGGGTTCGACTCCATGTAACTGTTAATCCAACCAAGATACTCTTGGTAATGCCCCATCTCAATACCATGTGAAGTAATAAATTCTATTCTTCGTTCTCCCATATATTTATATCAATTTATTCCTTAACAATTCATTAATTAGACTTGGGTTGCCTTTGCCTTTTAGCTCTTTCATGGTTTGGCCTACGAGGAAGCCAAAGCTTTTTTCCTGTCCGGCTTTATAGTCTGCTACTGCTTTGGAATTGTTTGCGATAATTTGATCGATAACCGATGCTATTGCAACTTCGTCACTCACCTGCTCTAGCCCTAGGTCCTGGATTATTTCACTTGGGTCCCCACCAGTTTCATACATAGTGCGAAAGACTTGTTTGGCTGCGGAGCTGGAAATTTTACCGTCATCAATAAGTTTAACCAGCTCGGCCAAGTTTTCTGGAGTCACCAGTGCTTCATCTGGATTCTTGCGATCTACATTTAGCATGGCAGAAAAATCTTGCAGACACCAGTTAGCAGCACTTTTGATCAATTTCTTCTTAGTGCTGTCACCCTGAGCAGAGCCTGCGTCTAGCGAAGTCGAAGGGTCTTTAGATTCTTCACCTGAAACAGGTTCAGAATGACGGCTGACTGTATCCGCCTCTATCCACGCATCAAGTTCGCTTATAACATCCTCAAAATAAAACGTAAGCTCTTTCCAGTTTATTAGGTTTTCTATATCTGCATCTGGCAAATTATATTCCGTCTTGAATCTAGCCCGCTTTGCACTGGGTAACTCCGGTAATTCCAATCTAAGTTGGTCTAAATACTCTTTGGTAAACTGCAATGGTGGCAAGTCTGGCTCGGGCATGTAGCGGTAGTCATTGGCTTCTTCTTTGCTTCTTTGTTCAACAGTTTGGTTTAGTTTTTCGTTCCAGCCCATGGTGACCTGTTTAGGCGTAACGCCTTGTTGGCGCAGTTCTGTTTGGCGCACTATTTCATAGTTGATCGCCTGCTCCACAAACTTAAAAGAGTTAATGTTTTTAACTTCGCACTTGTACGGCGGTAAGCCTTGTTCCCCCGGCAAACGAACAGATATAGATGGTTCGCAGCGCATACTCCCCTTTTCCATGTCAGCATCACTAGCTCCTACATACCGCGCAATCCTCTGTAATTCCTCTAAATATTTTCGCGCTTCTTCGGCACTTTCTATACACGGATGAGTAACAATTTCCAAAAGCGGCGTACCCGCCCGGTTATAGTCCACTAAACTATACGGCAACCCTTCCGGATGTATATTCTTCCCCGCATCCTCTTCCAAATGCGCCCGTTGAATTAAGACTCTTTTAATTTTTTTAACATTTTGATTTTCTGCATTTTCATTGGAAATTGGAAATTGGAAATTGGAAATTTCTATATCTATATATCCTTCCTTCGCAATCGGCTGGTCCAACTGCGAAATTTGATACCCCTTAGGAAGATCTGGATAAAAATAGTGCTTACGATCAAACTTACTCCACTCATCAATTGTGCAGTTTAAAGCTAGTCCCATCTTAGCTGCTAAACGAATAGCTTCTTTATTAGCCACAGGTAAGCTACCAGGCTGTGCCGTAACTACTTCATCAATATTTACATTCGGCTCACTCATATCCAACTTGTTTGGCGCACTACTAAACATCTTCGACTTAGTTTTAAGTTGAATGTGAACTTCTAACCCTATCACCGGTTTGTATAAACTTTCTGGCATATTATAGAATAGATGGTTACGACACAAATTACACAATTTCAATTCTCGATTTAATAATAGTCATCGCCGAAACTATAATCGGTCAATCCCACTTCCTCTATTTGCCGTGTTAATGCCATTTTTAGATCTTCTAGCGCTTTAAACTGTTCTCGTTTACCAACATTCTTTTCCACGATAGCATCAACGAGCGGACGAATAAATTTCTGAATAGCATTTTTTCTACTCTTTTTATTCCACTTTTGTTCTACATTTCCTGTTATCATAACGTCTAACGCAGAATGCAATAAAATATCTTCGTCTTGGGCAGATAGTATTTGAACAAAGGGAATGTACAAATGATCATGTAGGAATCCAACAGTTACTTTGTCGGGAAAAGTCTCAACAAACTTATTATCAACTCCGATATACTTGAAATTATTTCTGGTATTTCAAGTGTTGCCTTTTCAGTGAAGAACCTTTCATCTTTCTGTCCATCAAAAATAGACTCATATGGTTCATACTCTTTGGGACCATCGCCATTCCCTTCTCTCGATATATTGTTCATA
>CAZCTL010000076.1:0-4439 GCA_964501685.1 uncultured Candidatus Saccharibacteria bacterium
TAATTAGTACTAACAACTGACTACTATATTCTGACTACTATGTTTCCATATTCCTAAAAAACTCTTCTGCCTCCGGTGTACTACTGTAAATAATATGTTCTTCGTTGCTAAGCCGTCTTCCAAGCTGGGAATTAGAGACTACACCTTTTGAATTGTACCAATCTCGCCATCGGTCAGAAAACTGGTTAAAACTTTCCGAACCTTCTGCACCATACAACTCATGCATAACCTCATATTTAACTCTATTAGATATGGCAATAAAGCGACTTTTTTGCTCAAAACTCAAACTCTTGTTAGCCAAATAGTCTTTCTTCATCTCTTTAATCTCTGAATCTAGTGAAATCCGGTCAACAACTTTTTTGGCCAAATTAAACCATTCCTGTGCAAATTTTATTGAGTGAGAACTTGCAAGCATAAAATTTTATTCTATCACCGTCTCTGGCTGTGCAATGACTGCAGGTTTAGCACTTGGTGCCGAGAGCACTATCTTTATTTTTAATCTTTCCACAAGTTTAGCAAACCGCTTAGGATCTTCTTGGCGAAGGTACCTAAGAAGCCGGCGCCTGTTACCAACCATTTTAAGTAGCCCACGTCTGGAGTGATTATCTTTCTTATGTACTTTTAAGTGTTCACTTACCTGCTCAATCTCCTTGCTTAAAATTGCCACCTGTACCTCTGGACTACCTGTGTCGTCCTTATGAGTCCGATATTTCTTAATAATTGCGTCTTTTTCCGACTTTGTAAGCATTTATCTGCCCTTTCTTCACGTTGCTCAGTGCTTATGCCAAGCTCGTGGATTAATTGCACTAATTATACCAAATTCTAGCACTTTTAAGCAAATCTGTGAAAACTACACAAAACTAGATAAAATTGCATTTTTGGCATCAATAAACTAAACTTTCGGAAGTTGCCTGTAGCACAACCAAAACACCAACATCAATCCAGGAGGAAAATACAATGAACTCAGTAGAACTATTTGAAGCCCTAAAGCTGGGTTTCTCGGAAGCCAAATTACAATATCGAGCGTACCACGGTAACCACAAGTTTGACTTCCCTCGGGCAACGGAGGACGAGGTCAGCAAAGTGGCAATCGCAGTTTTTCAGGCTGCTGTGGTTATACGGCAGAAAAGAAGTCGGGCCACGTGCTGGCCAAATCTGGCACAAGGCCGATTTACTTACTGTCAACCACGTTTAACTTCAGAGAACAGGGAGGCTTAGCCGGGCTGGCCGCGATTTAAGACGTAACTTAATCCACAGCAGTGATCGGACAAATCCAAAAGTCCGATCGCTGCTTTACTTTTATACGCTATACTATAAACATGGTACAAAACACGGAAAAGAACACGCTACAAAAATACATCCGCGAGTTTTTGGAGTATTGCGAAATAGAGAAAAACAAGAGCAACCGGACTGTTAGCAACTATGAGCACTACCTCGGTAGGTTTAGCAAATTTGCTAGTTCAGAAAGCGTAACTAAGCCAGAACAGATTAATTTGGAACTGGTACGTAAGTACCGGCTTTATTTAAATAGATATGTAGATGATAAAGGTAGCAAGCTTAAACTTATAACCCAGAACTACCACGTTATAGCCCTCAGGGCTTTCTTAAAATACTTAAGTAAGAACGATATAAAAACTCTAGCTCCAGAAAAAATAGAGCTGGCCAAAAACCCCAGCCGGCAAATTGAAAGTCTGGAAGGTGATGAGTTATCTAGAATTTTTAAAGCTTTAGAGCAGGAGCAAGAAGAAATTCTCCGCTTGCGGGATAGAGCCATACTTCTCACCCTCTTTTCTACAGGAGTGCGTATCAGCGAGCTTACTCAACTAAAACTTTCATCGGTCAATGCCGACCGCGGAGAATTTACCGTGCGTGGCAAAGGCGACAAACTCCGCCTGGTTTTCCTATCGCCAGACGCCAGCAGTGCGATAAAAGCCTACTTAAAAAAACGCACAGATAATCATCCCGGATTATTTATTGCCCATAGCAAAATTGGCAAAAGTGTAGAAGCAGAAATAACTGCGCAAGGTTTTAAGCGCTCTGAAAAAAACGATGGTAAAGCAGCAGGACTCTCTGCAAGGAGCATTCAAAGACTTATCCATAAGTATGCCATGCTTGCCGGCATTACCCACCACGTTTCGCCGCATACTTTTCGCCATTCTTTTGCAACCGACCTACTTCGCAATGGCGCGGACATTCGCAGTGTGCAAACCATGCTTGGCCACGCCAGCATTACCACCACCCAAATTTACACCCACGTCACCAACGAAGGCCTCCGCGAAATTCATAAGAAGTTTCATGATAAAAAGTAACTCTATAGTTGATTTTTCAATAGCACTCTGATACAGTAACTTTATGATTGAAGCAACCACAACAGTAATAAAAAATAATTCCATTACTTTGCCGAAAACATGGACAGGTGCTCGGGTGCTTGTTCGTATAAACGCAAACACGGCAACAATCACCAAAATTGAACCACCTAAAGTACCTATACGTAACATGGTAAAGCAATTCCGCGAAGCAGCTAAGCGCACCAAACTTACGCCCGTGGAGGTGAACCGTGCAATTAAGGCGGTGCGCAAACCGGCTATTGCATAAAAATATGCGCGTTGTTGTAGATACAAACGTACTTGCTTCCGGACTGTTCTTCGGCGGTCAACCCAATAAGGTATTGTCGTTGATAGTTGATCAAAACATTACGCCATGCTTTACACCCACAACACTGGTCGAGCTTGAACGCGTGCTTTGCTATAATAAATTTGAAAGACAGCGCAACATGCTGTCTTTTTCAGTTGAGGATTTTATGACAGAACTTCAGTCATACTGTGCATTATTCCCGGAGCCACCACATATGCCAACCATTATTCATGCAGACCCAAGTGACGACGCCTTCCTGACATGTGCAGTTATAAGCAATGCCAAATGTATAATTTCCGGTGACAAACATTTACTTCAGCTGAAAAATTTTGCAGGCAGGCCAATTCTTACACCTGCCAAGTTTTTAGCCGATTTCAGGTAATTACCACCACCCAAATTTACACCCACGTCACCAACGAAGGCCTACGCGAAATTCACAAAAAGTTTCATGACAAAAAGTAGTTAATACTAAGGATTAACCAGATTGGAAATCAACGATGAAACCAGATAACTCAGACGTTTAGTATCGTGTCGCGCTATTGAATTATCAGTCCACAACTCAGCGGAAACTATTCGTTCATCAGTACTATCTTTGGGCTCACATATAATAGGATACTTACGCTCTGCCGCATATTGCTGTAAAACTTCATCTGAAGGAACTTGTGTATTCACTACGGCTTTGGCTATAGACCTACCGACATAAGATTCTAGTATATGTATGAGAGACTCTACAGTGCACCCTTGCATACCCGCACCCTCGGTTAACAAATTTGTAATGTATATTATTGGAGCATGTGAACTGACTATCGCCTCACGGACACCGTCTGGCAGCAAGTTAGGCAAAACGCTTGTATAGAAACTACCAGGACCTAAGCATATAACTTGCGCATTACGAATAGCAGTTAAAGCAGCACTGGAAGCAGGTACGGGTTGTTCTAAATACAACTTTTCCACTACTTTGCCTTCGTATATTCCTACGTCTACACTAGTTTCGGTCTTAAATACTTCACCATCTGTATAGCGAGCACACAAAACACTGTGCTCGTAGGTAATAGGTATAACGGTGCCTTTTACGGATAATAGTTGAGACAGCGCCACCACAGCCTCGGAAAAACTACCATAAACTTTTTCCAATCCCAATAATAAGATATTACCCCCAGTATGCCCATTATATTGAGAATTACGGATACGTCGGAGTAAAATATCTCTGGCTTCTTTGGTGTTTTCCGATAGAGCCAAAACACATTTCAACACATCCCCTTGAGGGAGCGTGCCAAACTTATCTTTTAATTCGCCAGAGCTACCACCTGTATCAAACATGTTTACAAGTGCAGAAAGCTGAAGCCATGGATTATCTTTTAAACTAGTAAGTAATGATGGCAAACCGGTGCCGCCACCAATACCAACCACCTGTATGGGAGATATTTGTCGCATATGTGTATTAAAAAGGCCAATTAATATATTCTTTGACATTGATATATTAGGTTAACTCATTTAAACGGTCAAAATGCAATTTTTAGTTAGGAAAAAACATAACACCCTGCAAATATTTGCAGGGTGTTATCGGTAGCTTCTAGCTCGCATAGCAGTTTTTCTTAATACCATTTTTTGTCTTGCATCATGCTCACACTTTGGCGCATTACTGCATTTCTTTGGAACTCCGCCTCAAGTTCTGAGTTAAGTTCCATTAGTGGCTCTTCACATGCCGGACATCCTCTTAATTGTTCCGATGTAAAGCCACACATTGGACAGAAATAAACACTTTCTCCCATGTTTCTCACCTCCCCTCATACATCCCGCCTCTG
>CAZCTL010000077.1:0-4429 GCA_964501685.1 uncultured Candidatus Saccharibacteria bacterium
TAAGAACTTTATAATAGGACTCTTCCATAATCTCCTATCTGTCATCCCGGAATCCCGCCGTCTTGGGCGGGATATCCGGGATCCATCTTAAAAATCCTGAATTCCGGCTTCTCCAATCAAGTTGAGAATAAACTCCGGCCGGAATGACAAGACTAAATTATTAGGTTATGTAATAAATCTAATGTTATACTTACTACCATGACAAATTTGAAAATAAAAAACTTTATATTTGTTTTGTTAATTGCATGTATTGGTTTTAGCTATGCGCCAACCAATGTGTTTAGCCAGGTGGTGGATACATCTTTTGATCCAAATAAATTAGTGGAGGATGCTGTATTCTCCGATACTAAAACATTTGGCGGGGCGAGTGGCATTCAAAAGTTTTTGGAAAGTAAAAATAGCGTGCTTGCAAATACCACGCCAGAGTTTTTAGCAAGACTAAAAGAGCCAACGGTTACCATGCTTAAAACTGGATTAGAAGACCCACAACCAGCCTTGCCTAGACTTAGAACCGCAGCAGAACTCATATGGGATGTATCGCAAAGCGCAGGAATAAATCCGCAAGTAATTTTAGTGACATTACAAAAAGAACAGGGACTTATTACCACAAGGCAAAATGATCCAATAGATAGATTGCAAAGAGCGTTAGATTTTGCAATGGGTTTTGATTGTCCGGATGCTACAGGTTGTGGCACACTTTTTCCAGGTTTTTACTTTCAACTGTTTGGCAATATTGATTCGAGTGGTAATAGATATCTTGGAGCAGCCAAAGCACTGATGAAGTCTTTTAATGCGCCAAGTGGCAGGGGACCTACTATAAATGGAGTAACTTCTAAAGTTGGGGATATAATTGAATTAAATAATACTCTTGGAGCATATGATGGTATTCCAGAAAAGCAAACTGTTATGATACAAAACAAAGCAACCGCAGCTTTGTACCGTTACACGCCCCATGTTTTTAATGGTAATTATAATTTTCAGAAGTATTTTCTGGCATGGTTTAGGTATCCAAATGGGACTATCATGATGCTTGCTAGCGACCCCGCGCTCTATATTATTCAAAATGGCAGTAGGCTCTCGCTGCCAGCTTTTGTGGCCCAGGCAAGAGGCTTAAATACCTCATTGGCAATAACTGTTTCACCAACTGAAGTGGCAAGCTATCCGGTCGGCGGTGTTTATGGGCCCGCAGATAACACTATAGTAACAGTGGTGGGTGAGGTGCAAAAGTATGTGTTTATAGATAATATTAAACATCCAGCTTCCGATTTTGTAATTACCCAAAGAAAATTAGATCCTACTAAAACTTTATCTATCTCTCCAAGCGAGTCAGGTTTGTTCACTGCTGGCGATGTGTTAACTCCGTCTGATGGCACAGTTGTTCGAGGTCAAACTAAGCCAGAAGTGTATTTGGTAGAAGCTGGAAAATTAAAAATGTATAGCGCATTTACCTTTGGTCAGTATGCTGTGGCAAAAAAGGTACAACTAATTCCAGATGCGGAAATTTCACTTTATACAAAGGCAGGGTTTGTGAGTCCAAAAGATGGGACTCTTGTGAAGGCTTCCAACGACGGCACTGTGTTTGAAATGAAGCAGGGTACTAAGCATCCTGTTTCGGCTACTGTGTTTAAGAACCGAGGCATGAGTATTAAGAATATTGCTGTGCTGGCTCCGGAAGAAGTGAGTAGTTTTGCGGTTGATGGGTATGCTGAACCTAAAGAAAAAACTTTCTTTAAAGTCGCCGATTCTGCGCAGCTTTATTATTTTAAAGAAGGTACCAAGCGAACTATTTCTAGTTTTGTAGCTAAACAACAACGCATTACTTCAGATTATACTTTTAGCAGAGCAGAAGCAGACTCATGGGCAGATGGTATAGCTGTGCCGCCACGGGACGGAACTTACGTAAAAGGTGATGCCACTCCAGATGTATATGTAGTAACTAAAGGACAATTGCATCCTCTAACCTATGCGGTGTACTTAAAACGCAAACTTACACCTAAGAAGATAAGCACGCTACCACAGGCGGAAGTTGACGCATATGCTAAGGGAGAGGTGATTAGTAAATAGTTTAGGACTTCCGTAGTTGCCCATTTCAAAGGTCACCTTTGCGTAGATTTGTAATATAATATTGAATAGTTATCGGATTATTGGGAAATATTTGTGATAGCACAATTTACTTACGCAAAGGTGACCTTTGAAATCCGTAAGTTCTATAATTGAAAGTTATTAGTGGTAGAGTTGCAAGTAAAGAGAAAGACCACTACGAGGAGTGAGTATTCCTTGTAGTGGTCTTTTTGGTTGTTGGATTTTTGTGGGGGTTTAGAAGAATGAAGCGAAGAGTTTGTCTTGTTCGACTAGCTTTTGAAATGCTGGTCGGAACTTGTCCAAAACTTCGGGCGGAGCTTTCCCAGATTGCAGTTTCCAATCGTAGCACCAGCTTTGGTGTAGACGATTGCAATGGTGAACCTTTTCCATTGCGAGCCACCTACTATTGAATATGGTGCCACTTTCGCTGATGTCATATTGATACTGGTGCGGGACAAAATTATGGTTGTTAGGCATGGTCACAAATATGCTGACTATGGCTATGTCAGCATTTGCACTGAGCGTGACTGAAAGTGACCAGGTTTGGCTACCGATGGAAAAGCTCGATCCGTAAGCTTCTTTTCTGTTTGTTTTGTCTACGCATGCAGATGTGTCTCGTTTGCAGTCGTAAACATTCCAGTCCAAGGTGCTTGAGCTTTGAGCGTATGACGCAGTAAAGCTCAAACAGACAACAGTAAGAACAAAAAGCGTTTTCATACGTCCCTCCTTGGTGGACTGATTGTTAAAAGAAAAGCCATGATTGTTTTTTGTTTAATCATGACTCCATTTTGCTTGGCTTAAATGTATGCTTATGTTACTTCCTTGTCAATATAATAACAGTAGCTTCTATGCTGTCTGGGTTTTATTAATTTGAAATCTAAAATCTAAAATCTTAAATTAACTCACTGTAACGCCAGTTGAGTGGGTTTGGTTTCGGCGTTGAGTAGGTGGATAACCGAGTAAATTTTGTTTAGGTAATTAATAGTCTCGTTTCGGAGAGTCGCTCCAGAAAGGGTAGCTAGTTCTGTTTCGGCAGAGTTTTTGTTTGCTTGTGCTGTAGCTAGCTCTTTTTTTAGTGCTGTTTTTGTTTTTGTGTCTTTGGTGGCTTTAATTTTAGCGTTCAATTTTTTGACTTGCGCACCAGCTGAATCAGCTTTGGCTTGTAGGCTATTAATTGAGTTTAATCTATCTCGGTTATTCCAAGCATCACCGTATGCATTAAGTGCTTTAGCTACTCTAGTAACGCCACCATTATAGGCTGCGGCGCCATACTCAAAAGTTCTACTTTCTAAGAAATTTTGTGGTGCTTTTTGCCGTATGCTACCTGCGTAGTCATCTAACAACACGTACATAGCCTTAACCGAATTTACATGATCTTCCATGCCCAGTTTAAAGTCTGGAATAAAACCTAAATCTTTATGACGACTAACTAGCGACTCATAAGTAGACGGTATAAACTGAGCTATACCACGGGAAAAATAGCCATCGTTGGACACGCTGTACTTGTAGGTGTCTGGGCCGTTGGTGGCAAGCAAGACATTCATTTGTTCTAGGCTACCTAGAGACTGAATATTGGCGGAGCTGGTGTGCTCGGCATAGGCTATGGCTTTAATAATACTTGGTGGAATAGCCTCAGTAATTAGCTTGCCCGGGACGGACTGAGAGGCGGTGTTTTTTAGTTGACCTGCGACGGTGTTTATAACATTATTTAAGTATTCTTCACCATAGGCGACTACGTCTGGGCTAGAGAGTTCAGGGGAGTAAGGTACGTAGTCTACTGGGTACAGGGCTTTTTCAATGGCAACTTTACTGCCGGTCTCAGTTGGAGTAATAAGATATTTTAGCGCAATTACTTTGCCACCTGAGGGTTTATTAACCTGGAAGCGACTATTCACCCCGTTAAAACGGATTTTTTTGATGTCAAAGTTTTTGTCGGGGAACTCAAACTCGCCACCTCTTTGCATGGCGGTGGTAATTTGCACATTACCTACAGGGTCTAAAATTGCTAATGCTATGTCTTTTACATCCAGCGTGTAGTTGGCCAGGACTTGTTTGGTAGCTGGCTTTTTTCTTGGTTGTTTTACAGTTTTATAGTGTGGAGTAAGGGCGTAGTTAAGCTTAATAGGCTCAAGCAGTTGCTTTGCCTCTTGAATTTTGGTAATGAGTGGGGGTACTGTGGGTACTTGATTAATTATTGCTGGCTCTGTCGCAAAACTGGTCAGAGGCGCAAGAAATATACTCAGAGATAAAATAATAATGTGTAGTTTTTTCATGTAGATATTATACCATGACAGCGCTCAATTCCACTTAAAAATGCGACAGATGGTAAAATGAGAGTGTAAACATC
>CAZCTL010000078.1:0-4381 GCA_964501685.1 uncultured Candidatus Saccharibacteria bacterium
CGCCTTTGAATTTATTTGCCACAATGCACACACCTTGACCGCTCCGACAAATAAGAATACCGAAGTCCGTGTTTGGATTTTTAGATACTTTAGCAGCAACTTTTTTGGCATAATCTGGGTAATCATCTTCTGGAGAAAAAGATGTTGGACCAAGGTCGGTAACTCTTCCGCCCGACACTAAAAGCCATGCTTTTAAGTGCTCTTTGAGTTTAAACCCACCATGGTCAGAGGCGATGTATAACATATGCGAAGCGCAGAATTATGAATTATGAATTATGAATTATGAATTAATTTCATAACTCCTAACTCATGACTCATAACTCCATATTTATTATTTGGTTAAAATCTTTTGTCAAAAGACTAGCTCCACCCACCAATAAACCAGCCACGTGCGGTTGGTCCAGAAAACTCTTGGCATTTGTGCAATTTACACTACCACCATAGAGCACCCGACTTACACCAAACTTTGTTTCTATAAACATAGCAATCTTTTCCGCATGGTCCGGAGTCGCTGACTTGTGATTGTAAGAATCGCCAGAAGATATTGCCCAAACCGGCTCATATGCCACCACAACATTGGTAGTACCAATACCTTTTAGTGCAGAAGTTAGTTGACCTTTGAGCACATCGGTAACCTCCAAGTCATCTTCCTCCACAGTCGTTCCAAAGCCCACACATAACACCGGAACAATTTTCACAGACAATAAGGCTTCGATCTTTTTTCTTATTTCCAGTTCAGTCTCGCCATTATTCCTACGTTCACTATGTCCCACCAAACAATATTTTACGCCTAGCTTTTTAAGTGCCAATGGGGAAGTCTCACCGGTGTGTGCACCTTTGTTTTCCCAAAAACAATCTTGTGCACCGAGGTTGGGATAACTAACCGAAGATAAAAATAAAGTCGGTGGACAAATTACGGCCTCAAGAATAGGAGAAGGCTCTATACGTAAAGCCAACCGCTGCGCCTCTCTTACAGTAAGAGGATTTAGCTTCCAGTTTCCGATGATAAGTTTTCTTTTTGAGCTTGTAGGCATTAGCTTGTAGGTTGTAGGGAATTAATCATTGAGTTTAACATACGCATCACTTCATCTAGTAAACCATCAATCTCTGCATACAAATCTTGGTCGCCGAAATGTAAACGTCTAGCAATTTCTATTTGAGTTTCCAGTTCTGAGCCAGATCCAAAGGCAATAATCAAGAAGTGTCGGTAATCTAACCTACTCCCTCGGCGACGGCCTTCCGCAATGTTAGATACAATTGAGACAACACAGCGCCTAATCTGAGACACTAGCCCATAGAGTTCAGCTTTGGGAAATGTATCCGTAAGTCTATACAAAACTACCACTAAATCCATACCCTTCTGCCAAACTATTAAATCACGGTAACTTTCTATTTTCATACTACAAGCTATTTCCTACAAGCTAACTCCTCAAAAATTCCGCAGTCTGTTCTGGAGGCATGGGGTTGACCGGAATCCCTGTAGCATATTCAAACCCTGCCCAAATGGTAATACGTGGAAATACCGTTAAATGCCAGTGATAACTTCCCTCTTCCTGCATTGTGTGCTTATTCCGAACAAAAGGCATAGTATGAAAATAGAAATTTAACGGTGGATCACCAAGTTTAGTGTACAGCTGTCCAAGCAAAGTTTTCAAAACATAGGCCAACGCTTTCTGTTCGTCCTGGCTCATACCGTCAAAACTAGATTCATGACGTTTTGGCAAAATCCAAGTTTCAAAGGGCTTTCTGGAAGCATATGCGGAAATTACAACAAAATCTTCAGTCTCTATTACCAATCTATCCTTTACATTTAGTTCTTCCTTAATAATATCACAATAAATGCAGGTGTGGTTTAACTGATAATAATGATAGCACCCAGCTATTTCAGAATGTATGTGAGGCGGAATAATTGGAGTAGCCATTATTTGGTAATGCGGATGGATAAGTGAAGCACCGGCATCTCTACCATGATTGTGAAAAATCTGCACATAAGCAATGTTTTCATCCTCCGTCAACGACTTGTATCTATCTACAAATGTCTTAAGGGATAATTCTATGTCGCTCGCAGACTGCATAGCCACAGGCTCGTTGTGCTTACGAGTGATAACCACTTCATGGCTCCCGTGTCCGGCCATAGAGACATAAAAATCTTTATGACGATACACTTTCATACTGTCAAGCGCGTGAAATTTATTTTCTATTACCCGAATTTTCCACTCATTACCCAAAGGAACTCTAAGTAGCTCCTTATTCCCCTCTTCTTGGCCAGGACAAAATACACAACGTTTGTCCAGGTCAGGAACACCCGCCATAACACTATAGGTTTTATACTGATCTGGACGCATAGCCCGTTTAGGCGCTATGAGTACCCATTGTTTTGTAATTGGATTTTGTCGTAGTTCACTCATGAGCTTGTGGCTTGTAGCTTGTAGCTTGTAGCTTGTAGCGTGAAGGCCAATGAGTTGCCTACCAGCTACTAGCTATTTCCTACAAGCTTTTTCTTTGTTGGTCTAGGTAATTTTGCAAAATAATCTGCGCGGCTAAACTATCTACATTTTTATTTCCTCCAGGCAAGCGACTAGCCATTTGACTAGAAAGCCTCTCATCCATAAGTATAACAGGTAACCCAGTTTTCTGCTCTACCAGATCTTTAAATGCTTCCACCTCTAGGGTCTTTTTGGTTTTTTTCCCACTCATATTTAGTGGCCAACCTATAACTATTTGCTCTATCTCAAGCTCACTTAAAAGCTTGTCTAGCTCACTAAAAAAAACCGCGGGAGAAATAATTTTTAACTCTCGCGCAAAACTACCGGAATAATCCGATACAGCTAGTCCAATTCTTTTTTCTCCATAATCAATCCCTAATACACGCATAGTTCACCAATACACTAATTTCACTAATAGCACGAATTCTGAATTAGTGAGATTCGTGTAATTTGAGTATTAGTGGATAAATATTATTTGCTTTCCTCTAACTTTACCTTAACTATTTTTTCCTCACCTCGATGATAAACTTTAAGCGTTATAGTGTCGCCTACCTGTTTATCTTTAATACACGAGGACAATGTAACTTTATCAGAAATTTTCTTACCTTCACATTCCAGAACAATATCGTTTTCTACCAACCCAGCTTTATCTGCGGGACTGCCAGGAATAACTGCCAACTCAGTAGCAGTTTCTCCACGTGTTACCAAGGCTCCATAGTCTACCGGTAGCTTTTCTGCCTTTGCTAGTCCCGCATTTATCATAACATATCGTACACCCACATAAACACGGGTAATTTTCCCATTTTTTTGAAATGAACTTAAAGCTCGATTAGCATCTCCTGCAGGTATTGCAAAGCCCACCAGCTGACCTTGCTGGTCTATGGCCGTATTTATGCCTATGACTTCTCCAGAAATATTTAAAAGAGGGCCACCAGAGTTACCAGGGTTTATAGCTGCGTCTGTTTGGATAACTCCGTCCAATTGCTCACTAGTACCGTTTCCACCGGCTGTAATGCTTCTTCCAATGCCAGATACAACCCCGGTAGTAACCGTGTTATTATATTGACCAAGAGAATTGCCAATGGCAATAACCTTTTGTCCTATTTGCAGTGTAGATTCAGTTGCAAGTTTTAAAACTGGTGCATCTTTTATATCTATTTTTACAATTGCCAAGTCATTAACCGGGTCACGGGTCAAAATCTTTGCCTCGTATCTTTTACCGTCATTGGTTAGAACAGTATAACTTGCTTGTTCATCACTCACTACATGCTTATTGGTTAGAATAATACCGTCTGCGGTAACTAAGAATCCACTTCCAGCACCTATTTTCTGGATATTAGGTTCTGGTTGCGCTCGTTGTTGAGGTGCTCGCTGAAAACCAAAAAATTGTGAAAAAAAATCATTATCAAACGGAGAAGCACCAAATTGCTGCAACTTACTTACATCTTTTGAAATAACTATAGACACTACTGCAGGACTAGCTCGCTTTACTACGTCTACTACTGCCGATTCCTCACTTACCACAACCTGTTTAATAACCTCAGATGATTTTGGAGAATTACCAGACATCTGCCCTTGTACACCCAGCTTACCGCCCACATAACCCGAAACTAAACTTAGAATTACTACTAAAATTAAAAACTTGGTCTGGAAAGTAGAAGAAGCCACCCGCGCAGGCTCACTCATATTATTATTATTATTATTTTGTTCTATTTCTTCCATAAAAAAATAAATTAAATATCTATATATAAACTTCATTCCTAACTTCTGTCATCCCGAGCGGAGTCCGCCAGCTGGCGGACACCGCTCGGGATGACACCCCCGGGTTAATCAAAAAGTCAAATAAAATTAAGAATCCACCAGCAAATTTTGTGCAACAAAAACCAATGTTTTAT
>CAZCTL010000079.1:0-4214 GCA_964501685.1 uncultured Candidatus Saccharibacteria bacterium
TTAATCATTAAAGTGCTGAAGAAGAGGAAAATCTTCTAGGCAAGACCCTTAAATATTTACACGTCAGCGAAACTGGAACATGGACTTAGGTAGTTCGTAATTTTCTATTATATTTTGATTTGCACCACCCCGCCGTAGCAAGACTAACATATAGTTATCTACATAAACCGGCGCCCAAAGCGAGTCAATAATAATTCTAGCCAAAAAAGTTTGCGCCCAAGGTGTTACATCGTGCCAATTAAAAACTATTGCGTTAAAGTTATACTGTTTAAGTTTAATTTGCCATTCTCTTTCCTGTTCTTGCATAGGGATATATACATCTGAGAAAAACTCCCCGGGGTAACTCTCCGGACGATTGTCCACAAAAACTGGCACTTTAGGATATAAGTTATAGATTAAATACCCACCACTATCGTAGTTGTTAAATATGGGTCCTTCTACACCTGTCTGTCGTATAAAATTTCCTGCCCGTAAGCTATCTTGCTCTATGCCTATGCCATGTGCTTGACTCTTATATTCAGGCACCGCAAACACCGCAAGTAAGAATACAACCAACAAACCAACCGCCAACTTTACCTGAACACTTTGAAGCCACCAAATTTTACGATTTGACCAAAAAACATTCAAGCCATGAGCTAAAGCAGGCAAACACAATAATGCACTCAAAGCACTATTCCGCACCGCAAACAAACCTAAAAGCATCCCACCTAAAGCAGTAAAATAAGTGGGCAAATTCACATTCCTGCCTTTTCTCAACTCATAAATAAAACCAAACAATACAAGTACCGGCAAAATTTCTAAAAGCCAAAACACCATCTGGCTAAACCCCAAATTTTGCAAAAACCATGGCGTTTGATTTTCCAACACCCGATAAGCGTAATTAGAAAATATGGTAAATGGATACAGCAGTCCACTTAGACCCAAAGGACTAACGAGTGAAGCTATTAGCAAAGCAATTTCCAAGTAAACATACTTTAAGACAAGCAATCTATCTTTCTTTAAAATCGCTCCAAATAAATAAGCAGCAACCAAAGCAAAACCTAAGAAAAAATATATGTGCAGGTTCACCCACAAAACTTGTAAAGGTAATAACAACCAAAGATTTATAAAGCCTTCCCTGTTGGCATACTTGTCTAAAAGGTACATAAACACAGCCACAAGCACATAACTAAATACTTCGGGACGAACTTCATAGCGATAAGCCAAAAGCGGTATACATAAAGCACCAATCATAAATGTTGTCCATAACCCACATTTTTTGTAGGCCAGTAGCAACACTAAACTAAACGACAAAAGCATTCCACCAATATATAAAACTGAAAGTCCGCCAAATCCAAACCACTCTTGCCAATAGTAAAAAATTACACCACTACCCCAGTGATGGTTTAAACTAGAAAATTCCGGATTTGTGTAGGAATAAGTATTCTTGAAAAGCACCGAGCTAAACCCGTGACCACGTTGCAACTGTTCTACTATTAGTTGCCCATTCTTTAAGTGTCTGCCTAAGTCAGCCGTAGCCAAAGTAATGGGACGAGCCAGCATAAAAACCAGTACTCCAAGTAAGCCTAATACCATGCAGGTCTTGACTATTTGCTTGCCCAGTACCGAAACTTGTTTCTGGTATCTGGGTCCAATAAATTTGATCTGTCTCATATGTCTTATACGACCTATTTATCCCAATCGAGTAATACTTTTTTCCCGACTAACCCATTCATCCCCATTATTCCCTTTCAAACCTATTTATCCTACAACTCTTATCTTACAATTCTTGACTCCAAGTCAGTGCGTAAGGCCTCCAGTTCTGCTATTTTGCCGATTTGCTGTTCATATTTATCTAGCACCAATAACGCCTTTCGATAATCTTGCAGATGCACCAGTAACTGTATTAGTTTACCATATGAATATAAAAACTTGGGGTCCATTTCTAGTGCTTTTTCATAAAGTTGGCTAGCTTTATCTAACTGACCAAGACTCGCATATGCATTTGCCAAGTTGTGATAGGCTACTGGATTGGCGCTATCTAACTCAATCGCTGTTTGATAATACCCAATAGCCTCCGCCGTTTTGCCAACATTTGCTAAACTCATAGCCAAATTATTTACAATGCGATAGCTATGTGGTGCATATTGTAACGTTTGTTTATAAAAGATTATCGGATCTCGCCAGTCTTGGATGCGATAAATGGTGCGGATAGAAAGAACGGTTACAACAATGGTTACTAAAGTTAGAATTGTATTTCTCATATATGACCTATAGGACATATAAGTCTTATCGTCTCTATATGCCTCCCCATCTGGCCTATTAATCCTATCTGTCTTATCTGTCCTATCTGTCCTATTGGTCCTATACGACCTATAATGCTCAAACAAATAGCCAAAAGCTCCCAGCAAAGCAATCCCCGCTCCCACCACCGGAACATACAACCAGTGTTCATAAAGAAGTCCGTTGATGGGTACTAAAATATTTGATGTAGGTACTAGAGCGATAAAAAACCACAAAATCCCAAATGTGATGAGAGAATAATTTTTCCACGATTTCCACGCAACAATGAATAATCCAACTATAATAGCCGCGCCAATAATCACTTGTGCGTCCAAAATGGAAGTCGCAAACTCCAAACTGCGCTCCATGTGCAAATGTTTTGGCCAAAAAATTAATTTTACGTATTCCACGATAATTTTACAAAAAGTTAACAGTCTCACCCACAGACTGTCTGTAAAAGCATTTTGCTGGTCGTAGAGATTAAAAGAGTTTTTAAAGTTTAAAACTGTCGCGCGTAAAATTAAATAACCAATCGCGGTTACAACAAACGGCAGCAGCATTTTTATATAAGACCCATACGTCCTATTGGTCCTATCTGTCTGACAAGTCCTATAATCCATCAGCGCGACCAAAGCTAACAAGCCCGGCATAATAATTGCAGTTTCTTTACTCATTAGCGCCAACAGATAACAAAACACTGATGCCACCAAGAAACTATAAGTCCTATAAGTCATATAAGACCTATGCGTCCTATCGGTCTCATCTCTGCCTGTTAAAAATTTTTGAAAACACAACACCCCCACAAACATAAAAAATACGGACAGCGAATCTCCAAGCGAATTAGCGTAAACCACCGCCTCTACTTGCACCGGATGGATAAGAAATAACAACGCCACAAAAAATGCCACCCATCTTTCTCCTCCAGTCATTGTATGGTACGAGGCAATCTCGTTCGTGTGTTTAATTGTTAAATTGTTTAATTGTTTAATTGAAATAAGTATCCAAAACAACAACACCGCATTCATTGCGTGAAATACTGTATTTACCATATGCCATCCGGGCACCCAACTTCCCCATGCGTGCCACTCCGCACTAAACACCAAAAGTAGCACCGGTCGCCAATAGTTAGAAACCAAACCGCTTCCGGCAATTACATTCTCGCTAAAAAGCTTTGGTAGGTATTGCGTATCTTGAATGTACGCGTTGTGCAAGATAAAATCATCATCGTCCCAAAAAAGTCCATTACCAAAACTGGGCAGGTACAACCCTACCCCTACGACTATCAGCACCGCCACTAAAAATTTATTTGTTAATTGCATTTAAAAAAACATAAGTCCTACCCCGACGAATAGCCGGGGCTCCGACCGAAGCGTCGGAGTAAGTCCTATAAAAAATTTTAATTCAGCTTTATCCTTTGTCAACTTTTTCCACTTGTCCATTTTTCTGTCGCCTGTAACCCATCTCCGCCAAAAACTCATCTATCGGCGGACCATTATTCAACAGTTGCCTTTTCAGTTCCTCATTTCTCGCATTACGAAACTGCTCTTTTACATCTCCTTGATTGAACAGCTCTTTCTCCAAAGCCCGCATTTGCAAATCTAGGAGGTAAGTGGTTTGGAAAATTAAACACAGCGCAGCGTTGGACGCCGCCTCCGGGTCTTCTATATAGGTCCTATAAGTCTTATATGACCTATTGGACTTATAAGCAAGGTTCCTAATCGCAACCGCTCGTGCGTCGTCTTTCCCCCACTCCTGAAGTCCGCGTTGCCGCAAAAAGTCTTTGTAGTCCCGCAGTAACTCCTCCAAACTTCCCCGCGCCACATTTATCAATCGCAGTTCTGTTTGTTTAGATGTCGCAGAGTTGGAACTTCCCTCCGCAATGTTTTGCGCTCCGCTCCTCGCCGCCTGCACCATTTGATCGGTCATGCGACCACTATAGGTCCTATTGGCCG
>CAZCTL010000080.1:0-4115 GCA_964501685.1 uncultured Candidatus Saccharibacteria bacterium
CGCTGTGCGCCGTCTCCAAGGATCTGTGCAAGTTTATCTGGTCTGGCTAACAGATCTTTTTTCTTTTCGCGGAATTCGGCAAAGTAGTTTGTAATGCTATCTGCTAGGACTGTTTTAAGCTCACTATATTTTATACTTCCATCTTTTTTTGCGGATGCAAACCGGGCTATATGCTCCTGGGTACCAAACTGAGATAAGAGATAGAGTAAATTTTCTGCACCCTGAGATTCGCCCTTGCCGTCTGTAGCGGTAACCGCCTTTTTTATTTTTTCATGAATGAATTTTGGTTCGTCGTCCATGTACAGAGGTATATCATGGGTCTTGCTCATTTTTTTGCTGGGGTCTTTGAGGCTCATAATGCGCAAAGGCTTGAGCATGAAATTTTTTGGTTCCGGGAATGTTTGCCCAAACTTGTTATTAAACTTCCTTGCTATTATCCTCGTAAGCTCTAAGTGTTGGGTCTGGTCATCTCCCACCGGAACCAGAGATGGTTTATAAAGTAAAATATCTGCGGCCATGAGTGTGGGGTAGTTTAAGAGCCCCGCGCTTATGCTAGACTTTTTTTCTTTGCCCGCTTTGTCTTTGTACTGCGTCATGCGCTCTAACTCGCCTAAAGGAGTAAGGCAGTTAAACACCCAGCCTAAGCTTGCGTGTTCTAGCACCTGGCTTTGCAGAAAAATGGTAGACTTGTCTGGGTCTATGCCTGCGGCCACGTACGTCGCTACTAGGTCTAGGCTGTTGGTTCGCAACTCTTTTGGTTCAAACGGTACTGTGAGGGCGTGCAAGTCCGCAAGGAAGAAAAAGTATTCATGTCTACTAGAGTTTTGCAGGTCTACGAATTGCTTAAGTGCGCCCAGAAAGTTACCAACATGCAGACCATTTGTGGGTTTAATTCCCGAGACAATTGTTTCTTGTTTCATATATGTGGATTATATCAAATCCTTATAATAAAAGCACCCCGAGGTTAATCGGGATGCTTGGATTATAGGGACGGATATGACTTATAGGTCGTATACGAGGGATTGGGCCTATACTTCAATAATTACAGGTAAGACCATGGGTCTGCGGTTGGTTTTGTGAAAGAGGTACTCACCAACTTGGTCGCGAATGACTTGGCGCAGGTAAGCATAGCCCGGTTCTTTGTTCTCGGCGTGTTTGCCTTCACAAATTTTTCGGACTTCGTGTTTAACCTCTCGGATAATATCTTCGTTACCTTTCATGTAAATAAAACCTCTGGAGATAATGTCTGGAGGGTTTATCATTTTGCTGGTCTTACGGTCAAGGGTTGCAATAATTACAAACATACCATCTTGGCTCATGACTTGACGGTCGCGAAGCACAACTTCGCCTACGTCACCTACACCAAGACCGTCTACGTACACATACCCAGCTGGTACTTTGGTGTCTAAAAGCTTTGCAATACCTGCAGAATTAAACTCCAGCACACTACCATTATCTAGGGCAAAAGTATTGGCTTCAGGTAAGCCTACGCTTTGTGCTAGTTTGTTGTGTGCTACTAACATGTGATGCTCGCCGTGAATAGGCACAAAGTATTTTGGCTTGGTTAGACCAAACATCATTTTAAGTTCTTCTTGCTGGGCGTGGCCGGAAGCATGTATATCTAAAACTTTGTTGTAAATAACATTGGCCCCTTGACGAGTAAGGTTGTCTAGTACCTCTACTACCGAGCGTTCATTGCCCGGAATAGGGGAGGCGGAGACGATTACAGTGTCACCAGGTTTAATGCGCACGGTTTTGTGCTCGGCACGAGCCATGCGCGCTAGCGCCGAAGACTCCTCACCTTGTGAGCCAGTAGTAAGTACAACCAAAGAGCTGTCTGGATACTTGGCTGCTTGTTCGGACTTAACAAAGATTTTTGGTTCAATGCGCAAGTAGCCAAGAGACAAAGCTATTTCTATGGCGTTGACCATACTTCTTCCGGTAACAATAATTTTTCGATTATACTTGGCCGCAGAATTACATACAGATTGAATACGGGAAATAAGTTGGGAAAAGGTGGCAAAAATAATACGGCCTCGAGAGTCTTGGAAAATTCGGTCTATGGTAGTAGCCAGTTCTCGCTCGGAAATACAGTAGCCTGGCTTCATGGCGTTGGTGGAGTCGCTCATGAGGAGTAACACACCCTCACTACCGAACTTGGCAATTTTACCGTATTCGGTGGGTTTTTCATCGGTGGGAGTGTGGTCAAACTTCCAGTCGGTGGCGTAGATAACGTTTCCTACTGGCGTCCCTATACGCATACCTATAGTATCTGGAATGTTGTGATTAACGCGGAAAAACTCTACTCTAAAGTTGCCCAAGGCGATGGTCTCGTCTTTGTCTAAAGCGTGGAGCCTGGCTCGTTCCGATAAATTGAACTCTTCCAAGCGTTTCTTTATTAATCCAGCCGTAAGAGGCATGGTGTAAAGTGGGGGGTCACCAAGTTTAGCCAATACATAAGGCAATGCCCCAATGTGGTCTAAGTGAGCGTGGGTAATAAATATTCCACGTATCTTTTTTTTGTTTTCTTCTAAATACTTAATATCTGGAATTATGTAGTCAACTCCGGGCATGGTTTCATCGGGGAAAGCAAGTCCACAGTCTATTATTATTATGTCATCATCGTATTCAAATGCGGTACAGTTAACTCCAATCTCCTCAACTCCACCAATCGGGATAACTCGTAGATTAGTTCTACTTTGAGTGTGCGGACTTGTGGTTAAAAGCCTGGTTTGGCCCAGACTTGTAGCTTGCTCGATTTGTGAGTCTAGCGTACTAGGCGCTTTGGCCGGGTTTCTGTGCGTGTTTGAGTAAGCCCGGTTAGGGCCGGTCTGAGGCATTTTTCTTGGTCCAAAGTTTCGTGTCTGTGGACGAGACTGAGTTGGTCTTTTGATCATTTCTTCTAGGTTTGGTAGAGGTCGGTCTCTTTCATCTTTTACTGACTGCTTCGTCAAAAATATATGTTCACGAGTTTCAGTGGATGCGAGAAACCGACTTGCCAGTTACTTATTAACTTTTACGAAATACAAATTGAGTACGAATATGCCAATCCAAAATACTTATTAAGTGACGATGTATATACTGTAATCTTTTGTAATTTCGCAGTTATTTTATTGTTAAGTCGTGCAGAGCAAACATAAAGTTTGCTATTGAAAAATGTAGCCTATCATATGTGTGGCTTCTGCAGCCGACACGAAAGGTTATTGGTCCCGCCAGCTGGCGGGGCACAATTAACAAATCAAACGCAAAAAGACTTTTCTAAATTTGAACTGTTAACTGTTGTTTTGATTTCTCACGAAACTAACGTTAAAGGTATTATAGCTTATCCGCTATATATTGTCAAACTAGCTTGCCAATTAAGCTCTTATCTAAAGCATTTATCACGTTATATAAGATATATTGTTAAGCTTCTAAAATGGCTCTTTCAGTGTCAGTGTTTCTATTTATAGCATTATCATGTGAGTACTTTTCTGGATATCTAGCTTCTAGCTTGGCTATGTTTTTATCCATTATATCTTCGAAACTCACTCCCAATTCATCACATAGTAAAGCCGTGTACCAAAAAATATCTCCAAGTTCTTCAATGAGGTTTACCTTATCCAGTTCTTTGCGGTATATTTTGGTTTTCTTGACTGCATCCATTAGCTCGCCGGCCTCTGTAACTATACCTATAACTCCGTGTTCGATACGGGCGGGCATTTCTTTAGAGCCAAAAAATAATCTCTGGCTTCTGTTCGCATTGCTTTTTCTATGTAAGTTTTTGAGTCCATATGTGTGTAAGTTTAAGTAAACAAATAAATATGAGTTACGTAGATACGAATTAGGAATTAAACACTTACTTACTTAATTATTATCTACTTCTTTACTGTTCATTTTCGGTGCCCAAGATCCCGACGCAACGTCGGGACACGGGATTACTCCCATCCCGATGCACATCGGGACGTGCCCCGTACAAGTGGTGGCCGGAGAGGGACTTGCCAGTGAACCACGCAGGATTCACGACCATGTACCTTACGTGGTACATGGAACCCTCATGAGATTGCTCTCGTCCCGATGTCACATCGGGATGCGTTGCACACAAGTGGTGGCCGGAGAGGGACTTGAACCCTCATGAG
>CAZCTL010000081.1:0-4069 GCA_964501685.1 uncultured Candidatus Saccharibacteria bacterium
GGATGACACACCCGGGTTAATCAACAAGTCTAATAAATTTACGAAGCCACCAGCAATTTTGGTGCAACACATACCAATGTTTTATATTACCCATTTCTTGTCATTCCGGCCTAAGTTTATCCTCAACTTGATTGGGGAAGCCGGAATCCAGAAAAAGTATTTGATTGTAAATAAGACTAATACTAGATCCCCGGGTCTCGCAGACTCGCCCGAGGATGACAGATTGGAAGACATTTGTAATTCTACTAACAACTATTGCTAACTACTCAACTAACTCACCGCCAAATATCCTAATTGCATCGGTTAGTGCCACAGTTGGGTTAGTAGTCACTTCATCTTGTGGAATAAATCTGCCCATAGCTACTGCTGGAACACCTAAAATTTTTAAAATACTATCCGAAATTAGTTGTCTACTCTTCAGAGACTCTAGTTGCTCTTTATGGAACAAATATTTCACCCCCAGAAAAATCTTTTGTCCACTCACCTCACAAATTGGCGAATTTCGAATAAGAGTCGCCAGCGGACTATTTAACTCTTTTAAGTGATTACAAACTTCTGGCCATAATTCTCTTACTTGAACTTCATCTAAAGTTTGTAGGGATACAGATGCAACCTCGGTATCTTTTGCCTGGATCTCCGACTTAGTCTCTGAGTCTCCGCTAGTGTCCACTTTAGTCTCTAATCTGCTTGGTACTGACTCTATTGTAGCTACCCTCACTCCACCCCCTCCTGCGGGTATAATGGTTCCCGCGAACTTCATTCCAGCCTCAAGACTTGCAATAAGTAGTGGCAAGCTAGGTTCTGGACTACTGGTAATGTCTTTGTAAGACCTTAAAAATTGTCTTATTAGAAACATCAATTCGCTTTCAGTAAACCATGATATAGGCTCAGTCAATTCCAACTCTATATTAGCTTCATTTGACTGGACTAACTTGGCTTCAAGCAATACTCTGAGTAAATTCAAAAGATCGCGATTAACGGCATGCATATCAAAATATACCGAACCGAGTGTTATAAAAAATCCAGGCATACTAGCTAAATCAGCATGTTTAATTAGACTAAGCAACTCAATTAATGTTTGTCTACTAGTAAGCCCTAACAATTTTTCCGCATCTACTAAACTAGAGTCTTCACCCAAAGACAGTACTTGATCTAGCAATGTAAGCGCGTCTCGCATACCGCCATTGGCCTGCTTGGCAATGAGCGATAAAACTTCTGGGGCAATGTGTTTTTTCTCTTGACCTAGTACCAAAGCTAACTGCTCTTCTAGCTCTAGTGTGGAAAACCTGGAAAAAGTAAAATTTTGAGCACGAGAGTGTATAGTAGCTGGCACTTTCCCAGTTTCGGTAGTGGCCAATACAAAAACGGTTTTAGCAGGTGGCTCTTCTAAAGTTTTTAAGAGTGCGTTCCAAGCCCCCTTAGAAAGCATATGCGCCTCGTCTATAATATACATTTTATATTTACCAGATGTGGGTTGAAAATGAATAGTCTCAATTAACGCTCGCACGTTATCTACCCCAGTGTTAGATGCTGCATCCACTTCTAGCATATCCAAAAAGCTTCCTGCGTCTATCTCTCTGCAAATCCTACAGTTCAGACAAGCCTCCGCATCCTTACCCATATTCTCACAATTAAGTGCCCGAGCCAACACACGAGCTAAAGTGGTCTTACCAAGTCCCCTACTCCCACAAAAAAGATAGGCATGAGCAGGAGCATTTGCCAGTACTGCATTGCGAAGAGTCTTCACAATGTGCGTTTGCCCTACCACATCGGAAAATCTTTTTGGCCTATATGTTCTGTATAATGCTGGCATCCCAGTATATCAACTTTCCAAGCTAGACGCCTTACTACGTCCATGCTCAATTAATCTTAAACCTAAAAATCTTCTACCTTGTGTACTTTTTAAATATACTTCTCGGCGTCTAGCATCCTGCTCGTTGGTACATGCTTCATAATAAACTAGTTTAAATGGTCTACGAAACCTAGTCGCAATAGACTTACCTCTTTGGTGTTCTTCTACGCGTCTACGCAAATCGTGGGTAAATCCTATATACCTTTTTCCGTCTAGCAAACTCTCCAAAACATATACATAGAAGAACACCTGGAAAGTTGTATTACTGGGCATAAAAACGAATCAAGAGTCAAGAGTTATGAATTAAGAATGCGTCCGATATACCTCTTTCTGTCCAGGACGCTCACTAAAACATAAACGTAGAAGAACAAATGGAAAGCTGTATTACTGGGCATAAGAGCCATGCGGAGTTATGAAGTAAGAACTGATACTTTTTGGCCTGTCATTGCGAGGTAATCCGTGGCAATCTCAACCTTGAGTCTTGGTTATATTATTATACAGTTTTTACTAACAGAATACATTATAGCATAGCACCACAAGCTATTTAATATACTAAAAAACAGCCAAAATGGCTGTAAAGTAAGCATATGCATTTATGACCTGAACTTCATAATTCTTAACTCTTAATTCATGACTCGGGCTTTGCTGACTACCTCTTAAACACAAAAAACTTGTAGCCAAGGAAGTTCCAGGTAAGAACAACGAACACAGCCACAAGCTTGGCAATGTTTTTAGCAAGACCAGCAGAAAAGTCTGGGCTGGTCTTTAAAATAACTGTCACCAATAAAGTCAATACTGCACTGTTTAAAACTACCCCAATAACACTTACGCCTACAAATTTTCCAAACTCTGTAGTTGGAGCATTGGTGGCACTATTACCAAAACCAATATTGGCTGCAATAATAATTTGCAGTAATAAAAAGACCAGCAAAACCATGCCAAAATAAAATGGAGTCGCTGGTGCAGATAGTGGAATATTATATTTAGCAAAAGTGCTAGACAAAGAAGGCAATACCGCTCCAAGAAAGGCAAAAAATCCAAGGGCTCCAACCAAAATCACAAATACGAACTGTTTAAATAGAGAAGAAACTGTGTTTACCGCAAATGCCCAATGCTTATTCCAATAATAACTTTGGACAATAGCCGCCGTTGTCCCCACTACATTTATTAAAGCTAACCGAGGTCCAGATTCTATATGAAAATATTCAGTAAGAAAATTTAAAATTACAAAATCTATGGCTGTATTTATAGCCCCAATTGCCACAAACCGGAATAGCTGAAACACTACCGGTTTTCTTTGTAAAAAATTATTTAGCAAATTAAACATGGATTGATCTAATAAATCTAGCTAAAATCCAAATATCAAATTACAAATTTCAAATATAAGACCAAATTCCAAAAAATTATCTGGATTTTGAAATTTGAAATTTGAAATTCTCTATAATTCTTCCTCTTCCGGCAACACCGCATCTATTCTAGCTGGACTCTCTACGTCGTCTTCCGGCACAAGTTGAGAAGTAGCCGATGTTTGTCCTTTTTTAATAACATTCTCCACGGCTGCCCAAACTACGTCTGTTTTATCTTCAGGAACTATTATTGTTACTTCATCACCCGGTTCTGCTTTAAAGTAGGTTAGAGAAGCCAAAAGTACTCTATAAGGCTTACCATCTGCCAAGACCCTAAAGTCTCCGCGCTCATCTTGGAGCAAAACACCAATCATTTTTTTCCGTTCAGCTGGAGATATTTGTTTGTAAATAAACGAACCGTCATCGGCAATAGTTAGCTTTAAAACATCCCCTTCCACCAACTTGCTTTTAGAAGCATAATTTGCGGGAACAGGATACTGTTTACCGTCTGGGCCAACCATATTTTGACCATCAAAAACACCTTCAATAACTTTACCACCACCAACAGCCGACATAGAAAGCTGCGCCGCTTTATTTGCAAAAGCTTCGCTACTGCCCAAACGAGCAGAACTGCCTCCCATTACCTCACGCAAAATCTGCTTTGCCGATTGCAAATTTTTCTCAGCAGACTCTATCATTTGGCTTAAAAGAGCTAAATTTTCTAATTTATCCATACTTTTTATTTATGTTTCTAAACACAATGTAAACCTAAACACAGTATACCAAACCCCGTAAATTCCCGCAACCTTCCCCTATTGCACCTCCCTTAGTGCAGGTGAAGATAAGTGGCGGAAGAACAGGACTGGGGTAG
>CAZCTL010000082.1:0-3935 GCA_964501685.1 uncultured Candidatus Saccharibacteria bacterium
ATGCTTCTTGCACAAATGAGTAGTCGAATTGGAAAACTGGAAACGTTGGCCAGGCCTGAGCCTCCAGCCCCTCAGTTCGCAGATTTTACAGTACCTGCCGGTGCTCCTCGTTTAGGCTCTAGTGATGCAAAAGTTACTGTAGTAGAATTTTCAGATTTCCAGTGCCCATTTTGTTCAAGGTTTCATCAGCTAGTCTATCCTCAGCTTAAAACAGATTATATAGATACTGGTAAGGCTTCTTTTGTCTATCAAGATTTTGCGTTTTTAGGTGACGAGTCTAAGATTACTAGTCAGGCTGCCAAGTGTGCTGGTGAGCAGGGTAAGTTCTGGGAATATCATGATTATTTATTGAGTCACCAAAAAGGGGAGAATGAAGGTGCTTTTTCTACAAAGAATTTAAAGAGCTTTGCTCGAAATCTAAACTTAAATTCGGCCAACTTTGGTACTTGTCTAGATTCTGGGAAATACGCTTCTGCGGTGGATGCGGAGACGCAGTCTGGGCGAGATATTGGAGTAACTGGCACACCTACTGTTCTGGTAAATGGTAAAATTATAGTGGGAGCACAACCCTATGAAGCCTTTAAACAGGCCATAGAGGAAGCTTTGGCAAAGTAAACTTGAAAGAATCAAGAATCAAGAATTAGGAATCAAGTAGTAAAGATTGAAAAACGAAAAATATTAGTTTGTATATTTCTGTACACTTTATGTATTATTCGTAACTTTTGATTCTTCTGTAGCTGGTTGACACTGTGGTGGTTCGTGGTATGCTTAAATTAACTAATCAATAGTTTAATATTAGAAATAAAAGTAAGTGTCAATAAATGTATGATTAATAAGTTTGTGTGGATTTTTGTGTCTGCTATAGTCATAGTCGTGATCTCGTTTAGTGTGTATTATGCATACAATAATAAAGCTTCTACTAATACGCCCGCAACATTAGTCGGACGAAATGCAGATACAGCTCAAGTAACAAAAGATGTTGTAACCAACTCTGTGTCAGACAAAAAAGGAGTCAAACGGTTTGAGCTTAAAGCTGTGGGTGGAGTGGGTGTTACGGGTGATGGATCCATTACTTTGAAACCAGATTTAACTTCTATGGCTGTAAGACTTGTTACAGCGCCAAATTTAGTCAAAGAGCAAAAGTATGAAGTGTATGTTCAGTTAGCGACTGGTAGTCCAGTATACGCTGGAGAAATGTTCGAAACTGGTGGTAAATATGAAAAGTATCTTTGGGGAGGGGCTGGTAAAACGGATTGGTATGATGCAAAGAAAATAATAGTTACTAAACGTGCCTCCACAGAAACTAAGCCAGGTACTGTTGTAGCCGAGGCTGTATTACCAGCTCAAGGTGAGCCAATTGCGCAATAGTGCGTACCCTATAATAAGGATTTGCATGTGCTTGTAATCCTGATTGCAAGCACTTTTTTATCTTGCTGAATTTTATGTCTCCAGTTATAATGAACACATGCTTACACAGGAAGAAGTGCAAAAATTGGCGGTTTTAGCTAGAATAAGTCTCACAGATCCGGAAGTGGAAAAGTTTCAGCATGAACTTTCCACGGTTTTAGACTATGTAGAGGCATTAAAAGAAATAAATATTGATGGTGTAGAAGAAATCTCACAGGTTACCGGACTGGTCAATATGCAACGGGAAGATCTGGCGGTTGAGTTTCCAGATTTACCAGCTATTACCAGCCAAGCTCCAGAGATAAAAGATGGGTATTATAAGGTGAAGGCAATTTTGTAGGAAGTAGTAATTAGTAATAAGTATTTAGAAAAGCAGTTCTTGGTTTTTATCCTTATTACTTATTACTACTTACTAATTACTTTTATGAATCTTGAACATCTAGAACTATCAGAATTACGAGAACTGTTAGACAAGAAAGAAGTAACTTCGGTACAGTTAACCAAGTATTTTTTAGCTCGCGTAGAAAAGCTGAACCAAGAGCTAAATGCTTTTGTGACTGTGTGTGAGGATGAGGCATTAAAGCAGGCGCAGGTTGCTGATGATTACATTAACGCACCGGGAGAGAATCCTTTTCTGTGTGGTATTCCATATGCAGCCAAAGATTTGTTTTGTACGGCTGGCATTCGCACAACTGCTTCATCTAAAATTTTGGATAACTACATTCCGCCCTATGACTCTACTGTAATTAGCAAAGTTAAAGAGCAACATGGCGTGTTAATAGGTAAAACTAATTTGGACCAATTTGCGCATGGTTCTAGTACAGAGACTTCCTTTTATGGTCCAACTAAGAACCCGTGGGATATTTCGCGCATCCCAGGTGGTAGTAGCGGCGGCAGTGCCGCAAGCGTTGCGGCGGGTATGGCACCATGGGCCCTGGGCACGGAAACCGGCGGCTCAATCCGCCAACCGTCGTCTCTTTGCGGTGTGAGTGGCTGGAAGCCGACTTATGGCAGAGTGTCAAGGTTTGGGGTAATTGCCATGGCGAGCAGTTTAGATAGTCCGGGCGCGCACGCGCGGAGTGTGAGGGATTTAGTGGAACTAGCAAATGTAATATCAGGGCGAGACCCAAAAGATTCCACCACTGGAAACCAAGCTACAAGCTACAAGCTACAAGCTACAAGCTTACGCGGTTTCCGCGTTGGGATTCCTAAACAGTATTTCGTGGAGGGGATGGAAGAAGGGGTGAAAGAGAAAGTAATGGAAGCAATTGCAGAGTTGGAAAAGTTAGGGGCAGAAATTGTGGAAGTAGACTTGCCACACACAAAATACGGCTCACTGGTGTATGCGATTGTGGCTCCTGCGGAGATTGCTTCCAATTTATCCCGCTATGATGGCATCCGCTATGGGCATGTAACTAAAGATGCAGGAAATTTGCTGGAAGTTTACGAAAAATCTCGTGCGGAAGGTTTTGGGGACGAGGCCAAGCGCCGGATTATGACTGGAACTTACGTGCTTAGCGCTGGGTATTATGATGCGTACTATAAGCGAGCTCAAAAAGTGCGAAGACTCATAATAAACGAATTTGCCGAGGTGTTTAAGAAAGTAGATGTACTAGTCGCGCCATCTAGTCCAAACGTGGCTGTGAAATTGGGCAAAGCTGCAGATGATCCACTTTTTGGTTACATAGCTGACCAGTTAAATATTCCGTCTAGTCTCGCAGGTCTGCCAGCGCTGTCTGTGCCTTGTGGTTTTGCCAGGCCTCAAGATGGTAACACACCTTCTATGGATGGCTTGCCTGTGGGCCTACAAATCATCGGTCCCCAATGGGGCGAACAAAAGATTTTTGATGTTGGTTTGGCGTATCAAAGCGTAACCGAATGGCACAAACAATTTCCTGCAATTTAAGTTTTTAAAAACATTAATCATTCACGAAAGTAAATTTATGCAAAATAAAACAAGTGAGGACACCGACTTAGTCACAAAGCCAAGATTGGCAAAAATATTAACTTGGTTTGTATTATTTGAATGTCTTTCATTATTTTTGCTGCAATGGTGGTTTGCTGGATATTGGGCGAACCATAATTTTGCACTTATTGATGTAAGCAGTGACAGTTTTCCTCCTTTTTACTTAGGTATTTTATCGATAGGATTCGCCATTTATTGGTATCGCTTATCCGGCTCATGGCAACGAGCAGCACTTGCTGCTGTGGTTAGTTGGCTATTGTCTGCATTAATTGGCACCATTGTAGCGTATGTCATGTTTTTCCTACCGTTCATATCTTGTTGGGGTTCCTGTTAATTTATATTAATGTTTTATGTCAGGAGATAACATCAATTTATAAGTCTTATACGATCCATAAGTCATATATGTCCAATACCGAATACAAACCTGTTATAGGTCTTGAAGTTCACATACAGCTCAAAACCAAGTGGCATTTTGACATACATACTTTAAGTGTAGTCAAGTAAGAATCATTAACTTTTTAGTATTTTTGACAATTTAAAAAGCCCGGGGAACGTATCCCCG
>CAZCTL010000083.1:0-3907 GCA_964501685.1 uncultured Candidatus Saccharibacteria bacterium
TTTGGAAAAAAGATAATAGTGCGAAGAGCTCTGTGAGTATTGTGAATAAATTAAGAGCATCTTGGAGAACCTAGCATGTCCGGTGTATTAATAGATTCAGATGTGATTATAGATTATTTGCGAGGCTTGCCAGAATCTCGCAAATTTTTTTAAATCAGCCTTTAAAAAAGATGCAATCTATATTAGCGTTGTAACTTTGGCGGAAATTTATAGTGGCAAAGGTACGAAAGATGCAAGTATCTTGCTGGCCATAGAACAATTTTTATCAAACTTTGAATTCGCACTGATTACTCCGTCTATTGCCAAACATGCTGGAAAATTACGTCGTGATTATTCTGGGCCTTTTGCAGACATGCTAATAGCTGCAACTGCATTAGAATATAATTTTAGTTTAGTGACTAGAAACATCAAACATTTTAATATGCTACCTGCTCTTAGAGTACTAAAGCCTTATTGATGTAATATTTGCAAGGAGTTTGAAGGAAGTTTGGAAATCTGTCATAATGATGACAGATTTTTAATTTAGTTTTATGGCTTTACCTCAAACAGGAAATATAGTTTCAGAAATAAAGAAAGGCTTGCATGGTGCAGAACAAGAAGCTTCAGCAGAATCGGGTGAGATGGCAGAAATAAATACCCAAGAACTAACAAGTACTGTTGCTTCTGCTGAGGCACCTAACAATACTAGTAGGGACGGGGACTTAGATAAACTAAATGCAATTAGGAAAGGTCCACTTACAGCAGTCGCAGTGCCCACAGAACCTGTAGATGACAAGACTTTAGCAGAGATAAAAAAGCATTTATTTCCCACTATAGACTTTGAGAAGACTAATCCTACCCCACAAGAGTTGGTGAATTATCTATTGCTTAATCATTCCATGAAGCTTGAGCAGGCCCATGACTGGATAGAGTTTTTGGCAAGTAATGGTAATAAGGTTGCGTAGTATGTACTTATTTAGTTTTGTCATTACGTTCCGCCAGCTGGCGGAGTGGTAATCTGTATTTCAATTTAACATTTTAACAATATAACAATTAAACATAAATTCAGATTGCCACGCCCAGAAACTGGGCTAGCAATGACAGACAGTGATAGTAGAGTCTATAGTCGTTTAAAATAAAAACTCATGTTTGGGTTAGATACAATTACAATTGCGCTTATTTTTTTAGGACTACTGGTTATAGGGTTTGTAGTAGTGTTTTTGTACTATGCTCGTAGGCATTTGTATTACACCAAAATTATTTCGCCTAGGACGCTAGATTGGGTCTTTTTGGAAGTCCAAATGCCTAGAGAAAATAATGGTGATGAGCAAGGTAATACGCCTGAGGCTCAAAAAAATACCATTGCCATTGGTGAACAATTATTTACAACCATTTCAGGTCTGGGTAAACAAAAGGGTTTTCTTGGTAGTGGTAATTACGTTAGTTTTGAAATTGCCTGTACAGACAAAAAAATTAGTTTTTACATTAATTGTCCCAAAAGCTTGCGCGACATGTTAGAAAAGCAGATTCACGGCCAATACCCGCATGCTTTTATAGACGAGGTGCCTGTATACAATCCTTTTCCAGAAGGAGCTGAAGTAGAAGCGCTGGAGTTAGAATTAAATAAATCTTATGTATATCCATTTCGGAGTTATAAACTCATGGAGTCAGATCCGCTGAACTCCCTGACTAGTGCTATGAGTAAGCTCACGGAAACGGAAGGAGCCGCGGTGCAATTTATTTTAGCACCAGCTGGTAGCGGATGGCAGAAAAAACCTCGGACTATGGCCTTAGAAATTCAACAAGGGAAGAGTCCTGAAGCTGTAGGAAGAGATGCATATGGTAAATTGATTCATGAGGTAGGGAAGGGCTTAAATAAAGCCATATCAGGTGGAACAGAATCAAAAAATAAAAAGGATTTATCGGGTGTAGATTCGCCAATAAATCTTACCCCAATGCAACAGGAAATAGTTAAGCGCTTGGAAGAAAAAGCTAGTCGACCTGGGTTTTTGGTTAATATTCGGATATTATCGGCTTCCACAATTCCAGGAAACGCCAAGTCCAATCTTTCCAATTTAACCGCAGCTTTTTTGCAGTACAACATGCCACCTTTTAATGGGCTGAGGAAAATGGGTAAGAAGAAAGAAGCTGTAACTAAAGACTATATTTTTCGTATTTTTAGAAACAGATGGTGGAATAAACAAATTTTAAATACTGAAGAGCTAACTAGCCTTTGGCACTTGCCGGGTAAATATCTAGAGACCCCAAATATAAAGTGGCTTGTTTCTAAAAAAGCACCACCTCCAATTGACCTACCAAAAGAAGGCTTATTGCTAGGTAAAAATGAATATAGAAATTCCGAAACAAAGGTATATATGGCAAGGGATGATAGGCGTAGGCATTCCTACATAATTGGTCGTACAGGTACTGGTAAAACCGAAATAATGAAGAACATGGCTATGCAGGACATTATTAACGGTGAGGGTTTGTGCGTGATTGACCCACATGGAGATTTTATTGAAGATATTTTGCCTCATGTACCCAAGGAACGGGCCGAAGACGTAATTTTATTTGAGCCAGCGGATATAGAGCGACCGATGGGTTTAAACATGCTGGAAGCGACCGACGAAGCTCAGAAGGATTTTGCGGTTCAAGAGATGATTTCTATATTTTATAAGTTGGTTACAGATCCAGCTATGCTTGGACCTATGTTTGAACACAACATGCGGAATGCTATGCTCACCCTGATGGCCGACGAGGAACATCCAGGAACCTTGGTAGATATCCCACGGATTTTTACCGATACCGATTTTCAAAAGTATAAAGTATCTAAACTTAAAGACCCACTGGTTAGGGCTTTTTGGGAAAAGGAAATGGCCAAGACCAGTGATTTTCACAAAAGTGAGATGTTGGGTTACTTAGTATCTAAAGTCGGACGTTTTGTAGAAAACGGTATGATTCGCAATATTGTTGGACAACCCCATAGTTCGTTTAATTTTCGTGCTGTAATGGATGAAGGTAAAATTTTACTGGTGAATTTATCTAAAGGTAGAATAGGGGAGATGAATGCGAAACTTTTGGGTTTAATTTTAGTGTCTAAGATCCAAATGGCTGCTTTATCTCGTGCCGATGTGCGTGAGGCAGAACGCAAAGATTTTTATTTGTACGTAGATGAATTTCAAAACTTTATTACCGATGCGTTTGAGTCTATTTTAAGTGAGGCGCGTAAGTATCGTTTGAACTTAATTATTGCGCATCAGTATTTGGCACAATTGGAGCAAGGTGCAGGTGCCCAAGGTGCAGGGAGTAAGTCTTTGCGCGATGCTGTGTTTGGTAACACTGGTACCATTGTGAGTTTCCGCATAGGTGTAGAGGACGCAGAAATAATGGCCAAAGAAATGGCCCCTACCTTTAATGAGTTTGACCTTGTGAATGTGGAGCGGTTTAATGGGTTCATCAAGCTCATGATTAATGGCACAGCAAGCAAGCCTTTTAATATGGCCACGTTTGCACTACCTAAACCAACTGCTAGACAAAAAGAAATTGCCGAAGCCATTCGTCAGCTCTCTAGACTTAAGCATGGGCGGCCTCGTGCCGAAGTAGAAGCAGAAGTCTTGGAAGCTAGCATGGTAGCAGATATGATGTCTGCTGGTCCAGGAGGGATTGAAAAAAGCTTATAATTCTACCCCCACCTTAAAAACATACTTGTCTAATAGTTACCGCATATGCGGTAACTATTAGACAACAGACTTTGCGGGCCAGATTATCCAAAACATTCCTGATTGTATTTATATCCCTTTCTGTACTATATTAAATGTAGACATAAAACACACCATGACAGATTTTAAACATAAATTACTTGGTAGAAGCGGAAGGGCTAGTTTTCCTTGTGCCTTGTTTTGTGTAATATGTAAAGTTGACTGAGTTT
>CAZCTL010000084.1:0-3906 GCA_964501685.1 uncultured Candidatus Saccharibacteria bacterium
AGCCCGACAATACAAATGCTATTGTATTTATTATGGACGATAACGACGGCGTGGCTGACGGTTACTTCGAAAACAAGGACGAACGGGAGACTTATTTGGAATGGCGGACAAAGATTGTAAGGATAGACAATCAGTATAATCCGGATAAGGTATACTTATATTTATTTGATGAAAAGGACGTACTAAAACACTTACAGGAGTTTAAAAATTTTACATTAACGGGTAAATAGTGTATAATAGTTACGTGACCCAGATATCATAAATATTCCTAGCGGCTTTTGTTTTAGGTATTGTTGCCTTTGAGGGGCACCTGCCAGCAATATTTTCCGCAAGGATTATGATGTTGGGTCACCAGGTGTCCCTTTTTGGTTAAAAATAATACTATGAAGTCACTTTTATTTTGCAGGGTTTCGAGCAAAGAGCAGGCCGACGAGGGCTATTCTTTGGAAGCGCAGGAAAAACTTTTGAGTGACTATGCCCAAAGGAACAAACTTAAAGTACTTAAAGTTTACAAAATAGCGGAAACTGCCAGCAAAGACTTTGCACGAAAATCTTTTTACGAGATGTTTGAGTTTGCTACTAAAAATAAAGTAAACGTTATATTAAGCGAAAAAATTGATCGTTTGACCAGAAGCCTAAAGTCGGCCGGTATTGCAGATGACTGGGTAAAGGCAGATCCAAGCAGGGAAATACACTTTGTTAAGGAAAATTTTGTACTTAACAGCAATACACGGGCACACGAGAATTTGGTTTGGGATATGAAAGTTGCTATTGCACGATTTTACTCGAACAACCTATCAGAAGAAGTCAAAAAAGGACATAAGGAAAAGGTGGCACAAGGCTGGTATCCGTCTAAAGCCCCATTGGGTTATAAAAGCATTGGCGAAAAAGGCCACAAAACCCATGTGCTCGATGCTGTAAAAGCCCCGTTAGTAAGAAAGATGTTTGAACTGTACAGCACGGGCAGGTATTCGATTTCGGCTTTGGTGGAAACTATGTACAACGAGGGTCTGCGGACTCATGGCGGAAATAGGCTTGTTAAGAGCCGCATGGGGTCTTTGCTGTCCGATCCTTATTATTACGGCAAGATATTGTGGGGTGGCCAAATTTCCGAGGGCAAGCATGAGCCGATTATTACCCAAGAGCTTTACGATAAAGTACGGGATGTTTTGCATGGTCGGACAACCCCGCGGCACAATAAGCATTTATTTATTTTTAAAGGGCAGATACGTTGTGTTGCTTGCGGACATATTGTTACTTGGGAAACTCAAAAGGGGCACATTTACGGGCATTGTAATAAATACCATAATTGTCCGGTCAAGGCTTGGTATAAAGAATCGGAACTGCTCAACCAAATACTGCCGGCGTTTAAGGAACTGAAAATAACCAATCCTAAACTTCTGGAATGGGTACGGAGAGCGTTAAAGGAAAGCCACGTCGATATTGTTCAGTATAGTGAGGCGGCTATTAGTGAATCACAAAAGCAAATGGTTTTAATCCAAAATCGCCTTGAGCGACTGTACGACGACAAGCTGGATCAAAAAATTAGTGAAGAAATGTATAGCCGAAAGTTTGAGCAATACACACTGGAAAAAGAAACCATTGTGAAGGCTTTAGGCAAGCACTCTAAGGCTAATGACAAATATCAAGAGTTAGGGAGTTTATTGTTTGACGTTTCGCAAAAAGCGGATGAGTTGTTTGTCAAAGCTGGTATAGAACAGAAAAGAAAAATGATAAATTTAGCCTTGACCAGTATTAAAATTAAAGACGGTTTGCTTTCGTATGAATATACTGAACCGTTTAAACTTTTGTTTAAAGCGGTAAAAGTTACAAACGATTCAGATATTGCTTGGAAAAAACCGCCTATGGGAAGTAATATTATCGAACCAACACTTAGTCCTTATAAACAAAGGACGAACACCGTCTTTCGACCAAGTTCGTCCCATGTGGCTCGGGAGCTGGGGATCGAACCCAGGACCATCACGTTAACAGCGTGCCGCTCTACCGCTGAGCTACTCCCGAATATGTTATCCTAGTTGTTGCTTTACAAACTCTCTGCCTCGAAAACTTTTTAATTGTTTTTCGCGGATCAAAGCTTGTTGGCGGGTATCAACTTCTTCGCTATGTATAAGTTGCCACTCACCATCAAACCTTGCTGTATAGCCTCTAAAAATGTGCTCATTATGCAGACGTAAGCGTTCCGACAAATCCTGGGTCTGACCAATGTATATCTTACTATGTTTGCTATTGTATATTGCGTAAATTGTATACATAGCTGATCGCTCTACCTCCGCCGGCTGGCGGAGAGCTACTCCCGAATATTTAATTCTTTTGTATATTACCAAAGATGTCTGTTTTGGGCAATACCATTAATGTGGTCTACTTTGTGTATCTTGATGTATAATTCGACTATGAGAGAAAAGCATAGTATTAATGGCGGGTTACATTCATTACCAGCGGATTTAAAGCAGGCGGTGGATTCTGTTCCTAAGGTGCAGGAGCTTTGGAAAGACATAACACCACTTGCTAGGAATGAGTGGGTGTGTTGGGTGACGTCCGGGAAAAAAGCGGAGACAAGGGGTATCCGCGTAGGTAAAGCTTTATTAAAGATGAAAAGTGGCATGCGCCGTCCTTGTTGCTGGGCGGGTTGTCCGCATAGAAGTATAAATTAGAAAGCTTTTCAACAGTTCTAAAGGAGGGACTATGTCAAGCAAACGTCATTTAAGGAGACGCTCCTGCGAGTCAAAAGTTAAGCATGAGGACGAAGTAAGTGCTAGGAAACACGCGCACTATCTGACTCGTCGGAATGGCATTCAATATATGCCCTACCGTTGCAAATTTTGTACTGGATGGCATGCCGGCCGCCCAGACCGACGCAAATGGCAGGGTATAAATTCAAGACGACACTAAAACCGTTCACTAAAAATGGACGGTTTTAAACTTTTAACAAAACATTCTTACATTCTGCAGAATGTAAGAATGTTTTGTGGTGGTGGGGATGTTATAATGGATGTATTTAGGTATTTTTAACTATTAATTTCCAAATTTATGTCACATGGTATGCACAAGCAGGGAGGCAACGCAGTCTATGGTCTGGGGTTTATTGGTGCTGCAGTTTACTTTATTGGGCACGCAACTAGCTTTGGTTTAGGTGTATTAGGGTTCCTAAAAGCTCTGGTTTGGCCAGCGTTACTAGTCTATAAAGTCTTAGAACTACTATATAAATAATTATATTAACCACACCTCAAACCTATAAACCCGAGATTGTAGGTTTGTAGTATACTAAATATATGTCCAAGTTCAAGACAGCGAAACAAATGGAGCGGCATTTAAAGGGGATGGCAAACCATCATCGGATTGAAATTCTACTTTTGATTGCTGGTCGGAAGGGAATTACTCTTGAAGAAATTTATAGAACTTTAGGAGCAAACAAGAAAACAATAGGCGAGCATACTCGGCGTTTGTACTTGGCAGGTCTTGTGAATAAGAAATATAGAGGTAAGTATGTAGAACACGAACTGTCCCCGTATGGCAAAACTTTTGTTAACTTTTTAACTGCGTTTCGTAACACACAATAACAGGCTTACAATCTTGGGTTTTTAAGTCTATGATACGGGTTCTGTTTGGGAGAAGGTGTAAGAGTTGCTATGCTTTAAACTTTTATTTTTTTTTACATTTTGTGGCTATTTGATATATTTATCGGAGGGTGGGTTATGTCTAGAATTTATAATTAATATTTGTTTTGCATGAATACAAAAATGGTTATATTTTTGGTTGCTATTGTAGTGGTTATTTTAGTTGGTTTATTTATTTTTTGGGATGATGGAGGAAGTACTCCGTCAGGACAAAATCAAGCGCAGTTACATACTGATGATGTTAGTAAAAATGATGTTGTGACACCCAGCC
>CAZCTL010000085.1:0-3789 GCA_964501685.1 uncultured Candidatus Saccharibacteria bacterium
TGTATTTCATAGGTGTTTGCTACATTGTAGCAAAATTTCCTATGCAAGACCCTTAGCGAGTTTATTTTTTAGTAGTTTTGCTATTAGCTTTTTTTACCGGAGTAGCTTTTTTAACAATTTTTTTCACTGTCTTTTTCACTACCGGCAATACTTTTTTTCCAGCAGAAGTAACTTCTGCGGTAATAGAGTCCCAGTGACCTTTTAACTCTCCGGCAACGGCTAAGAGTTCTTTTGGATCTATCTTTTTGGCTTTCTTATACTGAGCCATAACTTTGTCTACTGTGGCTGAATATGTCTGCTTGGTAACTTTTTTTAATCCCTTTATTTCATTTAAGACATCGGTTTTAGCTGCTTCTGCCCATTTGGCAACTTTAGCTCTATTTTTTGCTCCGCGCTTACCGGCAAAGAAATAAGCACCAGCTGCACTGGCAGCTGCTAAGGCTGTCAGACCAACACCTACACCAACTGCGACTTTCTTTTGCTTTGTGTTCATAATTGTCCCCTAATACACTAATTGCACGAACGACACGAATTCACTTTGCCTGATTATCTAATCGTAAGCGTTTTTAGTGATATTTGTGTGATTCGTGTATTGGTGAATGGTTAATTTATTTTTTACTCTTTGGCTTTTTGTGATAAAGCTTTTGGAAGATAGAGAAAATGGTTTCTGGTACGAAGCCGTCACGTTTAAATTCTGTTTTTGCGTCTTGAATTCCTTCTACAACAGTTTCTGCCCCAGTCTTTGCAGTCTTGCTTATCTGCTTAATTGTTCTAAGAATGCTTAGTACATAAATCATACCCATCATAAGCAACAGGGAAAGCACTACTAGTGAGATAGTAGATACAAAAAAGAAAATGTCAGCTTTTATGAGCGAGTTATCCATGGGTATATTATAGCATGAAAACCACTAAACAATTTAACATGTTAACAATTAAGCAAAATAAATCATTTTAAGGCTTATGCAGTAGCCCATTTCAAGGGTCACCCTTGCGCACACCTATTATATAAATAGAACAGACATCGGATTCTTTACACAAAACTGTAATGAGACAACTTACTTGCTCAAAGGTGACCTTTGAAATGCGTAAGTCTAAACTTTGATGTGTATATGTTAAATTGTTTAGATGTTAATTAGACCGTGGATATTTCCCTAAAAGTTCTATTAGCACACGTTCGTATTGTCTTCTTATACCATCATCATCTCCTACTTCAATAACTTCATCATTTAGGCTTGTAGCTGCTGCAGTCCAATTGTACGAACCAGATACATAGGTTTTGTCGGTAACAATAGTTTTGAGATGCATAATAGCTGAGTGGTCTTGCGTGGTGACTGGTATGCCGGCGTCTCTGAGTTCTTTAACAATTTTACCTTGGAGTTCTATTTTTTCAATTTGGTCGCGGTCAGTAATGCCACGCACATCCAGACCCCTGTGCTTGGCTCCAAGCAATGCGTCTTTTATATCTAGGCGAGTAAAGGTATAAATTGCGAAATACACAAATTTATCAGCTTCTTGAATAGCCTCTATAACTTTTCGGTTTGCTTGAGTGTCTTGATTGTAAAAGACCTCTACTTTTCTTGCCTGGTAGGGGACATATTTGTAGGAATATACAAGCTGACCCAGTGCGGCCAACAGCAGAGTAATAACCGCAATATAAATTAAATCTTTGTTCCATTTCATGTTGTTTGCCTGACTCTATGATTAATTGATATATAAACTTTTTGTTTTATTACCAATTAGTAACGTAACACATATGTGACGGCCGTCACATATGTGTTACCTTTTAAACATTTTTTTTAAATCGTCTGTATTAGTGTTGGATTCTGCTCTAAATATTCGGATGTATTTAATGAGTTTACTTTTTTGCAAGTATTCCAAACCTTCTTGGGAAATAGGGGTGGGACTTATATACAGACTGGCTTGTAATGCTTTGAATCCATACTGTTTTAGTAAGGCTCTTAGTTTGTTGCGAGTAGTTCTAGCAGCTTCTGGTATATCGAAACTCACTAAGGACCATTGGCCATCCCATGCTTGTTTGCTTGTTGCGTCTATACTTTTAACTAGCAGGGCCTCTAGCTGGCCTTTGGCAGTTAGTTTAATTATTTGTTTGGCTTCTTTGTATTCATAGGTAATATAGTGATCTCGCTTAAGTCTATAGATAAGCTGTCTGTAGCTTTGTTGTGCTTTATACTTGGCGTATTCTGGATAAAATGCGGCTTGCAGAGTACCTCTCTCTTGGGCTCGGTGGAGCATATAGCCAGCATCAATTAAAAAAATGAGAAACTGACTTTTTGGGGTTAATTGTTTTTTATCTTTACGCATGGTGGTTATAGGTTGCCATCATTGTAACACATTTATGACGGCCGTCTAAAAGGTGTTACGGTGGTAAGGTGAAGAAATGCGGATGTTGCGCGTGGGAGAGAAGTGTATTTTTGAGGGTTTGTGTGTTTTGTTTGAGTATTAGACTTGTAGCTTTACTGCAAAAGTACAACCTCACTTTGAAGTGATGGCTGGTGATATTGTCACAAGCAGGGCATTTAAACGGATCGGCGGATTTCGCGTTCGGTGTCGCGTTTTTTAATGTATTCGCGTTTGTCTAGTTTTTTGCGAGCCCGGCCAAGACCAAGTTTTACTTTAACTAGCCCTCGGTGGCCAGAGTATATTTCTAACGGGATAATTACTAAACCTTTCTCTTTGCCCAGCAGGGAGTCTATTTCGGATTTCTTAAGTAGGAGTTTACGCGTGTGTGTGGGTTCGTAATCGGTATTGTTTGCGTACCTGTAGGCACCTATATGACAGTTAATTAGGTTGGCGCCAGACTGGTTTACGGTAACGTAACTACCAGCAAGGGAGACATTGCCGGCTTTGACCGGCTTAACCTCCCGGCCTTCCAATACCAAACCCGCATCAAAAGTAGTCTTGATGTCGTAATCGTACTTTGCTTTGGAGTTGGAGGCGAGGGTCATGGGTTTAGTAATTAGTAAGGAGTAATAAGTAATTAGCAAATCTCTTTACCTCTTCTTGCTTATTACTTATTACTAATCATCTAGTTTCTTCTCTTACAGTGTAGCGGTTTTGGGGCAATAAAAAAAGCGGCAATTGTCGGGTGCCGCGCCCATCGTCGAAAAATAGGTTGCTTGGCCAGGTGCTTGTTTGGAATTGTTTAAAACTCTCCTAGGGCACCATGCCTTTCCATCAGACGGGTCCACGTTTACTCTCCAGCTTAACTTGGTTCCAATGATGATGCTGATGCCGGACTGTACTTTGGCATCGTAAAGATGGGCGCAGGTCCAGCCATCTTTGGCACCACCCATCATCAGGGCATGACAGGCGCCTTCTGTGCCAGCACCGCAACCTTGCGAGCTGGTGGCTTCAGCTTGGGTCAGTTGATAAGTTTTCATGGTTTGCTCTCCTTTTTGGTGTTGATCGCATTTTGCGATAAGATATTATCGTGGAAAATATACCTATTGTCTAGTAGCTGTTTTAGGAAAATAAAAAAACAGGACAGAGGGGTGAGGCCTCTGTTCTGTCGGCGACAGTTCGTACTTATTCTTTTTGCTCTTTCTTGTCTTTGGCTTTTTTGGGCATTGTGAGCGGGATTTTTCCCGTCACATAGCCATCCACCAATTGGTCAAGAGCATCCTTTTGGGCGTCAGTTTTAGTTTTTCCTGCGCCCGTGATGGCTTGACCGTCCTCGGTCACGATTGTGTGTTCGGTGCCTTGGCTCGACGAGGCGATCCAAAGTAGCCCGATCGCCGCCGCCAAAATCCAAAGAATAGATACTCTTCC
>CAZCTL010000086.1:0-3750 GCA_964501685.1 uncultured Candidatus Saccharibacteria bacterium
TTTAAAAATTTAACATCTAAATACAAAGATACCTGAAAAGATTTATGCATTTCTGTTTAATTGTTTATATGTTAAATTGTTAAATTGATTTACAGGTTTATGTTGAATTGTTAAGTTGTTAAATTGTTAAATTGAGAAACCTCCTATGTCACTTTTTTCAACTAAAACTCCAGAGGCTATAAAAGCAGAAAAGGCTAAGTTAGAGTCGGCGAAATCTTCTACCGAAGTAAATAAGCAGGTGGCAGAGCTAGAGAAGATTTACCAGGAGGGTGTAACTAGCTTAAAAGATTTACTTGCACCGGCTGCTCTTAAGTATGAAAGTTCCTATTTCCTCTTAAATGGTAAATATGGACGCAGTTTTTTTGTACTGGCTTATCCCAGATTTCTTTCTACAAACTGGCTCTCGTTTGTAATAAATTCTGAAGGTGAATTAGACGTGTCTATGTTTGTTTACCCCATAGATTCAGCGACCATTCTTAAAAAACTTCGTTCAAAAGTTGGGGAAATAGGTTCGCAATTATCTATTAATCAAGAAAAAGGTGTGGTAAGGGACCCAATGCTAGAAACTGCTTATCAAGATGTGGAAGGCCTTAGAGATGCGCTACTTCAAGGCACGGAAAAGTATTTTCGGTTTGCCTTGTACTTTACTATATACGCAAACAGTATAAAGGAATTAGATGAGGAGTCTACAGTTCTGGAAAGTACTCTTGGTGCAAAACTAATTATTACAAAGCGTGCACTTATGCAAACCGAGCAAGGGTTAACTTCTACTTTACCCTATGGATTAGACGAGATGAATATAGGAAATAATTTAAACACCAGTCCACTTTCTACAACTTTTCCATTTGTCTCTCCGGATTTAACTAGTAATGACGGTATTCTTTATGGTATTAATCGTCACAATAATAGTTTGATTTTATTTGATAGATTTAAAATGGAAAATGCAAATATGGTGGTATTTGCCAAGTCCGGTGCTGGAAAGTCCTATGCAATAAAACTTGAGATTTTACGGAGTTTGATGGTTGGAACTGAAGTAATGGTTATAGATCCAGAAAATGAATACCAGCATTTAGCCGAAAGTGTGGGAGGAAGTTTTGTCAATATTTCTCTAAATTCTCAATCTCGTATAAATCCATTTGACTTGCCAAGAGGTTTGGAGGGGGAGAGTCCAGAAGACATTATGCGTAGTGCAGTTATCTTTTTGCTGGGGCTTATGAACCTAATGCTTGGAAAACTAGATCCAACAGAAGAAGCCTTAATGGATAAAGCAATTTGGCAAACTTATGCCAAAAAAGACATATCCCCAACTAGCGACTTTACTAGTGTGGAGTTCCCTACTATGGGTGACTTGGTAGAGATACTTAATGGAATGGTGGGGGCAGAGAATTTGGCACAGAGGCTTTCTAAATATACTCAAGGGACATTTGCAGGCATTTTTGACCAACAAAGTAACGTAGGCTTGGTAAACTCGCTAGTAGTGTTTTCCATCCGTGACTTAGAAGATACGCTTAGGCCTATATCTATGTTTGTGTTGGTTAACCACATTTGGAACTTGGTGCGAGCCGAACTCAAGCGTAGAATTCTTGTTTTGGATGAAGCCTGGGTGATGATGCAACATGAAGATAGCGCCAGGTTTATATTTGGTATTGCTAAACGGTGCAGAAAGTACTATTTGGGTTTGTCTACCATCACTCAAGACGTAGCCGACTTTATGGCCTCCCCTTACGGAAAACCTATTGTGACTAACTCGTCCATACAGTTACTCTTAAAGCAAAGCCCGGCAAGCATAAATATAGTGGCAGAGACCTTCTTCTTAACTGAGGGAGAAAAGTATTTGCTCTTAGAGAGTGAAGTCGGACAAGGGATATTTTTTGCTGGTACCAAGCACGCTGCCATAGAGATCCACGCTTCTTACATAGAAGACCAAATTATTACCACCGATCCCAAGCAGTTATTGGAAATAAAAGAGCAGCAGAAGAGCCAAGCCTCTTAGAGTGGAGTTATGAGTCATGAGTTAGGAATTATGAATCAGGAGTAAAACTAGAGTTATGAATTATGAGTTATGAGTTATGAATAAATTCAAGGGTACTTAGTTGTCTTACTTCATAACTCATAATTCCTAATTCCTAATTCATCTTTTATTCATAACTCCTAACTCATCTTCCAAATGGCAGAAGCTCCAAACAACAACCAGATTGGACCGGAAGACTTAGACGCGGCGGGCACCAACGCCCCCGTGTCTTTTCAGGATGGAGCAACTTCTACCCCGCCTCCTGCAGGTAAGGCTCGTAAGTCTGGATTAATAGGTGGGAGTATTAAAAATGCAGTTGGTAATGAAGCCCTTAAAATGGGTGCTTTAGCAGGCGGCTCATATGCATCGAAGAAACTGGATGAAAAAACTAGACCTGTTATTCAAGACTATACAAAGTTGCAAGACAGGGTAAAGGCTCAGGGCTTAAAGGATGCCATTGTTGGCAGAGCTTCGAAGCCAGATGCTAAACTAGCTGCTCAGTTTGCAACAACAGGGGGCAAACTAAATAAATTAACAGAAGGCAATAAGGAATTGTTGGAAGCCACACATGCTCTAGGGACAAAGGGTCTTAAAGGTTTGGATGATATTACTAAAGGCGTGAAAGTCCGTAGTGGTTCAACGGTAGATAAGCTTGGGGCTAAAGGTGTGGAGTCCTTGGCTAAATACGGGACAGGGAAGGCTGCTAGTTTAGCGACTAGAGCTTTGCCAGTAGTCGGCGATGTAGATTTTAAGGGTGGAGTAAAAGCCGTAAAAAACACAGCCAAAGAGTTAGCTAAAGGAAACATTTTCAAAGCAGCAAAAACTTTAAGAACCGAGGCAGGTAAAGTTGCTGCCGTAACGACTTTCCGATTATCCTACGATCCTCTCGTCATTGGTGGTACGGTTGGGCTCTCGCTTTTTGTGACTTTAATTGTGGGAAATTTGTTGCTATTTGTTCCTGAAAGTAGTGTAACATTTTTAGAAAAGCTTGGAGTAATTGCTCTAGATATCTTACTGTTCTTTTTTGTGGTAATTTGTATTTTGGGGGTCATTGTTATGATGTGTAGTGGTTTAAATGGTGTTGGGCTAGCATTAAAAGCCGCCTCACTATTTTCAAATACGGCTAGTTCTGCAAACGAAGTCTGCAAGACTTTTAGCGTTTTTAATGTGCTTAGTGGCGGGTTTGGAAAATAGCTAATCATGTAAACATATAAACAATTTAACATAGAATACACAAACTTATTTAGATTGATTGAGACTGATGGAGACTCTGAGATTACTCGTATTTAAAACAATAAGTCTCTATGAGTCTCAAACAATCTCTTAGTCTCAGAAATTCTTTGTTTATATGTTAAATTGTTCATTTGCTTAATTGTTAAATTGAAAAATATACTATGCTCGCAATAATAAGAACGATGTGCTATAATGAGTATGCAAATTCTATAGACTTGAAATAAACTATGAACAAAAAGGCAATTACAATACTTGGGGCAATTTTTTTGCTAATTGTAGGTACGCTTGGATTTTTAATTTTTAAACGTAGGTCTGCAGATACTACCACTCCACCTGTCTCTGTAGTACCGACTCCAACTCCTTTTGTTACTCCAGAACCTACTATTTTTGCTTCGCCTACTCCAGAAGAGCCCGCAGTTACCCCAACTCCAGAGGGAAATAGTTCAGTTAGCCCAATTCTATTGGCTGAGGATAAAGTAGTAAGTCCGATATTGTTTTATCAAGGG
>CAZCTL010000087.1:0-3613 GCA_964501685.1 uncultured Candidatus Saccharibacteria bacterium
GTGGATAGAAAAAATTTCCAATATCTGCTATACTTTCTAAAGTGTCTAAAAATATTCCATACCTAGTACCAATTATGAGTACCAAGCAACAGCTTGGCTTTTTTAGCCTAGTAAGCCTCTGGCTTTTAGCTTTGGCATGGTTTATGTGGTGGTGGTTTTTACCTAGTCACATCGTGTCTATATGGGGTATTGTCGTAACTTCCGTGGTGCTTTTTTGGGAGCTGGTACTACCCGGGTATTTCTTTTACTTTGTTGGTCGCATGCGTAAAGCGAATCCTAAACTTGAGTTGCCACAGCTCAGATTGGCTATGGTAGTTACAAAAGCACCTGGCGAACCATTCGCTGTAGTACAAAAGACTTTACTTGCGTGTATAGTCCAAACTCCAGCACATGATATATGGTTAGCCGATGAAGAACCAACCGAAGAAGTATATGCTTGGTGCAAGACAAATAATGTTCGAATTTCCACCCGCAAGGGATTAGCAGAATATCATAGACTTTCTTGGCCAAGGCGCACTAAGTGTAAAGAGGGGAATTTAGCCTACTTCTACGATAAGTACGGCTATGAACTATATGATATAGTGGTTCAGCTAGATGCGGATCATGTACCAGATATAGGTTATTTGGAAGCAATGATTAGGCCGTTTATAAATCCAAAAGTTGGCTATGTTTCAGCACCTAGTATTTGTGACTCTAATGGGAACCTGAGCTGGGTTGCTAGAGGTCGGCTATATGCTGAGGCTATTATGCACGGCCCCTTACAAGCTGGACATACCAACCTTTTCTACCCTCTATGTATTGGATCTCACTATGCTGTACGTACCAAGGCATTAAAAGAGATAGGTGGCCTTGGACCAGAGCTAGCTGAGGACCATTCTACCACTTTGACTTTTGCTAGTAGGGGTTGGCAGGGTGTACATGCACTTGACGCCATAGCTCACGGCGATGGCCCTCTCACTTTTTCAGATGCTATGATACAAGAATTTCAGTGGTCACGATCCCTAGCCGTGTTATTGCTAACTCTTACGCCTAAAGTATTTGGTAAGTTGTCTTTGCGAGGCAAAATCCAGTTTTTATTTGCTCAACTTTGGTATCCACTGTTTGCCATTACAATGTTTATTGGCGTGTGTTTGCCCATAGTAGCTATCATCTTGGGTCAGTCCTTAGTAAATGTAAGCTATCTTTCCTATCTGGTCTACAGTCTACCATTACATATATTAGTCTTACTTATAATCTTATTGTTACGGCTTGGTGGCTGGCTACGTCCATATAACGCTCCAATTATTTCTTGGGAAGCCATTTTATTTCAGGTTAGTCGATGGCCGTGGGCACTATACGGCACAATATCAGCCATTCATCTAGTATGGTCTGGGAAAAATATTGTATTTAAGGTAACACCAAAAGGTGTTGGAGAGGACAACACTTACGTGTCTGCTAAATTCTTGGTGCCATATGTGCTTATAGTTGGTGTGTATTTGTCTGTCTTAACGTTTTTGTCTCCGGTTAAAATGGTGGCAGGATATTACTTTTTTGGTATCTTGGGTGTAGTGTCATATACTATTGTTGTATTTATTATACCTTGGCTCCATAGTCGTGAGGATCGCCGAACTGTGGAGCATAGAGAAGATAGTGTGGATGAATTTACTACAGATGTGTAAACTTATGTCATAAACCAGTTGTATTTTGAATTTTATGTTAACAATGCGTGTCACAATAAAAAGTTTATTAGTACTAGTGTTACTTGGTTCGGTGTTTCTGGTTATATGGCTTAGGGGTCCGTTTGGACTGAAGGGTGTACTATGGCAAAACCCAAATGAGTGTCTACCAGGTTTGTCGTGCCCCACTGAGTCTGTCAGCCTAGTTAGCTATGGTGCTTACGATCCAGCTAGTGAACTTCAGGGTAACGCAAATATCATCGTAGATCATATCTTTCTATCTTGGACATATGATAATACCAGTAGTCTTGCCGAAGCTAAGGAAAAAGCTAACTTACGTGGTAGAAAACTATTTGTCTCCCTTGAGCCATGGCCTAGTGAAGAGCTAACTAAAGAAACTTTGCTTAAAGATATTGCAAATGGCGGTTACGATATGCAAACTACAAAGTTTTGTGGGCAAATGTCTAGCCTAGGCAATAACGCTTGGATCTCTTGGGGGCACGAAATGGATCACGACTTAACGGAGCGCTATCCTTGGTCCAATAAGACAGCTATAGACTTTATTACGGCATATAATCATTTTGTTCAGTTATGTAGAACTGTATCTCCAGAGGCCCAATTCATTTGGTCACCAGTAGGGAACAGTAATTTAGAACCTTATTGGCCTGGGGCAGATACAGTAGATATGGTTGGTGTACCAGTTTATAGCTATCCAGAGTTTGATAAAAAAACTTATGGCCATGATAGAACATTTAAAGAAGCATTTGGGGAAAAATACGCACGGCTTACCAAATTCCAAAAACCTGTGGTAATAGTTGAACTGGGAGTTTTTGGTAAAGCTGATTATCAGCAGTATTGGTTAGACCAAGCCAAATTGTCCTACAAGACTTTTCCGCTACTTAATTCCGTGATATTTTTCAACGCACAAGATACGCCAGGTGCTTGGGGTGCAGATTATGCTACGCCGGACTGGCGACTTCAGCCTGGAGTGGACCTGCATTAGTCTGTAACCTTGGTGGTGGGTTGTGCGATAGTAAAAGTGTGTGGTGGGATGTTGTGATTGTTTGCTACACTATATATAGCTATGCAGGAACAAAAGCAAATAACATTATTTAGGGCGCTAGCCGTAGGTTTTCTACTGGCTATTTTAGTGTTTGTGGTAGTGTTTCCACATGGAGCGCCAAAGGCTTTGGGCAGTGGCTTGCCGGAGCCGCCTGCGGGAAGGCTTTGGCATTTTCAGTGTGTGGACACGATGAAGTATTCGCGTGATGCAGCACGGGAGTTTTTGAGCGACCCAAAGCGGGCCGAAACTTTTATAAACACAGAGGTAGATATTATCAAATCTTTGGGGGCAACGTGTGTCTCGGTAGGTACGCCATACGATGAAGAGTTTATTCCGTTTCTCCGGCAGTGGGCAAATAGTGCTCACAGTAAGGGCTTAAATGTATGGTTTAGGGGGAACTTTTCTGCCTGGGAGAACTGGTTTGATTATGGCTACATGAGTAACCCAGAAGACCATCACGCAAAACTTAACTATTTTATAACGCACCATCAAGATTTATTTGCAAACGGAGACATTCTTAGTCCAGCACCAGAAGCGGAAAATGGTGTACTTGGAAACCCATGGGCAAGTAGTACTTCTGCACAAAAACTCCGGGACTTTGTTTGGAAAAGCGCAGATACTTGCCAGCAGGCAATTCTAGCTATTAAAAAACAAGTTAATTGTGGTTACTTTAGCGCCAATGGCGATGTGGCCAGAGATGTTTATAATAGAGATGTCTTGCAGAAAGCTGGGGCGGTTACAGTTATAGACCACTATATAAGAAGTACGGTGCAGTATGGTAAAGATTTAGACTTGTATGCAAAGAAACACAGCTTGCCTATTGTAATTGGAGAGTTTGGCGCGCCCATACCGGACTTAAATGGAGATATGAGCGAAGCGGAGCAAGCTCAGTTTG
>CAZCTL010000088.1:0-449 GCA_964501685.1 uncultured Candidatus Saccharibacteria bacterium
GATGTTTACACTCTCATTTTACCATCTGTCGCATTTTTAAGTGGAATTGAGCGCTATCCAAACCACTTGTCTCCCAGACAGATATAGATACTGCCAAAACACCACAGCAGAAAGAAAACTATGAAGCTTGGATGCAAGTAGAACAAGAGTATATAAATGGCACCGGGCCGGAGTCTATGAATTCCATTTCAATGTGGGCAACTTTACCATTTACAGATTATTTAGTTATTCCACAAGACTTTGAGCCATTGATACAATATTGGCCTTTTCCCTTCATAGGCATTGCTGGATTATTTGTTTGGTACTACTTATATAAGAAATTTAAAAATAGAGAATAATATTATACTGGCAAATTCAATATTCTTTGATGGTTATAAATTTTATATAAATAAATTCAAGTTAAATTAAGCATACCCATAATATTTACGTCCGTCAATATTAGGGGTATT
>CAZCTL010000088.1:459-3484 GCA_964501685.1 uncultured Candidatus Saccharibacteria bacterium
AATTGATTTAAGATTGACGAAGTCGTAAACAAAAAACACATATATAATGTTTGGAAGTTTAACAAAATATATATACCCCTAATATTGACGGCCGTCCATATTAGGGGTATGTTATGTATATTAGAGTTTGCATGTATCGATTGAAGTAAATGAGCACATGATAAGAGACACAAAAGATTTAACTAAAACCAGTAAGGTGTTGCTATATTTGCTGGCTACTAAGGAAGCGGTGGCGCCTATATTTGCTTATCCAACTTTACAAAAAGCCTTGTATCCTGAATATGCAAAGTATAAAGCTAATAAAAGACTAGATGCGACTATATATCGACTCCGAAAACAAGGGTGGATTAAAGTAGAGTATAAGGAGTCAAAGCGACTACTGTCTTTAACAAATCATGGAGAGATAGAAGCTCTCATGCAAAAAGCTAGAATAGATAAGTTGTCGGCAAGTTGGGACAATAAATGGAGGTTGATAATGTTTGACATTCCTGAAGAGGCTCGTGTTGTTCGTAATAAACTGAGAAAATTATTAAAAGATTTTGGATTTTATGCGTTGCAGGCTAGTGTATATGTTTACCCATTTGCTTTAGCGGGAAGCGCTATAGAGGTACTAAAGAGGTCTGGACTTATGAGGTATATTAGAATAGCAAGAATAGATAGTTTTGATGATGATAAAGATCTAAAAAAGTATTTTAAAAACATCCTCCCTAAATCTGACGGCCGTCAATATTAGGGGTTGAGCACAGATAGCGGAAAGTATAAGCTTTAAGATTTTGGAAAATATGGAAAATATAAACGAGCGAAATGTAAGCGAAGTCACTATTTATAAGGCCACCGAAGGACCGGCGGTAGAGGTTAATTTTGAAGGGGACACGGTGTGGCTTTCAAGCGCTCAAATGGCAGCGCTTTTTCAACGAGACATAAATACAGTAAATGAGCATATTGCCAATGTTTTTAAGGAAGGTGAGCTTGAGAGGGATAAAACTTCGCTTAAAAAAGCCAATACCGGAATTTCCGGTATTCCCTTAAATAAGCCAACTACTTACTATAACTTGGATGTTATTATTTCCGTTGGTTACAGAGTAAAGTCTAAGCGTGGTACGCAGTTTCGTATTTGGGCAACCCAGCGCTTGCGCGACTACCTACTCAAAGGGTTTGTGGTTAATCAGGAGAGGTTAAAGGAACAGTCCCAGGCAAAACTTAAGGAGCTGGAGGGTGCAGTAAAGCTTTTACAGCGGGCAATCGCCACACGCAAGACCTTTGGACTTGAGAAGGAGTTTTTGTTAGTGATTACAGAGTACGCAAGCACATGGACTACACTGGTAAGGTTTGATGAAGGTGATTTCCCCAAGCAACCTAATGGTCAATTAGCAAAAGTAAGCAAGTATGAAGATTACATATCGGTTATTTCTAAATTTAGTACCAGGCTTAGCAATAGCGGTCTTGCCGATAAGGGTTTTGGAAAAGAACAGGGCGCACAGTTTAAAGAGTTTATTGCTGAGTTGAGTAATCAAAAACTTAGCGTGGCTGGTATCGGCGCTTTGTTGTTTTATAATATAATTAAGCAAGAGCTATTTATTTCTGGTAATAAACAAATTGCTTCATTACTATTATTAGTTTATTTAGTGCAAAATAATTCATTTTATAATCGGAAAGGAGAAAGAAAATTAGATGATACTACCATGATAGCGCTTGCTGTGCTTATAGAAGAAAGTAGCATGCAGGACAAAACTATTATGCTGCAGCTTATAGCCAGCATGATTAACCAAAAATAATTAACCAAGTAAGTAGTAGTTAGTAATAAGTAATTAGCCAAGGTTTTATTTTTCTTATTACTAAATTACTCCTTACTCATTACTAATTCTATGACTGAACGAGAATTTTTTGTTTTTACCGTAGTAGACGAAGCACCAAGGTTTGAGCGTGCACTTAGTGCCATACCTGCAAGTAACCAAGACTATAAGCCAGACCCAAAGGCAAAGACGGCCATGGAGCTTGCAAATAATATGGTCGGCGAGGCTGGTTGGGTAATTAAGGAAATTTTAACCAATGGCAAAGTGGACTTTAGCGCAATGACAGCGCCACACTTCGCTAGTGCCACTGAAGCAGGTAGCACCATTATGCAAATGTTTCAAGAGGTTAAAATTTTAGCCGAACAGACTTCAGAAGAGGTGTGGGATAGCGAGGCCGTAGCTGGAATGGGCGAGAAAATGGACTGGAAGTCTACTCGAGGTAAAATGGCTTGGGCAATGTTACTTGACCTTATTCACCATCGTGGACAACTTTCTACATACATCCGTCCCATGGGTGGCAAAGTACCCTCCATCTATGGCCCTTCGGCAGATAGTGGGGAATAGTTTCTGGAAAGCTTCTCAAAGTTGTAGTATTATGGAGTTGTAAAGATTAATTATTAATTATAAAACTATGCCAGACGAAGAAATGGACCATGCAGCAACTCCGGCACATGAGTGTGCTAATTGTGACCATGATAACATGGGTGCTTGCAAGGTTGCAGGTTGCGATTGTTGCTGCCAAGAATGATAGTTGGCAAAACAATATCCCTCCGCTAAAAGCGGAGGGATATTGTTTTGTTCCTCACCTAAAATAGAGCCTGTCCTCAACTCGATTGGGGAAGAGGCGTGGGTAGAGGTATTAACTCTTTTTAAGTTTATTGATTGCTTTGGCAAGTCTACTCTTCTTACGATTTGCGGTATTCTTATGTATAACTTTCTTCTTAGCTGCTTTGTCTAGTGTGGCGTAAGCTGCGGTTAGAGCTTTTAGAGCTTCTTCGGAATTTTTAGCTTCCACAGCTTGTTTAACTGTTTTAATGGCAGTCTTAAACTTGTCTTTGGTGCGGAGGTTGTAGACTCGTTTGCGGGCACTTCCCCGCATGGCCTTTGCGGCCGATTTCGTATTTGGCATGTGTTATTAGTAGTTAGTAAATAGTAATAAGTAATTAGAACGAACAGTACCTTGACACGGTCAGCTAAGTGTACCTAAAACTCAATAAAAAAACAAGCCCAGC
>CAZCTL010000089.1:0-3454 GCA_964501685.1 uncultured Candidatus Saccharibacteria bacterium
ATTACTCCCCGCAGCCTAGCCAATAATTTGGCACAATAAACGATTATGCGTATAAGTTCTTGGTCATCTTTTGTCCTGTCCCACTCTATACCTTGAGGGTAAGCATTCCATAACGTATAGAGAAAGTTTTTTGTAATCTCACGACACTCGGCCTCTTTCTTTTTATAGGTTGCGCTAGTTAGTTGGTTTATTAGCTGCTCTTCGGATTTTTCCAGCGTATGCATATTCAGAAAAAAGAGCCGTGAACCTAGGTTGCCCATCATCTTCCAAACTCGTGGAGGTATAGGGGTTGAAGCGGCCAACATCATAAACAGGTATTCGCCTCTGTATTCCCGTTGCCCGTGTATACCGCTATCTAAACTTAAACCCTCCCCGTCTAATACTCTGGTGAGAATACCTAGAATTTCGTTTAAGTCATCTTCGCGCTTAGAAAAAATAGTGGCAAAGTCACGAATGAGAAACATTTTGTACTGTATGCGCGGTAAGAGATCAACCTCTACTAGATCTTCCTTGGCAACGTTAGCAGCACTGGATACAAAAGACGCTGGTGTGAACTTGTCCGTGGAGTAGGTTAGCTCCGGAATACCGTCAAAAAAGTTAATAGCAATAGTCTTTCCGGAAGAGGGCACATCAACCAAAACTAGGGCAAACGGATTGGTTATGTCCGTTATTAATAGTTGGCTTAAAATGGACAAAGAAATTTCAGCAGGAAAAAGTAGGTCTGGAAAATTATCTTGTATAACTGCTTGCCATTTTTCAAAGCTAACCGACTGGGCTGGCAGAGTAACTTTTTTTACTCGCAATGCTGCTATATTTGGGTTTGGAACCTGCTTTGCTAATTTCAAAAATAGGTCATCTACATTGCCACCGAATCTCACAAAGTAATCGGTAATGTCGCCGCCTTTTCCCAAGTCATTCGGTAAATCAATCTGGTAAATGGCCTTACAGCCGGAATCTTGAAGCTGTCTAATAACCATTCCGGCTCCCTCTTTGCCAGCCTTGTCGTTGTCATAGCAAACATAGACTTTTTCAAACTTAGTAAATTGGCCAACCCATGTTTGCTTAAAGGTTCCCGCCCCGTGAGTAGAAGTAATAGCCGGAACACCGTGCGACAGTAATAGTAGGGTGTCGCACTCGCCCTCACAAATTACGATAAAATCTTGGGCTTGCTGCAAAGTTTGCCAAGAGTAAAGCTCGGCTGTTATTCCTGAATGGGAAGTTATCTTTTTCTTGCCCTTGCTAGGGTCTTGGCGCAACTTAAAATAACGATATTGCCCATCTCGGTCTTGAATGGGAAAGGTTATCCAGTTTTGCTTATAAAATTCTCCCCAACCAATCTTAAAATCGTTAATCACCTCATTGCCAATACCACGGTCATTCAAATACTGCCTAATGCGATCCGGCAAGGCTTTATGGCATTGGTCAACCAAAGAGGGGTGAAAAGCCTTTGCTGGAATAGGCTCGGCTTGATGTTGTCTGTTCTGCCCTTTAAGAGGGGCACGCGCTATGTCTGTTATAGGGTCATTGAAAAACTTGGCCAGAGTAAAAATATTGCCCTTTTCATTACACTTCTTACATTGGTATTGGCTAGTTTGGGGACTAAAGTATAAGTGGGCTTCCTTTCCCGTACTGTCTTGATCACAATTGTTAAATATACATCTGGCTATTAGTTCATTGTTGGATTCGCGGAAAGCAACCCCTTTTCGGGTCAAATACTCTTTAATTGTAATTGTTTGTAATTCCATAACCGTTTAACCTTTTTACTGGTTTGCAAAAATCCTCGAGCGTGTAGATTTTATCTGTCTTTAAATTAATTGGTGAGCTATTATGCGTCGGTCTCGCAAGCCTAATTTTTCTTACTATTTGTCGTGTAGCCAGTAGTTTGTACCATTCAAGTTTCCATAACTTCTTAAATCTATTTATCAAATTTTGCTTGATTAGCTTGCTTCGATATTCATGATGTGCTGGATACGCTCTAAAATCTTGAACAAATAGACATTTACATTGTTTACAGGCAAAGTCCCAGTCGTAGTTTATTCCAATAGTGTGATCTTTTAATTCGCAATCCATATAAAATCCCCTAAACGCTCAGCAGGTGACCATCGCAGGGAACCCGCTGAACATATAAGGGGCTTTCGCGACGGTCTTACAAATAAAAAACTGTGAGCTTGTACCCACAGCTTAACAAATGTAAAATCATACGAGATGACAATTTTCCCCTAAAAAGTTGTCATTTTTTAATACGACGTTTTGTTTGACTATAATTGTTTGCCCTGCGTTTATCTGCCTTGATACTTATGTCATTAGAGCTTATATAGAGGTCGCTCATTATATCCGCTACTGTTTTAATATGCTTTTGCCCCGTAATTACATCCTCCAAAAGTAGCGAATTATCCTTTGCCTCCGCTACGCCCAATAAGGTACTTACGTGCTTATAAAATTTAGGGCTATAATTACGTTTTTTATAATTTGGGTATAATTTTTTTTGTAATTCTTTGATTTTAGGCATAGCTAATTCAAAGTCATCTATTGAAGTTTCTGGTCCAATTTCAATATACGCTGCTTCGCGCCCATTTATTTTCTTGACCTGAATGTCTAAATCTTTACCAGGCGGCATGAAATGCCCAAGCATAATAAAATCCGCGACTGTAATAAACCACTCTTGTCCCAGTTTATTACTATTTAATAGTGACTGTATTTTTGCGTGAAAGGCCTCCAGTCCTTCTTTCTTTAAAGCTTTCACAAATTGTATACGCTTATTATAAATTTCTCTGTTTTGCCTATTCATCTCTGAAACATTTTTAGCGTTATGAAAATAACTTATCCTCTTTGGATATCCATACTGCTTCCATATATTATCTATAGCCCTCACCAGTTCAGGCCTCGTTAAAAGAAGTCTTTGAAAAAGCTGATAACTCTTGAATAGCTTTTTGAGATAGTTATTATAAGCTGATTTTTTTAACTTAATAATTGGTAACGGCATAAGCGATGGTCTTTAATATCCGAAGTTTAACATTTTTTCTAAATAGGCGTATAATCCCAGCATAATCATCGAATAGCCTAAACTCTGTCGTTTTTCGGCTGGGCATGGCACTCAAGACTCGTGAAAGATACTGAACCCTGCGTTCAGCGCTTTCACGAGCCATATCCCGAAAGGGGTATGGGAGTCGCAAGGCTCTGGCTGGCGTGGGGCTTTGTGTTTTAATTAATAACTCAGCAGAAAAATTATGAATAAGACAAGTAAAATATTGAGCTATCTATTATTAATTTTCCTAATTGTCTTGATGCTGGTATTTACATACCTATTATTTATTTTCGACGTTGGATGGAATAGTAAGCACTTTGCTCAAAAAGATTTCACTAAAATTTTCAACTACAGAGCCTCTGGTAATTGCGATGAGTTTGGAAAATATATTATCCACGATTACGCAAAAGAATGGTTTGAGAGATGTCT
>CAZCTL010000090.1:0-3358 GCA_964501685.1 uncultured Candidatus Saccharibacteria bacterium
AGATTATTGTTTGAGAACATACTTATAAACAACTTATCCACAGACTAGTTTCTAATTAAAACATATATTTTTTGGGATTGTGTATGCCCTAATCGTAATTTTACTCATGGATACGCCTTAATTTGACTAATTCACAAGTATAAATTGACATAGTCACAATTAAATTTTAGAATTAATACAGATACAGTTTTAGCACATTAACAACTAAATAATAGTGTCGTCCCGATGCAACATCGGGATTGTATTGGACGAAGGAAACCTGCACAGTAAGTAATTTTGGTGTAGTAATCCAAGTTACATTTGAGGATGTGGCTTTAAATTTAGCTGCACCTAACTTTGTGTTCAGTTTTCCTTTTGCTCTTCGTCATAGCTTGCCCAAGTCAAGCTGACTTGTATAAAACAAAAATAAAATGTAGGTTCTCGCCTCACGTGTGGTGAGGTATTTAATACTAAAAATCAAAAATCAAAAAATAAAGAACAATTTGTTTTAGGTGGAAGACCACCGTAAGGAGAGCTTAAGGTTCAGTTTGGCACTAAACTTGGACTGTCAGACGCTATCTCACCTGTATTGGTTAGAAATTCCTTAAAGCGACGAAATGTGTCTTTATGCAGCGGGTTTTATATCTAAAAATTGGGTATAAAAGCCGTTGCGTAACGATGCTCAAGCTTTTGAGGCCTCGCGCCTCTGCTGGGCACCTAATAAACGTGGCCCTTAGCAGGGGCGCATTGTATTTATAAGCACTTTTTGTGTTAGAATTATTACAAATTGACAACTGTGTATTGTCTTTGGCAATCTGCAATTATCAATCTGTAATTATCAATCTGCTCCGACCGAAGCGTCGGAGCAATTATCAATTATTTTATGTTATCACAAGAGTTTATTGAGCAATGCAAGCAAAAATTGCTAGAACTGCAAAAGAGCTTAACTGAGGAGTTAAATGGTCTTTCTCCACATACTGAGTTGGGCAATCAGGAGGGGGATGCGGCTTCGGAATTAGAAATTGATGAGGTGAATCAAGATTTAATTGCTCGTATATCTAGTGATTTGGAAAAAATCTCTAGGGCTTTAGCTAAAATTGAGGCCGGTACCTATGGGCTAGATGACGAGGGTAAGGAAATTAGTGAGGCAAGACTTGCGGCAATGCCTTTTGCCGATAAAGCTGTTTAGTATGTTTAAGACTTTTTTTACAAGCGAATTCAAAATACGGGATTCGCTTGTTTGGTTTTTGTTGGCTGGAATTTTATTTGTATTAGACATTGGCAGTAGGGCAGTGCTGTTTAACCGGAGTTGGAGTGTTTTGCCGGGCTTAGGTGTGCAGGGGTTTGCAAATTATCATTTTGCTTTTAGTATTGTCCTGCCTGAGTCAATAATGTATAGCGTATATGTGGGGGTAATATGCTTGGTAGGATATAATGTCTGGAAAATCTGGAAAAATTTAACAGTAGTAGAGCGGATTTCTTGGGTGTTGATTATATGTGGGGCATTGGTAAATGTGTTTGAGCGACTGTATTTAGGATATGTTCGCGACTTTTTACAAGTTGGCACTGGCTATATGAATTTAGGGGATATATATATTATTGTAGGTGTTGTATTCTTATTGTACAAAAATGTGGTTGTAAGCAAGACAAGTTTGTAATTATGAAATTTCAAATATCAAATTTCAAATGTCAAAATAAAACAGAAGATATTGCGGTTCTGCCATTTGAAATTTGAAATTTGGATTTTGTAATTTATTTACATTCATATGGTCTCAAAGGTTACAACAGCTACCGTGGTAGGGCTGGAGGCGGAGGTAGTGGAAGTAGAGGCGGATATTAGCAATGGGCTACCCGCTACTATTATCGTGGGCTTGCCAGATACGGCTGTGCAAGAAAGCAAAGAACGAGTAAAAAGCGCACTTAAAAATTCCGATTGTAAATATCCACAAACTAGGGTATCTATAAATTTGGCACCCGCAGATACACAAAAGATAGGCACGCATTTTGACGTGCCAATCGCTTTAGCAATTGTGTTGGCAGATGATCAGGTTAGTTTTTCTGTGGAAGGTAAGTGGTTTGTAGGTGAGCTATCGCTGGACGGCAAAGTTCGTGCGGTCCCGGGTGTATTGGCTATAGCTCTAAAAGCAAAGGAGCTCTCAGTAAGTGAGTTATATGTTCCTGTAAGTAACGCAAAAGAAGCTGCGCTGGTTCGTGGATTAAAAGTTATTCCTGTGAAAACATTTGCTGAATTGCTTGGACACTTGTTAGGCGCGGCACAACTTGAAGTACAAGAAGAAACAGACTTAGCAGTATTGAAACTAGATAAGAAACTAGGTATGGACATGCAAGATGTTTCTGGTCAAGAAACTGCTAAGCGAGCGCTGGAAGTAGCCGCGAGTGGTGGCCACAATGTTCTTATGTCTGGTCCCCCAGGGAGTGGTAAAACATTATTGGCCAGAGCGCTATCTGGGCTGTTGCCTGCGCTAGAGCTCTCAGAAACTCTAGAACTTACAAAAATATATAGCATCGCTGGACAGCTGCCAAGTTCAGGGGTTGTGGTGGAGCGACCCGTGCGTAGTCCACACCATACCACTTCTAGTGTTGCGTTGGTAGGCGGTGGTAGTAGTCCAAAACCTGGGGAAATTACTTTATCCCACAGAGGGGTATTGTTTATGGACGAGCTACCAGAATTTCCGAGGAACGTTTTAGAGGCCCTAAGGCAGCCACTAGAAGATGGAGTTGTTACCGTATCTAGAGCAAAGAATACATTTACTTTTCCCGCAAAATTCATTTTAGTTGCGGCCCTTAACCCTTGTGCTTGTGGCTATTTTGGTGATAGTACTAAACGGTGTGTTTGTACTCCATCACAAGTATTCAAATATCAAAAACGGCTATCGGGACCACTGCTAGACCGGATAGACTTACACATAGACGTACCTAGACTCTCGTACGAAAAAATGTCAGAGGATCCAAAAGCAGAAAGCTCAGCAATTGTAAGAGAACGGGTAGAGCGGGCGAGAAGTGTCCAACGTGTTCGGTTGGGTGGAGCTAGGACTAACAGCGAGATGAGTGTAGTAGAAATTCGTAAATACTGTAAACTTGGACAAGCCGAGTCGGAAATTCTTGCTTTTGCAACTCAAAAGTTTAATTTATCTGGTCGGAGTATCCATCGGTTGCTTAAGATTGCTCGGACTATCGCAGACTTGGCTGGCTTAGAAAATATCTCCAAAGACAATTTAGCCGAAGCACTTCAATATCGTCCCAAAAACGATTAATTACAAGGGTGCTCCTTGTGTTGCACAAGGAGCACCCTTGTTGTGGAGGGTGGTTTTGACAGAATGGAATAGTTTCCGCATGATATATAGGTATTAATCAATAA
>CAZCTL010000091.1:0-3208 GCA_964501685.1 uncultured Candidatus Saccharibacteria bacterium
TGGGTATCAGTATGATAGTTGCCATGCCGATAAGGACGGGATATTGAAAGCGATTTATGTAGACTATTGGCGATGCTCAGGCTCTTGTGGCTCTCCAACTTCTTGTTGTCCAGCTAAGTCTGGAGAAGGTTGTTCTTATGAGGGTCCGAATGGTAATGGTGATGGTTGTCAACGAAACAAATGTGTAAATGTGAGTACTTGTAGGGGTGCGCCGGCACGACTTCAAATTGGTACTATTACCGCACCTGCGAGTGTGGGAGTTTGTCCTTTTAATCCTGGTGCTAAAGCTGGAAATGAACATTTTACCCTGTCTGCTAGTGTATCTTCTGGTGAAGCTCGCTTAATTGTAACAAATGGTTCGTTGCAATATTTTACAAAATCTATAATATAGTGGGATAAACTATATACAATGGACGCATATGCATTTAATATTGGTCATGATATAAATGGTAATGGCTCCGTTACGTTTGAATTGGTTGGATCTGTTAATGGTCAAGTTTTAGACACTCGTACAATTTCTACTTATAGACGCTGCGCAGCAGATACTGGACAGTCGAACTCGCAGGCAAGTAATGGCATGTGCATAGAACAAGTGCCACCACATAAATATATTGTTTGCCCAACACTTGCGCCTGTAAGGAATCCCTCTGATACCGGTACGAGATTGTCTATTCCTAACTCCAGCTGGTATCAGCTAGTAGGTGAAAATGGTATAGGTATAACACCTTATTGCCGGTCAGGTCGCGCACAAATTCTAAATGGTGGATATGCAGATGGTAATGGTTTTGGTTTGTATTTGTGTGTGGACTAGTTTAAGTTTAATTGTGTGTGACTGGTTAAATAAGTAGTGCTCTTCTTTGACATAAGTTTAAGCCTTGCTCTAGCGCAAGGCTTTTTTGTGGGTGAGTTTTGTGTTATACTCTATGCATACAGAGTAAATAGTGAAATAAAAAACATTTATGCAACTTGCAAATCAACAAAAAGTGATTGTGGTAGTATCTAGTCTAGTGGTGGTGGCTTTACTTGTTACCACCATTTGGAGTCGTCCGGGTTTTTTGTACAAGCCTCCTTCACCGGATGAAGTACAAATAGCCAAACAAAAAAGCGATACCGAACTAGCAGAATACAAGAAGTATCTAGCCGAAGTGCAAGCAGACCCTAGGGCTAGTTACGAGATTATAAATAGCGTTATAGATAAAGATCAGCTTCAGGCGCAAATTACTCAAGACTTGGGAGCAAATAAGCCACCTATAAACCCTAAAGTGGATCCAAGTAAGTTTAGGGTCTCTAGCAAAGCAGATACCGAAGCGGTGCGTGCTTATGTAACTAAGATAGACGGTATAGTGGCAGATTATAATGCTATCTCCACAGATATGTGGACACAAGTTTCCACAGAAGCACCCGACCAAATAGTTGCCAAAGAGTTGCAACGCAGGTTTACCGATACTATAGGCAAGTTATATACCGTGGATGTACCACAACCTGTGGTGGGCTTGCATACATCCATCGTAAAATCCTTGGCCATCCAAGGGCAACTTATTGCTGATGCAACGGCTACAGCTGGTGGTATTGCCCCTAGAGGAGCCGGTAGGTGGAGCAATACTTATCCAGTGTTTAGGGCGGGGCAACTAGAAAAAGAGCAAATGCAAGATGCTTTGGATGTTTTGAAGAGAGATTATGCCGAAGTTTTTAGTCCTGCTTCTGTGACAGACGCATCTAGCGGTTTTGGCATAAAGACTGCTAATGCGTTTGTGGTAACTATTGCTTGGGACACACCGCGTATTCTTGAACAAATTTTAAGGACTGTTATTGGTCAGGTAGTGCTTAACTATATTAAGCATCATGTGTTGAACTTTGTTACCAGGTTTGATAAAGACCATACCATTGCCAACTTCATGTATTACAACGATGCGCTTGTGGGCAAAAATGTAGATGATTACGTAACAAAATTTGTAAGCGCGCAAGATGGGTATGACAAAACTGACGAGAAAATGATAAAGAATCTCATACCCCGGCTAAACTGTGGTAGGGTAGACGAAGAACAGTTTAAGAAGGATATAAGGGCAAAAGTTTTGGAACATGTGGGCTTTGACCCAAGTCAAGTAAACAGTTTAGACCCCAATGATCCAGACTACTATGTAAAGCTGTCTAAAACTGCCACCCTTCGAGGCGATCCATCCGGCAGAGGTTACCAGCTCTTTTATCAGAGTTTGTCTGCAGTAGCCGCTGGCGAGAGTGAAAAAAGTGCTATTTTAGAACAGGTGTCTGGAGGAAAAAAGGCAGGATTTGATGCCAACAATACAAAAAGGATTGTACAGTCTGTGGACCTGATAAGCAGTAAAATTACAGCGGCAGTGAACTCGGTGTTTAACTTAGCACCAAGTAATGCTACAACCGGTGGCCCGGGCTGGAGTGCTGTGGTGACTGGTATTATGGTTTCCGTGTTGAGTCAACTAGCCATAAAGGGAACAGTTACCCTAAAAGAAGCGACTGCTTGCATTAAGACACCTACGTATAACGCAGTTATCCCTGGAGATTTTACTCCAAATGAAACAAGTGCAGAAGAAAGAACGGCTGAGCAGTGTGTAAGAAATCCGTCTACTTGTCCGGGTTATATGTTTGAAAATCCAAATGGGGCAGGTACAATTACCGGCATACAAGGGCTTAATCCAAATGGTAATCCACAGTATACGAACGGCACTGCTAAGTCTGGCACTTACGTGGTATTGTATGGGGCATTTGCCGAAACTGGTAATGAGTTGGTGTCGACCGGTACTGTGGGTGGCACAATAGACTATCAGAGTGATACGCAAATTAACGTGAAGCTTGAACCCGGTACAGGTACGGCTACGTTTGCCATTAAGAACGATAATGGGACTACTAACGCAAAAAGTATAACGGTACAGTGATTTAATGAGAATTATTTAGTTGACAGCAGGTTTGCGTACTTGATGGGCATCATCTAGCATTAACTGATATCCTCAGCAAACATGTGTAGCAACATTTAGTTTATTAGTAAATGGTATGCTAGATGATGCCCATCTAGACATCTAAAGACTAAATGAATAAGTTCTACTATAAATTAATCAATGAAGTTTAAAGGGTTTTTACAAGGAAATAATGTGTGGTTAAAACTACTGCTCACAGTAGTTTTAACCGTTTTTCTAGCCACTCCTGCCATGGCTGCCGTAGACCCTCGTGGCTCTAA
>CAZCTL010000092.1:0-3166 GCA_964501685.1 uncultured Candidatus Saccharibacteria bacterium
TGTAAATTCATACCGTCTTGATGGGCACCATCTAACATGAGCATACAAAAAATGAATGTGCCAAAATTATAATAATTCTAAAATACTTTGATTAGGTTAGATGGTGCCCATCAAATAACAAGATGTTACATAGCCTTATAGAATCCGAAATGACATACAAAGACTCTGACAAAACTATAGCAAATTATCCGCCGCCATCTCCTCCCACTCCCCGTCTACTTCGCGGTAGACTCGCACTTTGTGCGTAAGCTCGGTTTCGGAAAAATGATATTTATCTTTAGCAGTATCACCTTGCCGGTGCGAATAGTGGTGCTCCACACTTTCCACCGCGGGTTTACTCACCCGCACCACGCGCATAGGTCCAACTGGACCCACAAACTCTAAAATTTCTTGGTGGCCCGCATGTTCACCTTCTAGTTTTTCTCTGTAGCGATGTAAGTCTGGATACTGACTTTCCAACCTCTCGCACAAAGCATCCCATTTTTCGTTTGTCATATATTATTAGAGACAAGCAACAAGACACAAGCAACAAGTCACAAGTCAAGACTTTAAAGATTTAATATAGCCAATTAATAACCTGGCAGTTTCATCACGCAACAACATTAGTTTACCATGGGTTATTTCGTTTATATAACCCAATCTCAAACTAAAATCTATGAAATACTCGAGCTCACTTATAGAACCATAAGCGACATTGCAAAAATGCAACTCTTCGTTCACGCCTTTCCTAGCATATCCTTCAACAATATTGGCTGGTACAGATACAGAGCATCGACGCATCTGGCTAACCAAACCAAATAGTTCGTCTTTAGGAAACTGCTTAGTTACTAAATAGATTTCAAAAGCCAACTGATCAGCTTTTTGCCAAACGATTAGTTTCCTATACCCTTTGGAGTGCTTAACATCGTCGAACATAAAATTTCCAATTATTTTATGTATTAATTCTTGTCACTTGTCTCCTGTTGCTTGTCTCTATTTTTGGCACCTAGGGCAAAAACTAGCTGTTCTGCCACCGAGCTTAATGCTTTCTATTATACTACCACAGAGTTTGCAAAGTTGGTTACGCCGACCATACACATAATGAAATTTACCCATACTCCCCCAAGTCCCATCTGTGCGAATAAAGTCCCCTACACTAGAGCCCTTGGTTTTAATACCCTGTAGCAATACGGGTCTGATAGATTCATATATTTTCCTTAATTCTTGATGCTTAATACTTGATACTAACCGTGCTGGCCTCACCCCTGCATGGAAAAGTATCTCATCGGTATAAATATTCCCTATCCCAACCACCACGCTATTATCCATAAGCACCTGCTTAATACTAACCTTATTCCTCTTTTTAACGGTCGTCATAAAAGGGAATAAACCGAAATCTTTAGATAATGGTTCTGGACCATACTCGTTTAGTTCTGCAACTTTTGATAATTCTTCTGCTTTAACAAGTTTTAAATACGAAAACTTGCGCACATCGTTATAGTACAAAGTACTGCCGTCGGTAAACTGAAAAATTACATGCGTGTGTTTGCCTGGTAATTGCACCAGTGGAGCAGACACTTTATTGAGTATCCGATATTTACTACCAGTTTTTTTCTTTAAAGCCTTGTCTTCAAAAATAAACTGTCCTGTCATCTTTAAGTGCACCAGCATTTTAATGTCTTGTTCTCCCACCATGGGGGAGATGTCCCGATGTCGCATCGGGACAGAGAGGGTTCTGGAGAGAGTTTTATTATTCGTCACGAAACTAAATATCAACAACTTAGCTCTCCGTTTTACCCCTAGTACTTTTTTACCTTTAAGCAACTTCTCAAACTCCTTCCCCTTGGCTCCTATTTCTTCCCTCTTATTGCCTAAACCCGCAGGTCCAATGCCAATCAGCTTAGACACACGAACCTCCACGGACTTTATGGTCCGTCCAGTGAGCTTTTTATTTAGTTCTCGTACAACTGTTTCTACTTCTGGCAGTTCTGGCATGGAAAAGATTGAGTTATGAATTATGAATCATGAGTTATGAATTCAGCTGGAAAGCTGTATTACTGGGCATAGCAAAGCGGAGTTATGGGTTACGAGTCGAGAGTTATGAATCATGCAAAATACTTAAGTTGAGTATAAAGCGACAAGAGACAAGAGACAAGTAAGGAAAAGGTGCAAAAATAGTTAATGTTAAATTCTTTTAAACAACACTCTAATACAACCTAGTATTAGAGTGAGATAAATAATGTTTAAGATTTCAATTAGCATCGTCATTCTGAGTCCAAATGTCTGCATTTGAACGAAGAATCTGCCTACTCCTGAAAAATCCTCCGTCGTTAAAACTTTGGCGGACAGGCAGGATGACAAGCCCTGCACACCTCCATTGCCAAAACGTGCCTTAAATGGTACTATTACTTGCGATTTTCGCAACCACGCCACATTCCGTGGCATCACCACCACCATCTCTAGGAGGAATTTAAATGGACAAGAAGGAATTTTGCGATAGAATCCGCCAGAAGCCTTTGGTTGTTGTGATAGACAATGGTAGAGGGCTGGTATCCGTGATGTTTTTTTACATTCATATGCAACATCGCCTTGCGGGGATGGCAACATATGAATTTGAGCATCAAGAACTCATTTCTGAAAAACATTGCATGATTATTTATAAGGGCATAACAGCCGATGCCTTATGGGATGAATTAAAAAATATGCTATGGAAAAAAACAAGACTTCAAAATATACAAGTCTCATTTTCCATGCACATCAATACCATCACCATCTTTGCTGAAGACGAACAGCCGTGGACAGTGACTTCAGAAATCTCCGCCAACCAAAAAAAGCTCGTGAAAACCAGCAAGGCTCTCCTAAGCTCACATACAAAGAGTTGGGCCAAAGCAACAGCCCAAGCTTTTAACCAATTTTGAAGGTCTCACTACACAAATATGCCATCAACAGCAGTGATAATCCCGTGGGAAATAATTACTGCTGTTTTATTTTTGATCTTTACTTTACACTTTTCCACCAAAGGTGGACCAGCCATGGACTGGCAACCAATGTATTTTTTTATTACTTGTATTGGAGAAAAGTCCGTGGCGTATCTGGTTTCTGTCATCTTGTATCGATAAATGAGTTCCACTCAGTTAATGAGTTTTTATTTGAGAAACGTTACTTTCTTGGACATTTTGTGTGTGAG
>CAZCTL010000093.1:0-3078 GCA_964501685.1 uncultured Candidatus Saccharibacteria bacterium
CAGACTCATGTAAGTTTCCAAGTAGTTTAAGATAACCGATAATATCTGCTATTAGCTGTTTCTTGTAAAGACCTGTGTTAGATAAGTATGTAAAGGGAATACCAGAAGCTTCTAGTCTAGGTAATATTTCCTCGCTAGCACCCCTAGAACGAATAAGAATAGCGAAATCGTTCCAGCTACACTCTGGATAGGTTTGTTTAATTCGCAAAATTTTCTTCACCACTAAATCAAGCTCGTCGCTAAGGTCTTTGCCCTCTAGAACTTGGATTTCACTTATCACTTTCTTGGTCTTGTCATCCTCGGGCGAGTCCTCGAGAACCGGGGATCCATCTTTGCCAGCGCTCGTATGGATTCTGGATAGCTCTCGAGGACTCGTGGCTTCCGGAATGACATATGAGGAAGTATTTACTTGATTCTTGATTCTTGATTCTTCCGTGGGATTCACCAGCCTCTTGCTAATCCCAAGCTTCACCTCCAAGCGATCTGGATTATTTTGCTGAATTAGCTTGTACGATAAGTCTAAAATTTCTTGGCTTGAACGATAGTTTTGTGTAAGTGTAGTTTGTTTAAGGTTGGGATAATCATCCTTAAACTTTAAAATATTAGAAACGCTTGCGCCACGAAACTTATAAATTGACTGGTCGTCATCGCCCACTACGGTTAAGTTAGTCGAAGGTTGAAGGTTGAAGGTTGAAGATGTTCCGGTCTTGCTTTCTACTTTATGAACTTTATGACTTTTGACTGCTTTTGGCGTGCCCGCCAAAAGCCTGACAAGTTCATACTGAGCCACATTTGTATCTTGAAACTCATCCACTAAAACATACTTAAATTTATGTTGATAGTATGCTAAGATTTTTGGCCGTTTGCAAAAAATTTCCAATGTGTAATTAATTAAATCACCAAAATCTAAGTACTCATTATCTAACAAAAGTTTTTGGTATGTAGAATATGCTTCTGCAAGCTCCATAATACGAGCCACTTCTGTTATTTCATCTTCACCTGGTAAAAGCTCAGGGCTCTGACTAACTTGCAAATCCTTGGCATATTTCAAATAATCTGCCGGAGTGATAAGTTCATCCTTACATCTACTAAAATGTTGTAACAACGTGCTTATAAACTTGCTCGGATTACCCAGAGGTCGGTAATAATCAAGTTTAAATTTGTTTAAGTTTTTATGCACAAGTATCCACTGGCCAGTATCATCTAATAGCTTAAACTCACTGGACAAACCAATATCTATCGCATGTTGCTTTAAAAGTCGCTCACAAAATGCATGAAAAGTAGATATCCAAAAGTCCACGTAACCCAGTGGCATAAGTAGTCCCACTCGCTCTTCCATTTCACTAGCTGCTTTTTCTGTAAATGTGAGGGCAAGTATTTCGTCTGGATTCGCGAATTTTTGTTGAATAAGCCATGCTATGCGACGAGTGATTACCGTGGTCTTCCCCGTCCCCGCCCCAGCAACTATTAAAAGTGGCCCAGCTCCGTGAGTCACCGCCTGCAACTGCTCTGAATTTAAGTTTTCTAAAAGATCAGCCATTTATCAATATAGTTATCGACGTGTTCAAGAATCTTACTTTTCTTATTCCCTCCCCTTACCAGGGGAGGGTTAGGGAGAGGTAGTCTATGTATTTAATGATAATCGAATCTTCTCTAACACTCCTTCAATATTACCATCTATATCATTATTCCAAATATGCAATACCCGTATCCCTAAACCATTTAGATATTCTTCTTTCTGCTCATCCTTCGCTTTAACATCTACTTCTGCATGTCCACTACCATCTAGCTCAATCCCAAACCTGTAGTCACCAGAGTAAAAATCAAGAATGTATGGTCCAAATGGCACTTGCCGCTTAAATTTAACTTGGAAAAATCTACCAGCACGTAGATAGCTCCAGAGTTTTATTTCCCAAGGAGTTTGATTGGTACGAAGCTTACGAGCAAGTGGTAGATTACGATTTGGGTATTGTCGCATATTTGCTACCTCTCCCCTGCCCCTCCCCTAGCAAGGGGAGGGATAGCTACTTCCCACTTAAAAAGCTTGCCCACTCATTCCATGTGTCTTTACCTTCGTCTTTGTACTGCGCCCAAAAGTCTATCGCGCGGACTATTTTTATACCCTTGTAATCACCAAGCCCTAGCAAATCACGATCACTGGTAATTAAGTACTCAGCACCTGCCTCCACTGCACTCTCAAGAATCTTATTGTCCTCCTCGTCTGGCACGATGTGTATGTGATGCCGATTTACCACGTGCGTCACCTGCGCAAAAAAATTATTTAACTCATCCCTATACTCAGGGTTTTCTAATAACTGGCTAATTATGAGCCTGTTCTCTTGCAATGTTTGTTTATTCGCGTACGCTTCTATGCGACCAGCAATAACTTCGTTTATCACTCTTTTTTCATAACTGTATTCGTCTTTAAAACCGTCTATCAAAACGTTTGTGTCTAACACAACCTTCATAAGAATTGCAAATTATAAATTTTAAATTGCAAATTGTCAGAATAAATGTATTTGCATTTTAATTTGCAATCTACAATCTGAAATCTGCAATGGTGTACTAGTAATCAAACATACTCTTCTTTACTCCACCAGTGCTGGTACGACCAGCTTTAGAACCACCCTTAATGGGAATAAGAAACTTTTTTGGGTCGTTGTCTAGGTCTATAAAATGGTCGGTTAACTCTTTTAGCTTGGAACTGGTAGACTTTCCAAAAGACAAAGTCTCTGCCAACTGACCAGACATTTGTAAGTACTCTAAGAGTGGAACAAAGTCGCCGTCACCGCTACACAGCACTACCACATCTAGCTTAGGCATGAGTTTTACTATATCCATGGCAATCCCCACATCCCAGTCCCCTTTTTGGTGGCCGCCCGCAAAGGTCTGCAGGTCTTTCTTTTTTACCTCAAACCCTGCCTTACTTAACGCTTCAAAAAAAGTGTTCTCTTCCGGCATATCCGCCTGCACTACATAAGCAATGGCACGAATGAGTCGCCGTGGCCCTACCGCCTCTTTTAGCACCTCATTAAAATTTACTCTGCTGCCATACATGTGCCGTGCAGAATAATACAA
>CAZCTL010000094.1:0-3078 GCA_964501685.1 uncultured Candidatus Saccharibacteria bacterium
CGTTTACTTTGTTTGCTTCCATGGTAAACTCTACCACTACATAAAAACCATTGCGAGTTTTCTTTACGGGGTATGCCAACTTTTTTTTACCAAGTTGGGTTTCTTCTATTTCGGTACCGCCGAAATCTTGGATATATTTTTTAACCTGCTCTGTGAGAGTAGGTACCTGGTCATCACTCACACTAGAGGCGAGGATGTACATGAGCTCATACTTTGGCATTAAGGTGTTTCCTTAATCCCGATGTGTATCGGGAATATGATTAGTTATTAATGTTCTCAAATTTTAACACTTTAAAGATTTTTTGTCACTATTGACTTATATAACCATGCTTGGTATAATGTAAAGTCATTTTTGTGTATTGCTTTAAGGATATAATTTAAGTTGTTATATTTTTAGAGCAATATCCAAATAAAAAGAAATAGTCTCTTCTTATGACCGCAAAGCGCGGAACGGAAGAGGCTTTACAATAGAACCTCAAAAAGTGAAGGAGAATTTATGGCTACTGTGAGCAAAGTTTTGCGCAAAGTACAAGGCCAGGAGTACGAGCTGAACGGCGTGCGTGCGAACTTTCAAGAGATTTTTGTTGCTGATGACAATCTCTTCCAAGACCGTGCTGCCGTTGATGTGTATCTGGTCGAGCACCGCAGGGATTTTGGTGACGGCAACGACCGGTTTCTCGCCTACTGGAAAAGCGGGAAGAAGCTCGTTGCCCGCGCCTATCCGTATGGTGGCAGGGTGGACGTCCTCGACTATCCATTTGAGGACGACTATCGGTGGTCTCCCGCCTACGACTTTCGTTTCGTTCTTGCGTAACTGTCGCTTCAACCCTTAGAAAACCTTGGGCTCTTAGCCCCTTAGACTCTTAGAACTACTACAGTACGTTCTTGGAGTCTTCGGGGCTTTTGTTATATACTGGATGGGTAGCCTTGCAATACCATGCGGTTACGGCTTCATGGTCAAGGTTGTGGACAGACGTATTTGAGAGTTCTGTCGACTACGGCTTACAGAAGAGTAGGTGCGCCTGTTCCAGAACAAAAAACACTACAGTTGGTGCGAAGTGTTAGTGGACTTCTATGTCCCAGATAAAATACAGCTTTTGTGAACATTCTTCGCTGAACGTTCGCAGGGCAGTGACCCAGACGGCACTTCGTACATAGTTCTTCGTTGCCAACGCCTATCTGAATGATGGCAGGGTGAACGTCAACGACTATCCATTTGAGAACGACAATCGGTGGTATCCCGACAACGACAATCGTTTCGTTCTTGCGAAACTTACTGTTTCTCCCGCATTTATACAGGTGTGGGAGTTTTTTGTTCTAGTCCTTTCTTCCACCCACCAAGCATTTTTCCTATTTCATTAAGGTTGCTAGAAAGTACTGCGTATTTGTCTTGAGGCACGCACTTGTTCTCCCAAGCTAGTTGCAGAAAGAACTTAAGTGCATCTAGCTTAGCAATGGCACTGCTAAGTCGTACTACTTTTTGTTGTGGTGGAAGATATAGAGACGTAAAAATTGACTCAAGAAGTTCAAGAAAGTAAAAGTCAATTTTCTTGCCTAAGCTGGCACGGTTAACTTTTGGAAAGTCGTTAAAAAGTAAGAGCCAATAGGAGTAGGCGTTTTTACTTTTTAACAGCACCGTAGGCGTTGGGGGGGGGGTGAACTATAAGACATAAAAATATTATGAAGCAATTTTTAGGTAGTTATGAAACTATTATAACAGTAGATAATTTGCTTAATGCATGGAAAGCATTTTTACCTGGGAAGAAGCACAAGAAAGACGTGGCTTTGTTTGAGGCTAAGCTAATGGATAACATTTTAGAACTACATGGCTATCTAAATAATAAAATGTATGTTCACGGAGAGTACTATGCGTTTAATATTTCTGACCCCAAACCACGCAATATTCACAAAGCTAGTGTGCCGGACAGATTACTCCACCATTTAATCTATCAACAATTGTATAGATATTTTGATAGTCATTTCATATATGATTCATATTCCTGTCGTTTTGCCAAAGGTACGCACCGAGCACTACGGCGTTTTGAACAATTAGGTATGAAGGTTTCTCAAAATTACACGCATACCTGTTATATCCTAAAATGTGACATCAGAAAGTTTTTTGCTACCATTGACCACAATATTCTAAAATTTATTTTAGAAAAATATATTAAAGATAAAAATATTTTGTGGCTACTGGGGGAGGTTATTGATAGTTTTCATACAGCAGGAAAACATGGAGTTGGATTGCCATTAGGTAATCTTACAAGCCAACTACTAGTAAACGTATATATGCATGAGCTCGATCAGTTTATGAAGCATAGTCTCAAGGTGAAATTTTATATGCGTTATGCCGACGATTTTGTTATATTTAGCCAAGATAAAGACTATCTTCAAGAAACATTAACTTCTATTTCTGAATTTTTATCTAGTACACTAAAACTCGCTTTACACCCCAATAAAGTTTCTATTAACACGCTGGCTTCAGGAGTAGACTTTTTGGGCTGGGTACACTTTCCGCACCATAGAACACTCCGAACAAGTACAAAGCGGAGAATGTTCCGGAATCTAAATGAATTTTCAAAGAGAGAAACCGTAAGTTCGTACTTGGGAATGTTAAAGCATGGGAATGCTTATATTTTGCGAGAACAAGTGAAAGCTGTTGTTGATCCCGCTATGAATCTTAAGTGGCGAACCTAAAATGTACTACGTCGCCGTCTTGGACTATATACTCTTTGCCTTCCACGCGGAGCCAACCCCGTTCTTTTGCGCCAACATAGCCGTTAGCTTCTAAAAGTTTATCCCATTGTATAACTTCTGCTCGGATAAAGCCTCTTTCAAAGTCGGTGTGAATTTTGCCTGCGGCTTGAGGCGCTTTAGAACCTTTTGTGCAAGTCCATGCTTTGCTTTCTTTGGGACCTGCGGTAATAAACGTAATGAGTCCGAGGGTTTTGTACGCTTCTTTGATAATTTTGTCTAATCCACTTTCGGGCAGACCAAGTTCTTTGAGATACTCTGCGCGGTCTTCATCTGAAAGTTCTGAAAGTTCACTTTCTAGTTTCGCATCTATAAGTATCATGT
>CAZCTL010000095.1:0-3001 GCA_964501685.1 uncultured Candidatus Saccharibacteria bacterium
AAGACTCCGCCATGCTGGCATTTAAAAATAAAGAAATAGATATACTCGTAGCTACTTCGGTTATTGAAATTGGAATTGATATCCCCAATGCAAGCGTTATGGTAATTGAAGACGCTGATAGGTTTGGCCTAGCCCAACTACACCAGCTTCGTGGCCGTGTAGGACGGGGTGAGTATCAATCCTACTGCTTACTTTTTTCTACAGTAACCACAAGTTCCGAACGGTTAGAGTTTTTTACCAAAACTAACAACGGATTTAGGTTAGCCGAATACGACATGCAAACTCGGGGTTTTGGTTCCCTCTTTGGCACAACTCAAACTGGTTTTAACTTTAAGTACGGACAATACTTAAGCTTAAAAGTCTTAGAGAACGCTAAGAGCGCTGCGCAGGAACTAATTTCTACCAATCCCAACTTATCTAATTTTCCTTTTCTTAAAAAAATAGCAACTCCCTTAAGCGAAGAGTTGCATATGGAATAATGTGAAACCAGAATTACGAGTTAGGAGTCATGAATTAGGAAGCAATACCACTATGCATCTCTGAATTTATCATGACTCATAATTCATAACTCATGACTCTATAAGTTGCGTGAGTTCTGTCACAAACTTAATACCATGAACACCAGAATCTGTGCTCGCTTTCACATGTGCAGTATAGATTCTGCCAAAGCCTAGCTTCTTTGCTTCTTTAACTCTTTTTTCAACCTGAACTACACCCCTTACCTCACCAGCCAAACCCACCTCTCCAAAAGCAATTAAGTCTTCTGGTAATACTTGATTGTGCAAACTAGATAGTATAGCCATCACCACTGGTAAGTCGGCAGCACGTTCTTGTAAACTAAAACCTCCTGCCACATTTATGTAGATATCTTGAGCTCCTAACTTTACTCCAAGTCTTTTTTCCATTATAGCAACTAAAAGCTGTAACCTATTTGTGTCAAAACCTGAAGTGGCACGTTTTGGGTAACCAAAACTAGTTGGATTGGTCAATGCTTGTACCTCAAGTAACAGTACTTTGTTACCTTCCAGAATTGCAGTCACGCATGTGCCTGCCACATTCGCTGTACGATGCTCCAAAAATAGTGCCGCTGGATTTATTACTTCCATGAGTCCTTGCTCTGTCATCTCAAACACTCCAACTTCACCAGTACTGCCAAACCTGTTTTTAATACAGCGCAGTAACCGGAGACTCGTAAAACGCTCACCTTCCAAATACAACACTGTATCTACCATGTGCTCCAACGTCTTGGGACCGGCCAACATACCCTCCTTAGTAACATGACCAATAATTACAAGGGAAATATTTAAGCTCTTAGCCAAACGCATAAAACTGTTAGTTGCAAACGATACCTGACTTACACCCCCTACAACTCCATTCACTTCGTCACTAACAATGGTTTGTATAGAATCTATAATTGCTAAAGCCGGACTCTCTGCTTCCAAGGTAGCTAGGATGCTTTCTAAATTTGTCTCGGGCAATATTCTTAAATCTACAGTTTTATCTATTCTACTACTCCTTAAAGCAATTTGATGGCTAGATTCTTCACCAGACACATATAAAACTTGCTCACCCGACCGACTTAAGTTTAATGCCACTTGTAGAGCCAAGGTAGACTTTCCTATTCCTGGATCCCCACCAATTAGTACTAAACTCCCAGCAACAAGCCCACCCCCCAGTACGCTATCAAACTCACCCATGCCGGTTTGGGTGCGATTTACTTTTGCATCTATATGCTTACTCAATAGCTCTGGTTTACCGGCAGTAACCACAGCGCCAACTTTTGAGGTTCTGACCGCATTTTCAGAAAAAGTATTCCATTCGTTACACTCCGGACACTTACCCTGCCAACGGCTAGTGGTAAATCCACAATTAGCGCAAATAAATTGTGTAGTAGTTTTGGCCATAGAAACAGAGTCACGAGTTATGAATTATGAGTCGTGAATAACATAACCATTATCATATTTTATATATAAACCAAAAAACCTCAAGTTAAACAAATATGTGTTAAATTTGAGATTTTGTATTTATTTAAAATTAGAAATTAGAAATTGGATATTCAGCATTTCAGCACTATCTACCTACCGTCATCTGAGAAACATTTACCACATAAAGACCACCATCTGTAGAATTTTTAAAAAATAGATTTGTCCCATCTACACTTAAAAACAAGTTACGTGCTACAGCATTGTTACCTAAGATAATAGATGTTTGACTAGTAGTAGCAGAATCTACTCTTACAATAGTGCCAGATGGAGAATCCGTAGAAGCATATAGAGCTTTACTATTTGGTGCCCACACAACGGAGTCTAAAGTTGCCACAACATTCATATTTTGGGACTCTCCAGTTGCAACATTTGCCACCCAGAGCTCCATACCACTAGAGGTTTTTTTATTAAATGCAAACTTCTGGCTATCTGGACTCCAAAGCACGCCTGTATTATACCCGTCCTTTACCACTGTCCGAAAGAGTTTGCCATCTGGAGAAATTAGATGAATAGGATTGGTAGAATAAGAATTGCTTTTCCGCCAAAATAAAATAGTACTGCCATTTGGGGCAATAGCAATCTCATCATCTGCTTCCCAAAAATCTACCACCTTCTGCCATGTGCTTAAGTCGGCCGGCGAAACGTACAAAGTACTTTTTCCATTTTCCGTCCACAAATATAGCAACAAATCACCATCTGGCATCCAATTAAAACTGGTAATTTGTGGCGGCAAATCTACATAAGCCCCTTTATCACTCACATACACACTCCAAGTTTTACTACTACCCAATCCAATTTCTGCAACATAATTGTTACCCGCACTGGGCCAATACACCTTGGTAATTCCTGGCTTACTAGGCACACCCAATTCTCGCTTGTTGGTAAGTGTTATGGCGCTACTAGTAGTATCTAGATCTGCCTGATACAACTGTGAACTCTCATTAAAATATGCTACACCATTCCCTTGATAAAACAATATCGGACTTACTACTTTATCCTCAGCCAATAGAATTGGG
>CAZCTL010000096.1:0-2979 GCA_964501685.1 uncultured Candidatus Saccharibacteria bacterium
CATAGACTGTCCCGTCTATTGTGACTTCTTTCATTTGTTTAAGTGTTTAATTATTTCTTTAATTACATTTACTACTACACCAACATGCGTAAACAAACTACACTATTTTTTCTTCTCAAAGAGGGTGAGGCAGAAGGGATTTGACGAGATTCAGGGACTCACACCCCGAACTCAGAAATGAGTAAACATTTAACTGGAGCGTCCTAATGGAACTTTCTACTCGTATAGTCATTAAGAACTTACATCTACCCCCAGCAAAGACCATTGATTAACGAAGTTCAACATTTTCTTCGTTTTAAGATACAACTGAGCCTTGTAGTTATTAGCAACGTCTTTAGGAATTATCCAAAAAGTTTGCGTATCTATCTCGCAAGCAATAAGGAAATCGTAACCGTTGTCAGAGTATTTTCTAGCAACGCTTCCTTTTTTACCTGAGTGCTTCACAAGTATGCGTCTTGTTTCTACGCACAGTTGAGGATAGCCGTGGTTGTTATAACTATAAGCCCTTTTGATTTGTAGTTTCTTAAGACCAAGAGGAGTATCAACTATCAAGTCATACTCAGTACTATGGTTCATAGGAAAACTAACAACCAAACCATTTTTAGCACAATAAGCGGCTACTAAAAGCTCCGCCTCTGTGCCTCTTGCCAATGTATTCATTAAGGTATGAGTTAATTGCCTTAATTATAGCAAGGGTATGTACCTTGTCAATGTGCTTTACTGGAGGTAGAAAGTCACCCTACATAATGCGCTAGCCCCTGCCGCTTGCTGGCTACTAACCAAGGATTCGAACCATCAAGCACATCTTGTGCGGCTTCACTAAGCGTCTACCTATTCCGCCATACCTCACCCTCTCTAAGAGGAAAGTTAACCAATCCTCCCTAGTAACCTAATTAAAGCTATGTCAGTTGCTATTGCTAATAGCGCACTAACTAACAAAGTTACTACCACTGCTCTAGCCTCACTTTCACTTGCTTCCATAAGTCCCCACAAATATAATGTTATTGCTAGTATCATAAAGTTAAAGGTTAATTAGTTTAGACTCCAATTGCTCTTAGTTATATCTAGAGGTTTTAAATGCTTTCTTTTCCGTTTTTTCAAGCGTTCATTTTCATCTCTTGCCCTTAATTGTTTTTGTATACCGCTAGTTCTAGAGGGGTGAAAATTGTGTCCACCTGTTTTCATATAACTTTATTTATTTCTTTAATACCCTCATCTACAGGCAAAGTATCTACTCCCTTAACACGCTCCTTCCAATTTCGGCAATTCTCCACAATAGATATTTCTTTGTCTATTGGTCGGCCACATTCACATTTCGGCATATCTTCCTGCCTGATATAGCGCAAGAAAACTACTTTATCACCTAGTGTGTGACCTATTTCCTCTACAAGTTTTCCATTATAAGTCAATATTCTCATACATTTCCTTTCCTTATCCCCTCTATACCCTCATCTATGGCTGAATGGAAGGAGGAGATGCAGGAGTTGAAACCTTCATTACTCCATTTTTGTTGCTCTATTCCCCATACTGTCCTTTCCCTCGGACCCGCTTTTTTTGCTGCTTGAAGTAGGTTTATACCGTAGGTGGTGAGGAAGGTTTTAATTTCTTCTCCAAACGCATCTTTATAAAAATATGTTTGATACAATGCCTCCACCCCCTCAAGGTGGGCTTTAGTTATTGGGTTCATATATCTTTAAAGGTTAATTAGTTTAGACTCTAGGAGGTAAATTACTGTTTATTCCAAGGGATATTACCTGCCTTAAATGCACTTCGAGGGACTACGCCTGTCTTCTTTCCCTTATTCCAAGGGACAGTAAGAAGTCCAGAAATATTATGATTGCGTTGCTTGCCTTTACGTCCTTTATTCCAAACTACCCAACCAAACTTTTTTCTATCCCACTGTCTATGACAAACCGCACAAAGCTGCCACCAATCTTTTCTAGCTAAACCATACTTGTGGTTTTTGTTGCTCCATTCAAGCCTTTTAGATTTATTCTTACCCTTACATAACTCACATTTCTTAGGCTTCCCATAAACGGCTACTATAGCTGTATGGATAGCACGATACTGATGTTGCTTCATATAAGCTTGTTTTCTAATAAATACACCAACATAGCAGCTCTAGCATCGGCTTCGGTGTGGGCAATCTGACTCCCCAGCTTTCCCATACATCCAGCACAAATATATACAGCGTGCCACTGGCTAAACTGCTTCTCTGTAATGAACTGGTGAACGGGATGCTGAACACTAACTTCAATGTGTAATTGTGCTGGCAACATCTCCCCCAACTCAGCGACTGTAAAGGCGGAAAAGAACTCACCTATAGTTGTTCCGTCGTGGTGTGTTTCATCTGATAGCCGAAGCATAAATCCCTGCTCTCGGTCTAGGTGGTGGTACAAATTCTCGTGCTTATCCCAATAAAACAAACTCTCCTGCTTCACTCCCAGTTCCTTTAGCTTCTTTGCGAGTTCTAAACTCACACATTGATTTTCTATTTTCATTTATTTCCTTTCTCTTTAAAGGTTATTTGCTCCAAGTTACTTCTACCTTTCCACATATTTCACATTTAGTAATAAATACAGCCACATTATCGTGTCTTTCTACTTCTACCTCGTCATGTCCTGAAAAATTATAACCATGCCATAACGTCCCTGGGTAAACCATTGCTCGCCATATACCTTTTAGAAAGCAAATTATTTTCATATCTTTATTTATTATCTTCTTCTTTATGGGAAGGGTGTAAAATGTTTTCTACTGTTTTTCTACATTCCCCCCAGCTCCCATCATCTATGGCATCTGCTAAGTACCTTATAGCTCTCTCCTGCTTGTTACTAGCTTCTATGAGTGTATTTATTTTAGAAACTATATGTATTGTTTCTGTTTCTAAGTCTTTATTAAGTGTTAGATACTCAATCATTTCTGTCTCCTTTCTCTTCTTGGAGGAGGTTAGGGTGTTCATAAATATTTCCGATGACTTCA
>CAZCTL010000097.1:0-2773 GCA_964501685.1 uncultured Candidatus Saccharibacteria bacterium
CAATTTCTCATAGAAACCGATATATTTTGAAAAATTGAGTTCGCTTTGTAGTTTAATATCCATATATTTATATATTTTCTCTAGCGGTTATAATTTGCTAGGTTGTGTCCACCTCATAAGAGATAGACACTTTTAGCAAGTTAGACTTCGGCAATTAGTTTTTTAGGTCGGCTATTTTTCTATTTTGTGAGGGTTTGGCTTGAAAGCCCAAGCTATGGGCATTTGGTTGATTATTTTTTCCCAAGCCTTTATTGCTTGGTATCTATCATCTGCTTCGACTAGCATAGTTCTAGGAGTAATAAAGCCATAATCCTCATATTGGCAATCATACTCAATTAACCATTTATTCATATATTTATATTTTAATGTTCTAGCGAATCCCTCCCAATTTTGAGAGGGCTAACGACAGAACGCTAAATAACTAATCTCTTACAACTTACTAAATTTGCCTTTATATGCTTGTGTCTTAGATTCTTGCAAACTCTTACAGGTACATATTTATAATAAGGGGTGTTATAGAACTTAACTTTCACATATTTCATATATTTTTGTTTTAATTGACCTTACATAACTATTATATACTAACACTTAACCAACTGTCAAGGATAAGGATACACAAAACAGTGGATAACCCACTTATCTCCCATAAATAAGCCAAAAGAAATTGAAAAAACCCCAGACAATTAAGAACTTAGAATACTACTACTTAGAACTATTAAAAGAGGGTAAAAGAACCCTAAACGATTTATACAAATATGCCACTGAAACGGAAAAAAGGAAAAACAAACAAAACAATAAAACCAATAGCTGATTTATCTCTAATAGAAACCCCAACTGATATAACAAGGATAGGAAGGCCACTAAAGTTTAAAACCCCTGAAATGCTTGAGGAAGGAATACAGCAATATTTAGATTACTGTATGAAAAATGATGAGCCTTTAACGATAACTGGTATGTGTATATTTCTAGGAACGACAAGAGAGACTATCAAAGATTATAGGTTAAAGCCTGAGTATAGTGACATTTTGAAAAAAGCTAAGGATAGAGTGGCATATTATGTCGAGAGGGGACTACTAAAAGGTAAGATAAACCCTATTGCTGCTATATTCCACTTAACTAACCTAGACCCTGACAACTGGAGGCAAAAACAGGAGGTACAACATTCTGGAAGTATCGCTTTAGGTGTAATACAGCTACCAAGTAAAGAAATAGGGCTTAACTAAGCCAAGTGCGTACAATATATGTTGTGCGACTCGCTAAATACTACATTTTTAGAGTTCGGCAAGCACACACAGGAGAGACAGGAGAGAGCATAGGAGCAAACAAAGGGGACTATACTCACGCACAGAGAGAGGGGAGAGAGGGCTACCCCATACCCCTACCCCCAGATTTCGTTTCGGAATAAAGAAGGTTCCTAATACCTCAACAAACTATATACATACAAAAGGCCCCCCTCTAAAATTTTTAAATAATAAAAAATGAAACTGATTTGCGGTGACTCACTAGAAATACTAAAGAAAGCAACGCCTAACTCGGTAGACGCTATCGTAACTGACCCTCCCTATGGACTTTCCTTTATGGGTAAGAAATGGGATTACGATGTACCCTCTGTTGAGATATGGAAAGAATGTTACAGAGTTCTAAAGCCTGGTGGTTATTTATTATCTTTTGCAGGTACTCGTACTCAACACAGAATGGCAGTTAATATTGAAGACGCAGGGTTTGAAATTAGAGATATGATTGCTTGGGTGTATGGGTCAGGATTCCCAAAGAGTTTGAATATCGGTAAAGCGGTAGATAAGTTACAGGGGAACGAACGTGAAGAATTTAATCCTGGCGGTAGATATAACTATTCGTTTCAGGAGGGTAATAGCCAATTTGTAAGTGAAACAGCCACTGGTTCGGGTAAGAGAATGTCTATACTACCGACCAAAGGCACTTCTAAATACGAAGGCTGGGGAACAGCTCTTAAACCTGCTTTAGAACCTATTACAGTAGCTCGTAAACCTCTAAGTGAAAAAACAGTAGCCGAGAATGTCCTTAAATGGGGAACAGGTGGAATAAACATTGATGGCAGTAGGGTTGAGGCAGAACCAAGAAGTTTCGGCAATCCAACAGTGTCCGAAAATGGACACCTTGCAGGAAAAGAACCTACGGGGAAATGGGAGTCCACTCAAGGCAGATTCCCTGCAAACCTAATCCACGATGGAAGTGATGAAGTAGTAAGTTTGTTTCCCAATACAAAGAGTGGAAATCTAAACGCTGGACATAAGCGAGGAAATGGGACAGGGAATAGTTTTACTGGAGGAGGTGGAGTTATCGAAAGCAATTATGGTGGCGATTCAGGTTCAGCAGCTAGATTCTTCTACTGTGCGAAGGCTAGTAAAGCAGATAGAGATGAGGGATTAGATGGGTTTGAATTAGGTGAACCACCAGCAAGTGCAAGGAGTAAACCAGCAGAAGGTCGTGAAAATGCTTTAGGAAATCCTAGGGCCAATCACCACCCAACTGTTAAACCCACCAAATTAATGCAGTACCTGGTTAAGCTAGTAACTCCCAAGGGTGGCGTAGTTTTAGACCCTTTTATGGGTTCAGGTAGTACAGGTAAGGCTTGTAAGTTAGAGGGGTTTGATTTTATAGGTATTGAGAGAGAGCCTGAATATGTTGAGATAGCTAAAGCAAGAATTGAGAATTTTTAAAACATAAAAAGTGGAAAACGTAATTTGGACACCAAGTGAAAAACAGAAACAAGCACTGGTAAGGAGTGAGTTTG
>CAZCTL010000098.1:0-2678 GCA_964501685.1 uncultured Candidatus Saccharibacteria bacterium
ATGACTGCTCTCACGTCTTCGTCTGTTCTCTTATCTATTCGGTCAACCTTCTCTTTAATATCTTCCACCATAACCTGCAAAGCTCTAAACTCGACCTTAGTTGGAAATTCCTTAAGTTTTTCGTCCAACCTATCGTCTAATATTTCAATTAATCTTTGTTCGGTTAGTTCCATAAAATTGTATTTTAATTAAATACTACAAAAATTATAGCACATCATCAAAAAACATTCTGCCAAAATCGAGTATACACAACTAGAAATATTTTACCTATGCCCATGCGACCTATCACCACCACGGCCGCCACCGTTAAACGGGCGGCGCTGTGGGCGAGAATCGCGGTCTCCAGAATTACCAGATGCGGCTAGTTGCTCTGGTGTAGGCGGTGCGGCAAAAGGTTTATGCGTTAAGTTCATGCGACCTTGGTCGTCTATTTCACTTACCTGCACCTTAAGCGTGTCCCCAACATTTACCACATCTTCCACACGGTTAACGCGGTAGTTGGCCAGTTGAGAAATATGCACCAAACCTTCTTTACCCGGCAACACTTCTACAAAGGCTCCAAAATCCATAAGCCTGGTAACTTTACCTTCATAAACCTCACCAGGTTCTACTTCTTTTACAATATTTTGTATCCACTCAACTGCCCTCTTGGCTGCTTCGGCGTCTGTAGACACCACCATTACTTGACCAGAATCTTCTATATCTATTTTTACTCCAGTTTCCGCAATAATGGCATTAATTACCTTACCACCAGTGCCAATAACTTCGCGAATTTTATCTGCCTTAATGAAGAAACTGGTTATGCGTGGTGCATACATAGAGAGCTCACTGCGTGGAGCAGACAAAGCTTCCTTCATTTTGGAGATAATATGCATGCGTCCGGGCTTTGCCTGCATAATTGCAGTAGCTAGTATCTCCGGAGTAAGACCTTTCACCTTTATGTCCATTTGCATAGCACTTATGCCTTGCTCATTACCAGTCACCTTAAAGTCCATGTGGCCATTAAAGTCTTCTATGCCAGCAATGTCGGTCAAAACTTTAAAGTTACTTGGATTACTCTCATCCATTACCAGTCCCATAGCTACCCCACCAATCATATCGGTTATGGGCACACCAGCGTCCATTAAAGCAAGACATGAGCCACAAGTACTGGCCATAGAAGTAGAGCCGTTACTAGCAATTGCCTCACTCACAAGCCTCATAGTGTACGGAAAATCTTCCTGCTTTGGCAGTACCCCACTAGCCTCTATGGCTTTTTCGGCGAGCGCACCATGACCAATTTCGCGACGGCCCGGACCACGCAACGGTGATACTTCACCCACAGAGTAACCCGGCATATTGTAGTGATGAATATACCGCTTTGTTGTACCGTCCACCGGGTCTTCTATACCATCTAAAACTTGTTCGTCACTTTTGCTTCCAAGTGTAACCACAGAAAGTACCTGAGTTTCGCCACGAGTAAACAAAGCACTCCCGTGCGTTCTGGGTAGCACTCCAACCTCACAAATTACTTCTCTTGTTTCGTTTAGTTTTCTTCCGTCTACCCTACGCTCATACTCTAAGATTTGCTTTTGTTGATATTTCTTTAGTACCTTGTCTATGCATTCATTTACCTCACGCTCAATATTTACTTTTTCCAAGCCTTCCGGAAAAGCCAATTGCACATCTGCTAGAATAGTTTTAATAAGCGCGTTTATGCGCTCTTCGCGTTCTTCTTTGCTTGTTACATAAACCGCTTGTTCAATATGTTCCGCTGTAAGCAACTCCTGCACCTTAGCCATAACCTGGTCATTTGGAAGTACATACGCACCTTCACGAGCCGTCTTACCAGCTTGTGTTTTAAAATCGTGTTGCACTTGTGCCAAGGTTTTAAGAAATCCTTGAGCAAACTCTACCCCGGCTATAATATCTTCCTCACTTACAAGCTTAGCTCCCGCCTCTATCATCATAATGTGTTCAGCGGTACCAGAAACTACTAAGTCCATTTCGCTTACTTCTCTTTGTTCGTGTGTTGGATTTATAACAAACTTTCCATCTATTTTACCTACTCGAACAGCAGAAACAGGCCCATCATAGGGAATCCCAGAAAGCATAAGTGCCATACTGCTTGCTGTTACCGCCAGCATGTCTGGATCGTTCTTGCCATCTACACAAAGCACAGTAGCCACTACTTGCACATCGTTTCGCATGCCATCACGAAAAAGTGGTCTGAGCGTACGGTCTATTACTCGGCCAGTTAAAATAGCATCGTCTGTAGCTCTGCCTTCGCGCTTAATCCACCTACTACCCTTAATTTTTCCTGCGGCGTAAAGCCGTTCTTCGTAATCCACCAAAAGAGGAAAATAATTCATTCCTTCACGAGCCTTAGCACTCATAACCACCGTTGCTAGTACTACAGTATCGCCCATTTGAGCAAGCACCGCGGCATCTGCCTGACGAGCCATACGCCCAGTCTCAAAACTAATAGTGGTCTCACCAACCACACAGGATATACTCTTTTTTTCTAACATTTCTTCCTTCCTTGCCTCGCCGAAGCTGTATTCAGCGAAGGCGGGTCAATACTCACGGTGATATACAAATCTACGATCATCCAGTAAACACCATGCATACTGAATTTCGCTTTATCTGTACACCACCAGAATTAGTTAATTATGGTTGTCAGTAGTCAGTTGTCTGTA
>CAZCTL010000099.1:0-2675 GCA_964501685.1 uncultured Candidatus Saccharibacteria bacterium
AATGTTGGTTTGTCGGTTTGCTCGATTTAAATCTTTTTGAGTTTTTGTATTTATAATTCTTTCCAATAAATTTAAATAAGGAATATCTAAGTGGTTAGAAAGTATGGTGGCTAAAATTTCCGACTGATTAAAACCACGCCATCTTTGCCTCCTTTTGTGTAGGGGCATTGCAGTAATGCAGGTAGTAGATGAATCTAATATCGCCAGATCTGTTTTTAAAACCTCAACCATAATCTGACCTAATATGTGAAAAACATTTCTAATAAATTTGTATTTACCCGTAATTATGCTTTCTGCACAACTGGGATTGGCGTAGTCAAATACACTTATAAACCTATCTGGGCTTATACTGGTTTTACAGAAGTTGTGAGTCATGCCAAAAGGACTGGGTTTGTCACAAACAATACAGTAATTATGCTCTGATACAGTAAGCAAACTTTGGCAAGATTTGCATAGAGCCAGTTTGTATTCGCGTTTGCATACAACACAGCGCTCAGGAAGAATTGTATCTAGAAATACTTGACCAATGTCTTTGAGCGCAGTGTACATAAAAATTAGGCGGGAACCATGTTTTTATTTTTATTTTTTTCTATTTCAAAATGAATTCTATTGTTTTCTATATTGGGAATAACGTGAAAGCCAGCTTTTATTTTGCCCTGAATAATTTTTTCTGCTAGTGGGTCTTCTAGAAAAGTTTCAATATTTTTACGAATAAGCCTAGCACCCTGTAATGGGTCAAAACTTTGTTCAGAAATAAATTTTGCAAGTGAGGCCGTGACTTTAATGTATATGTTTTGAGTACGTAGTCTATCGGCAAGAATGTTTATTTGCAATAAGGCAATTTTTCTAAGTTCATTCATTCCTAAGGGCCTAAAAACCAGTATTTTATCTATACGGTTCACAAATTCGGGTTTAAAGGATTGTTTAACTTGTTCAAGAACGCCGTCTTTTATGCGGTTGTACTGTTCCTCTAATTCTTGAGGTTTAGGTTGCTGATAAACCAGAGCATCTTTTTCAGCAAAACCTATTTTTGCAGCTTCACGGGTTAGTTCCTGCATACCTAAGTTACTGGTCATAATAATTACCGTGTTTCTAAAGCTTACTGCTTTGCCTTGGGCGTCGGTTAACATACCATCTTCCAAAATTTGTAGCAGTAAATTAAACACGTCTGGGTGAGCTTTTTCTATTTCATCAAATAATACCACCGAGTATGGCTTTCTTCTTACGCTCTCAGTTAACTTTCCACCTTCTTCGTAACCCACGTATCCCGCAGGTGCACCTATAAGTCTTGCTACATTGTGGCGTTCCATAAATTCGGACATATCTACTCGAATAAGTGCATCTGAATCTTGGAAGACTTCCTGGGCGATTATTTTAGCAGTTTCGGTTTTACCCACACCTGTTGGGCCTAGGAAAATAAAGGAACCAAGGGGGCGTTTTGGATTTTGGAGCCCAGATCGGCTTCTGCGAATGGCTTTAGATACTTCGGTAATAGCTTCACGTTGACCAATAATATGTTCTTCTAAAGTACTCTCTAAATTTGTAAGTTTACCAATTTCTGTTTGAGTAAGCTTGTCCAAAGGTATTTTGGTTATCATAGAAACTGTATGGGCAATATCTTCTGCGGTAATACGTCTATTTGGCTTGTTCTGTTCCACTTGCAAAGATTTATCAAGACTGGTTATTTCCGAAACTAGTAGTTGTTCCTGCAATCTTAAATGTTCTGCTGTGGCAAAATCGCCCTGCCATACGGCTTTCGTTTTTTCGGCGTCAAGAGATTTGAGGTCTTGTTCAATTTTTTTCTTTTTCTTTAAAGTATGAGAGTTTTCGTTTAAACTTTGTAAAAAAGCCGCGGTTTCGTCTACTAGGTCTACTGCCTTGTCGGGTTGAAAGTGGTCTTGGATATAACGACTAGAAAGCTCTACAGCGGCTCTTAGGGCTTCGTCGGAAATAGAAACTCGATGATGTTCTTCATAGTTTTTCCGCAAGCCCTTTAAAATATCTAGTGTTTCTTCTGGGCTGGGCTCTTCCACCAAAATAGCCTGGAACCTACGTTCTAGCGCCCCATCGTGTTCTATGTATTTTTTATACTCTGAGAGGGTGGTTGCGCCAATTACTCGAATTTCACCTCTTGCCAGTGCGGGTTTTAAAATATTGGCTGCATCTAAACTGCCTTGCGAGGCTCCGGCACCTACCATGGTATGTAGTTCGTCTATAAATAAAATAATATCCGAGTCGGCCTTGGCTTCTTCTAATATTCGTTTTAGTCTATTTTCAAATTCTCCGCGAAACATAGACCCAGCCACTACTAGAGCTAAGTCTAGGGAAAGGATTTTTTTATCCAGTAGTGTATCTGGTACTTCGTGTTTACTTATCGCGAGAGCCAAACCTTCCACAATAGCAGTTTTGCCCACACCCGCTTCGCCTATGAGCACAGGATTATTTTTAGATCTCCTAGAGAGTATAGAAGTCATGCGGGTTATTTCTTTTTGTCGCCCTATAACCGGATCTATTTTGCCACTAAGCGCTTTTGCAGTTAAATCGGTAGTAAAAAATTCCAAAATGCCAGTTTTGGTGGTCTGGTTTTGTCCTTTTGAGGTGGTGCGAGTAAGTCCCTCAGATACATCCTCTGCGTCGGGAAATTTGGCAATATTTTCAAACATAGCCAATATATT
>CAZCTL010000100.1:0-2668 GCA_964501685.1 uncultured Candidatus Saccharibacteria bacterium
ACTGTATTTCATAGGTGTTTGCTACATTGTAGCAAAATTTCCTATGCAAGACCCCTACGTTATTATCTTTGCATATCTATGCACACTTGTTTTATTCTTGTATGTTAGATGGTGCCCATCAAGGTAAGAAACAGTATCCATATGAAATGGTTATTATTTGCAATTATTACTTTACTTATCCTTGCTGGCCTAGTTTGGCTGGTTTTTTCAACATACAACAAACATCAGGCTAGACTTGTCAGAGAGCAGGCCGCAAAAGAGAGGAAGTACGAAGAGGTAAAAGTAACCCTCATAGAAGGTTGGACTAACACAGAAGTTTATAATGCTTTAGAAAAAGCTGGACTTGGGATTGCGCAAGAGTACACAGATGCTGAAAAAGTTATTACAAAGTCAGATTATCCATTTCTAGCAGATAATCCAAAAGGTGCTGGTCTAATTGGTTTTTTGTTTCCAGATACTTATAGGTTGGCAAAAAACTCAACAGCCGATAACGTGTTAACCATCTTACTCAATACTTTTGAGCAGAAATTTACTAAGGCGAGCGAAGGAGTAAGAGTTTCTGCTGGGTATTATATAATACCTAACTTCGATTTTTTGAAAATTGATAAAAGAACTGCGCCAGGCTTAACCGTTTACGACATAGTTACTTTGGCGTCCATAGTGGAAAAAGAAACTGGCAGAGCTGGTGAAGGTGCTACGTCTGCGCGTTTACAGGAAGAAAGACAGATTGTGGCTGGGATATTCTTAAATCGCTTAAATAGCGGTATTGCGCTCCAAAGTGATGCCACAGTAAACTTTATTACCAAAGCAGGAATGGCCAGTCCTACCTACGACCAAACTAAAGTGGACTCGCCATACAATACATATAAGTACGCAGGTTTGCCACCTGGACCCATTGCCAACGTGTCATACTCGAGTCTGTATGCTGTATTACATCCTATAAAAACCAACTATCTTTATTTTCTCCACAGTCAAACTGGCGGAGAAGTCTATTATGCTACTACCTACGAAGACCATCTCCGTAACAAAGTCAGGTATTTAAAATAGTCTTATGAATAAATATCGTGTGGTAACAACTATTATAACTGTTTGGGTTGCGATAATCTTTGCTGTTATATCAAGGCCATGTGCTGTTAGTGCTTTTGATGATGCAAACGAAACCTTTGAACGTATTAGTAACTTCGATAGTAAAATTGAGGTACAATCCGATGCTTCGCTTAAAGTTACTGAGCAAATTCGCCTCTACGCTAATGGAACGAGTATTATACATGGTATTTACCGAGACTTTCCAACGAGTTATAAGGATGGATCTGGTAATAGCTATCGGGTTTCCTTTACTGTGCTGGGGTTAACGAGAGATGGACAACCGGAGCCATACCACACTACAAATGTGAGTAATGGTAAACGAGTATATTTTGGGAATGCAAATGTTACTATTGCTACAGGCTTTCATTCCTATACTTTTGTTTATTCCACCAATCGCCAGCTTGGTTTTTTTAAAGACCACGATGAACTATACTGGAATGTAACCGGCAACGGTTGGAAATTTCCCATACAGAGTGCAACCGCTAGTGTGGTACTACCACCCACGGTACCACATTCACAGGTAAAAATGCTCGGGTACACAGGTCTGTATGGTACTAGGGGTACAGATTATACCTCAAACTTGGACGCAGTAAACATAAATTTTGAAACTCTTAGAGCCTTGCCACCAGGCGAAGGGTTCACTATTGTAGTGAGCTGGCCAAAGGGTTATGTACAAGTACCTGCAACAAAGCAAAAAGTTATATGGTTTTTGCAAGATAACAAGGGGATCTTGGTGTCTGGTCTCTTGCTACTTCTGCTGTTTGTGTATTACTTGAGAAGTTGGATAAAGTATGGAATAGACCCAATTAAGCAAACGGTTGTGGCTCAGTATAATTCTCCGCAAGATTTGTCTGCAGCCAGTTTAGTGTACGTATACCATATGGGCTATAAGGTTAAAGCCTTTACTGCTGGTATATTGGCCCTTGCGGTAAAGGGGTACATACATATTACAAAGGATGATGCTAGATATGTTCTAAGTAAATCCACGCAGACTGGTAAGGCTGCAAGTCCCGACGAAGCAGCTTTATTTGCTGAGCTGTTTAAACATAAGGACAATGTTACTTTAAGTAACGCAGAATACAAGTTGTTACAAGCTACGCAAGGAAAGCAGAAGGATGTTCTTACAAAGGAACTGGGTGAAAAGTATTTTATTAAAAATACAAAATATTTTTTGTTTGGACTCTTGCTTTCTATTTTGATGGTGGTAAGTTCCATAACCCTCCATGCGCCTGGTTACGCTATTTTTATAGTTATTGCTAGTTCATTATTATTGAATATTGTTTTTTATAAGCTACTTAGAAAACGGACAGTAGAAGGTCAAAAGTTGTATGCAGAAATAGAAGGATTTAAGTTATATATGTCTGTTGCAGAAAAAGATCGTTTGAACTTTCATAATCCACCCAAGCAAACTCCACAGCTGTTTGAGAAACTTTTGCCATTTGCCTTGGCCCTAGGAGTAGAGCATAAGTGGGCCGAACAATTTGCCAGTGTTTTTAAAGCACTTAGCCCAGATGGTCAAGGTACCTATACACCTCTCTGGTATACTGGTAGACATTTTAACCCCAGCTCCATTTCGGATTTT
>CAZCTL010000101.1:0-2559 GCA_964501685.1 uncultured Candidatus Saccharibacteria bacterium
CCGAAGGTGTTACGCTATTGGAAATAGACGACGGCAGTAAACCCGACCTACAAAAGATGTTAAAAAAACTGCTTCCTAAGTGGCAAGCGACATTTGTCCGTGACCTTGGTGGTTTTTGGCGATACTTAGAACTAAAAAGACGCTAAGTCCCAACTTTTTCTCCAGTCAAAACCTCTACAAACTTAGCTAAAGACTCCGAGCCATGTACCCTTACACGTGGAGTGGTCATTAGAGTATCCGCATGCACATATTGTCCGTAGTTGGTGGTAAGCCCCATTACAAAACCAATTTGCTTAGCCATACGTATATATTCATCTGTGTAGTGCCCATAAGGATAAACTAAAATACGTGGCACAGAACCAAGATGTCCATCTAATTCCACAAGTGACTGTTCTAAGTTTTGTCTAATAAACTGCGGGCTAAACTTTGCGTTAGTACCATCAAAATGAGTCTGCGTATGAGATACTATCTCCATACCCTGCCTGTTCGCCAGCTCCACTAACTCCCAAGTAGTATAATCATCTTGTCCAAAAAAGCCCGGTACAACCGCAAAACTCCCCACAAAATTGTATTTAATAAGTAGCGGTACAGCATTTATAAACACATCCAAATAACCGTCATCAAAAGTAAAGACTATAGGCTTACTCGGTAATACAAACTGTTTTTGAGTAGCTAAATAAACCTGCTCCAAAGTTACGGAACTATACCCACGCTTAGACAGCCAATCCAGTTGTTCTTCAAAAATTGGAGAGCTCACAGTCAAGTCTAGGCGTAAGCTATCTGCGTCAAGTGGCAAAAATCCAACATGGTGATACATCAAGATAGGCACATGCAATTCTTGTACTTTAGCTACCACGTCTGTATTTGCTACCATCTTATTTTCGCCTACTCCTGAACCAGTCTTATTAGGCTTATCTGCGTGTAGCGAAGCTCGCATATTATAGACCAAACTCGCACCTAAAAAGACCACTAAGACCAGCAGTAATATAATTATATTCTGTCTTTTTCCAGATACCACTTTCATAAACTTTATAAATTACGAAACTCACAGAACGAAACGAGGAAAACCTCATTTTTGAGCCGAGGATGTCTGACCCGCCTCTGGCGGGGAGTTCCGCAGGCTAAAAAATGAGCGTTTGCCGAGTTTCGTAACTCATAGTCATAAAATACAAAGACCATTCCATGTGTGCGGAATGGTCTTAATGTAAAACAGTAAACTATTTTTCTTCCACATCTTCCGATGCCACTTCTTCTTTAACCACCCCTTCCACTTTAGAAACGTCTTCCACTACTGGAGCCGATAGGTCCGCCTCTACTTCACGTGGAGGTTGAATCTTAGCTACCACTTCTTCTAGTGGAGTGAGTACTGTTACCCCTGCTGACACTTGGATATCTTTTACCTGAATAGTGTCATCAAAAGTAGCAAGAGTACCAATATCTACGGGTAAGTTGTGAGGTAAATTGGCTGGTAAACATTCTATTTCTATTTCATCCAAAACCTTAACCAATACACCACCCAGTGCTTTTACGGCAATAGACTCACCAATAAAGTCCAGTTGAACCATGGTCTGCAATTTTTCGGTCATGCTAACCTCATAAAAATCTACGTGGATAGGCTGACTTTTAACTATATCTTTCTGCACATCATGAATAAGTACGTTTCTCACACCTAGTGTGGCAACATCCAAAGACACCAAACTAGACTCGCCAGCCTTACGGGCTACCTTTTCAAATTCATTTTGAGACACAGCTATGTGTGCTGTCGGCACATTATGTCCGTATAATACAGCAGGAATCATACCTGTCTTACGCAATTGTTTTGGGGTTAATTCGGGGTTTCTTACCACTGCCCCAATAGTATACTTCTCCATAAATAAAAAAATAATAATAATTCTGCAAAGCCAGTAGTGTGCCCTTTATGTATATCCGGAGCGCCTATGAACTGCCCTTACTTAGTAGCAGTATTATAAAGAAACAAGCCAATTTTGACAATATTGACTTTTACGCTTAAAAACTATATAATAAGAGCAGTTTGCACGAACAACGGTTCGTGTTTTTATGTGGGTTATTTAAATAACCCACGACCACTTTCAATGCAGCGGAGGGTTTATGAGAACTATTACGACAATTGTCCTTGTATGGTTTTTCATGCAAGGTGCCATCACGGCTCAAAGCAGAGACGGAAAGGTTGAAGTCATCGTCACGGTGACTAACCAAGACGACCAGCCGGTGAAATTTGCCGATGTCGTTTTTGAGGACGAGCACGAAGGCGCTTCCTGCACCACAGGCCAATTTGGCAGTTGCTCTCTATTCGTGAGTAAGAGATCCGTAATTGGTAATTTGACCGTCTTCTGGCGATCGAGAAGACCTATCGGCGGTACAGAATGGAAAAAGGGCATGTCCCTTGTGGCTATCGTCGTAAGGCAATGAGACAAAGCCCACACCAAAACGCACATCAAGTTACATCCATACTTGATGTGCGTTTTACTATAATTATGATATTAAATAAGGGTCTTGCCTAGAAGATTTTCCTCTTCTTCAGCACTTTAATGATTAAAT
>CAZCTL010000102.1:0-2552 GCA_964501685.1 uncultured Candidatus Saccharibacteria bacterium
GATTTAATCATTAAAGTGCTGAAGAAGAGGAAAATCTTCTAGGCAAGACCCTTAAATAAATCATGTCAGGAAACTTATCTCACTTAAACAAGCTCGCCAAAGCTCTACAACTGCTTAAAGTCTCACCGAAGCCAAGGTGTTTGGTGGTAGGTGGGTGGGTGAGAGATGAGTTGCTTGGAATAGAGCCAACAGATGTGGATTTGGAAGTGTTTGGGGTAAGTCAAAGTACACTGGATAAAATAATTAGAAAGACCTTTCCAAAAACCTCAATTACACAATCTAAAAAGTTCGGCACTTGGACTATTTTATTCAAACCAGATATTGTACCCACTCTGTCGTTCCGGCCAAGTCTGCGCGAGCCGGAATCCATCCTAAAACCTGGATCCCGGCTCGTAGGCCGGGATGACAAAACTGGCGGCTTAATAGCACATATAGGTAAAATACAAAATTATGTGATTAACGTCTCCCTACCCAGAGCAGAAACCAAAACAGGCAAGGGCTACTTTGGGTTTAGCATTCAGCTAAACCCTAGTCTTTCCATAAAACAAGCAGCTAGCAGAAGAGACTTTACCATCAACGCCTTGTACCTAGATCCACTTACAAATGCGGTGATAGACCCCTGCGATGGCTTAAAAGATATAAACTCAAAGACACTCAGAGCAGTAAACCCAGGTACTTTTTCAGAAGACCCGCTCAGGCTCTACCGCGCCATACAACTGGTAGCTAGGTTCTCCCTCAAAGCAGAGCCAAAGACTTTATATTTACTTAAGAAAATGGCCAAAAGCCCAGAAATAAAAACGCTTTCGGAGAAGCGTGTAAAAAGTGTTCTAGACAAGATGTATGATAAAGGTAGCAAGCCAGAACTAGGTATGCTACTCGCTCAGAAACTAAATCTGAGCCTACCTAGTACATGGTAACTAATAAATGCTAAATTCAGCCAAATCCAGTCATTCCGGCCAAGTCTGCGCGAGCCGGAATCCATCCTGAATATGGGTATAAGACTGGATTCCGGCTCGGAGGCCGGAATGACAGAGTAATTATTATACATCTCCTACACTAGGAGTAAAAATGTAGCAAACATAACCACAAAGGCTGTGTTAGCAATCATGCGTACATGCTGGATGTGTCTATGTACCCCAATGGCAATAATAAGGACAGTTAAAAGCAAACATACAATTGCAATTATTCCACGCTTCTCTGCTAGTTGTAGGTTAAGCTTCTGGCCAAAAATGGAAACCGAAGCATTGGCCACCTCCCCGCTTGCAAGATCATATCTTTCACTAAACGAGGAGGAAATAGAAAGCAAAGAAGTTCTAGCCTGATTTCCTTGCAAATCAAATGCCTCTACAAAAAGCGTTTTACCGCTAAGTAGCTCTGGCTCTAAGCTTACAGACCAACTACCATCACTCTTAGGCACAAAGAACTTGGATTTATCACCATATGAGAGAAGTAGCTTAGCAACATTGCTACTGGTATTAGCAGTCACCACATATTCGCTCCCCATAGAAACCATGAGCGTCTTAATGATTGTAATAGGTTGTGGTGAAACGGCCGACAAATTAGATATTGGTGAGGCTAAAGCTTGTTCTCCACGAGTGGCATCATTCCGGACTGTTTTATTGGTAGAAACAGTCTCATTAACCAATTCATTAGTGGGCTGCGCAACTTGAGTTGGGATGGGCATAGGCTGAGACTGCGATTCGTTTGCATTGGCAGTTTGGGCACGGACAAGTTTTTTAGGTACACTCGGTTTTTGTAAAGCACTTGAAGGTAAGGCAGGATTACCAAACTCTTCTACTACAAAAATACTGTCATGTCCTTCAAAGACACCTTTCACAATCCCCACTCCCATTTCCTTAAAATTACTATTTAAAATATTGGCCTTGTGCCCCGGACTATTCATCCAAGCTTCTTGGAGTGGTTCTACATCTGTAAAATGAACTGCCAAGTTCTCTCCAGCAGAGAGATACGCATAGCCCACCGCATCAAAAAAAGTCCAAGGCGTTTTACCATCTGGTGTATTGTGCGCAAAGTATTGGCGTGCCAGCATATCTTCGGCCTTAGCCTGAGCTGCTTGTTCCAGAGTTGTATTGTAAGTTAGTGCCGACAGGCCTGCATTGGCTCGTGACTGGTTAGTTAATTCCAGTACGGAGCTTGGTGTAATGGCCGAGGCAATAACTGGAGCACCAGGAGCAAACTCCAACAAAGAAAAACTAGAGACTTTTATTGTAACTAATAAAATAGATAAAACCACCAGGGAACGATGGTGTAATGTATGTGGCTGATAGTGGTTTCTCTCGTGAGGGACAAAGTGGTCACGTATGTGCCACCAAAGTTTTCGCCAAAGAGTTTCACCTTGGCTTAGCCCGGGTGTAAATACAGAATTCATTGAAATTGTTGTTTATATTTGTTTCTCTAAAAATTGCTAATTTTGGCAACTTCTAGTTGCTACTTCAGCTAAAGTAATTATAGCACAATCAAACTATCTTTGCAAGAGCACGGTCTCTTCCACATCAAATGCGACAAACGGATTTAGGAGTGGCTAGATTAAG
>CAZCTL010000103.1:0-2529 GCA_964501685.1 uncultured Candidatus Saccharibacteria bacterium
GATTTAATCATTAAAGTGCTGAAGAAGAGGAAAATCTTCTAGGCAAGACCCTTATGAATATATGCAGACAGCCAAACTAGTTGAGCATCAGTAGTTACAGGTACAACCTTAAATCGGTCTTGGAAAATATGACCAACACGTTCATACTTAGCATTGAAATATTTGGCATAGCTTGTGCAGACTTTTTGCACCAATTGGCTTATAGGTATATTTCCATCTTGTCGCAAAAGCCAGTGAAAATGATTTGGCATCAAGCAATATGAAATAAGAGTGTAAGAGTCAGGTGGAAGCAATATGCGAGGATAACGACTTGGACCAATACCAGGCATGGTTTGACTCAGTAAATTTTCTTTCATGCGATACAAAAAGAAAGAGAAATCTTCGGCATCTAAGAAAGTCTCATTGCGAGCATTGCCGCGATTAAATAAATGATAGTACTCGCCAGCCCCAAATTGTCTATGGTCTCGAGATCGCATATTTATATTATACGACAAACTTTAAGCAGAAGCATGGTTAAGCAGAAGCCTGGTATCTGCAGTTGCTGCAGATACCAGGCTTCTGCTAGGCTTCTGCTATGTGCTAAACTATGTGTATATGCTAAATGTACCAGAGAACTATGCGGGACCGGAGTTGATTTTGGTTTACAATGCCAATGCGACGGTGTTTGCCGTAACTGCAGATTTTTTTCACAAGCTTTTTTCACCCAATACCTACCAGTGTAACTTGTGTAGAGTGACTTACGGTCCTATCTCGATGAAGTCTGAATGGAGACAGTATTTGGACAGTTTGCCGTACAAAGTGGAGTTTTACCATAAAGATCAGTTTATTAGGCTTTTGCCGGACTATCCTGCCGGTACTTTTCCTGTAATCTTTATTCGTTCGGGAGGAGTACTTAGCGAACTTATGACAACGAAAGAAATTAATAGCATTAGTACAGTTGAAGAGTTAAAAGAAAAACTAAGTACTAAACTGACTGTTTTGACTTAATGTGGTATTATTCAAACTAAGCTAAAGAGTAAATATTAACTAAACTAATTTTTATGAGTTTTGGGCAAAGATTGAGGGGCGCGTTTTCGCCCGAACGACGAATATTGGACAAATTAGAGAAAGATAAGCAACCAGCAACTGAAGCTGATCGTTTAAGAACTCGTCTTAGTGTTTTGCGGGCAAAGTTGGGTCAATTGGATGCTAGTGGGCAACTTAATGCGCATGCGGAGATAGCCGATCTTGAAGAAAAACTTAATGGGTTAGATGGATAATAGAAATGTCTATTAAGTATCGTATGAGTGTGGATAAGAGCATTGGTCAATTTAATTTTTTGTAATAAGTACAATAAAATTACACTCATTTATTTTTTTGACAGGTAAAAATATTCATTTTACAATTTGCTTACCCGTTCCTCGTAGTCTAAAACAAAAAGTTTACTCGAGGCGGGCAGAAAATACCTTTGTGCTTGTTGCACAAAGGTATTTTTAACTATCAGCTATTTACTCTAACAGCTATTTACTAAGTTGTATGACTTCTCTTTACAATTCCAGTCGCAATTGCGACTGGAATTGTAAAGAGTGGTTTGCAGGTATGGGGGGAATAAAAAAGCAAATATGGGGGGAATAAAAAAGCAAATTTAAAACCCCGCTATAGCGGGGTTAAAAACTTTTAGATGTTACACTTTTACACGGGCGGACTTGGTCTTGGTCTTTATGCACTTAGTACAGGCCTTAACCCGATTACCCTTGGCGTCTCTAGTCCATTGTAGGTTGGCTAAAAGCCTTACAATAGAAGGACGCATAGAGTGACTTCTTTTTATGGTACGGGAATAGGTTTTTCCGCACACGGTACACATTCTTGCCATGGAAGTAAAATTTCAAATTACAAATATCAAATATCAAATAATGCTCAAATACGAAATTTCAAACATTTGGAACTTCAGATTTGGAGTTTATTCGTAAATTTTAGTGCTTGGATTGTGGATTTTCCAAACGCTGGATTATTCTAACACGAATTGATATACTAGGCAATAGGTGGGTTATTAATCATTTTCACTAAATAAATATATGGATGAAAGACACACCATGTCGCTAACGCCAGAGGTGGTTAAGCCATTAAGCGAGATGCCACCTGAAGACAGGGCATTATTTGCTATAAGGCAACAAGATGCTCAGTACAGAGAAATGCTTGAAACAGGTTGGGAAGATTATAAAGCTATGCGAGCTGGAGATGGTGGAATTGTAACACCTGCAGTAAAAGAATTTTTTACCAGACTGATGCGCGAGGATCCAAAACCTGAATTAGTGTCTTTTAAATTTCTATTGGAAGTTTATGAGACCCCTACGCCTCACACAGCCCCTGTTGTTGCAAGGGGTACGCAGGCAGATGCAATTCACGATTTATCTAAAGAGCCAGAGGAGCCTCCAATTATAGGAGTTCCAGAATAATCTTTTGTATATGTCAGTTTTATTATGCAGTATATAATCCAACTAGTTATATTAATATTTTCGGCGATAGTGCATGAAGTGATGCATGGGGTGG
>CAZCTL010000104.1:0-2528 GCA_964501685.1 uncultured Candidatus Saccharibacteria bacterium
ATATAGGAGTGACTTTTATTAGTTATATTTTAGTCTTATGAAATATATTATAGGTGCTGGCTTACTACTATTAGTAATAGCCGGTGCAGTAGTTATCTGGCAAGTTAGCTCAAAAACAAAAAATATGGAAGGTTTGGATAAAACTAAGACTGTTACGCCAGCAAAGTTGGAAAATATAAGTTCTGGAGAGCCTACACCAAGTCCAGCTACACCAACTAAGATTGAACCAACTATTAAAGAAAGCAAGACAATTATGAGTGAGAACGTAACTGAGCTAAAGAAGGAAGTGCTAAAAGAAGGAACAGGCAGTGTGGCCAAGGCTGGCGATACTGTAAGTGTGCATTATACGGGCTGGCTGACCGATGGAGCCAAGTTTGACTCAAGTGTGGACCGTGGCACGCCTTTCCAGTTTACACTTGGTGCTGGCATGGTTATAAAGGGTTGGGACCAAGGCGTGGCCGGCATGAAGGTGGGGGAGAAAGTAAAACTAACTATTCCCGCTTCCTTGGGTTATGGTGCAAATGGCTATCCGCCAGTTATTCCCCAGAACGCCACTCTAATTTTTGAAGTGGAGTTGCTTGGAATTAAGTAAGTCAATTATATCTATGGCTTACGCAGTAACCCATTTCAAAGGTCACCTTTGCGCAAGTAAGTTGTTTCATTACAGTTTATACCTAAAGAAACCGACAGCTATTCTATTTAGACGGTAGGTTTACGCAAGGGTGACCCTTGAAATGCGTAAGTCCTAATTTATACAAAACAATCATTAGTATTACAGCTAATGGTTTTTTTGTATTTGTCAGCATAGTTAGCGGGCGAGGCGGTAGAGTGTGTTTAGGAGGTGGGGGCTAACTCCCAGCCAGTAAAGTGATTGCAAGCTAATCCAGAGTGCGAAGGTGCGGAAAAACCTGCCTTCAAAACGTCTGGAAGAAGTTGTGGCAATTTCTGGTAAGCGTACCACTCGGCCTAAACGCTTCATGCGTCTATAAAGGTTGTAGTCTTCAAACAAGGGGATGTTTTGGAAACCACCAAGTTTATCAAATGTAGACCGGCGGATAAACATGGCTGAGTCACCGTAGCATAAGCCTATATATCTAAAGAGTGGGTACGCGCGGGTTAAAGCTTTAGCTTCCCAGCTCTGTCCGCTGAACGACAAGCTAAAATGCCCGCCAATTGTGTCTTTATTTGTTAGCGATTCACTAATTACTTTATTTGCATTTTCTGGCAACAGTGTGTCTGCATGCAGGAACAACAGTACTGTTCCTGTGGCATGCTTTGCGCCCTCGTTCATTTGATTACCACGTCCGGACTTACTGATTGCTATTTTAGTACCCAGTTCTTTTGCAAATTTTAAAGTTGCATCGGTACTGCCTCCATCGGCCAATATTACTTCTAGCTCGGTATCAAAACTTTGTAGACTTTTAAGTGTGGTAGCGAGTATTTTTTCTTCGTTGAGCGTGGGAATGATAACAGAGATGAGCATATCTATAGCCAGTAAGATATTTAATATTTATTTAGTAAGTATAGTATAAATAATTTTATTTACTAATTTAGTATCAGGTTAAAGAATGTTATGAAGCATTACAACATATAGTGCTCACTTGAGCCATAAGAAAATTATAGTTGCGGAGTTAAGCAACTAAATAACTACTAAAAGACTAGTTTTGAGTGTATTTAGTAAATATATAGTGTAACTTATGGCAAATGTCTTGCGTTGCTATATACGTAGAGGTTAATAGAGAGTACGCTTCAGATAACGTGAGTAGATAGTTAAATTCATAATTAAATATTTAACTCAAAGTCGTGTGGACTCACAGAAAGGACACATGCTAACAAATAAACAAATAGCGAAGATTCGCAAAGGGCTAAATGGTGTAGACCAACGTGTGGTGTTTAAAGTTTTGGGGGATGCTAATAGATATCGTGTTTTTGAAATATTGTCTAAGCAGGCGAGGCTGACGGTAAGTGATTTGGCTAAAATTTTGAAAATTTCTATACCTCTCGCCTCCCAACATCTAAAAATTTTGGAGCAAGCTAGTGTACTGGAAAAAGAAAAACAAGGCCAAAGAGTCTATTATAAACTTAGAACGGATAATAGCGTTACGCGGTCTATTATTAAAGAAGTGCTTTGAAAAAATTGGGGATATAAAATTAAAGAACAAATAAATTTATGGACGCATCAAATTCCGCAAGTACTAAACCTCTATATAGAGGTACGCAAATTGTCTGGTATGTGGTGGGTGTTCTAGAAGCACTACTTGTGTTTCGCTTTTTGCTCAAACTGTTTGGGGCAAATGGTGGAGCCGGATTTACCAGTTTTATCTACGGGGTAACCAGCCCCTTTGCCAGCCCTTTCCTAAGTGTTTTTAAGATTACTAAAGTGGCGGGGAGTACGTTTGAGTGGACTACTGTGCTAGCCATGGTAGTCTACTGGTTAATTGCAATGGCTATTGCACAGGCGTTAGTTATGGGTAAAACTGTTTCTACACCAGAAGCAGCGGTAAAGTTAGACAGACAGGACTAATCGT
>CAZCTL010000105.1:0-2513 GCA_964501685.1 uncultured Candidatus Saccharibacteria bacterium
ATGTACCAAGCTTTGCTTGAAAGCGATGCTTCAGAACACAGTGCACGTATGGTTATGATGAAGAATGCAACAGATAACGCAGGCGACCTTATCGCAGACCTTACCTTAACCTTTAACCAATTACGACAAAATAAGATAACCACGGAGTTAAGTGAAATAACTGCAGGGAAGATAGCGTTGGAAAAATAAGCAATATAACAAAATAACAATTAAACAATTTAACAAAATGAGATGGTGTGTATGCTAAATTGTCATATTGTTAAGTTGTTAATTTGAAAAGGGAATATTTAATCTATGTCAGAAAAACAAGCAATAGTATCTAAAACAAGTACTGGTACCATTACCCAAATTATTGGTCCGGTTGTAGACGTACATTTTGAAGCAAATGTCCCGGCCATTTACACTGCACTCACAGTCAAGAAGGAGGATGGTACCGTTTTAACTTTGGAAGTCCAACAGCAACAAAAGAAGGGTACAGTAAGAGCTATTGCTATGTCTGCCACAGATGGTCTAACCCGTGGTATGGAGGTAGTTAATACAGGTAGAGGAATATCTGTACCTGTAGGCAAAGTAACGCTTGGTCGCATGTTTAATGTGCTTGGTGAAGCAATTGATGGTATGCCGTTTCCGCAAGCAACACTCTCTGTCTCCGAAGCAGAGGCATCTCCCCCAGCCTCCTACGCCGAAGTGGCTACGAAGGCCGAGAAGGGGGAGAAACATAAGGATGCTACGCTCTATTACGAAATTCATCGTCCAAGTCCAAAATTAGTGGATCAGTCTACAAAAAGTGAAATTCTAGAGACGGGCATAAAGGTTATAGATCTTATTTGCCCCATTTTGAAAGGTGGAAAAGTAGGTTTATTCGGTGGCGCTGGAGTTGGAAAAACTGTGGTTATTCAAGAACTTATTAATAATATTGCCAAGGCCCATGGTGGTGTGAGCATGTTTGCAGGGGTAGGGGAGCGCACACGTGAAGGAAATGATCTGTACCATGAAATGAAAGACGCAAAAGTTTTGGATAAACTTGCCATGGTGTTTGGGCAAATGAATGAGCCACCCGGAGCAAGAAGCAGGGTAGCCTTAACAGCGCTGTCCATGGCTGAGTATTTCCGAGATGAAGAAAAACAGGATGTACTACTTTTTGTGGATAATATTTTCCGTTTTACACAAGCAGGTTCCGAAGTATCTGCCCTACTTGGTCGTATTCCAAGTGCTGTAGGATATCAGCCTACTTTGGCTTCTGAAATGGGCGAATTGCAAGAACGGATTACTAGTACCAATCAGGGTTCAATTACTTCTGTACAAGCCGTGTACGTACCAGCAGATGACTTAACAGATCCGGCTCCGGCTACGACTTTTGCTCACTTAGACTCTACCGTGGTACTTTCTCGTGCGTTGTCTGAACTTGGTATTTACCCAGCTGTAGATCCGCTGGACTCTACTTCAACCATTTTGGACCCAAATATTGTGGGTCAAGAACACTACGATGTAGCTCGTGGTGTGCAAAAAACTCTGCAACGCTACCGAGATTTGCAAGACATAATTGCCATTCTTGGTATGGAAGAACTTCCAGAAGAAGATAAAATTACCGTAAACCGAGCTAGAAAGATTCAGCGTTTTCTTTCCCAGCCTTTTTCTGTGGCGGAAATTTTTACCGGGAGTCCTGGTCAATATGTCTCGGTGTCTGATACTGTAAAGGGCTTTAAGAAGATTCTAGATGGTGAGATGGACGAATTTTCAGAACAGGCTTTTTACATGAAAGGTGGTATTGACCAAGTCAAATAAAATCCAAATTTCAAATGACAAATTTCAAAAATACACAATCTTACCTTAAGTTTTATTTGACATTTGAAATTTGAACTTTGACATTCATCTTATGAGCCTACTTCATTTACAAATTGTAACACCAGAACGTATACTTTTAGATCAAAAAGTAGACAGTATTACCTGTACTACTACTTTAGGGCAAATAACTATTTTACCAGGTCATGTACCACTGGTTGCGGAATTGTTACCAAATGAGTTTATTGTGCGTACTGCGAGTGTGGAAAAGTCTGTGCATGTAGGTGGAGGTTTTTTACAAATTAACCCTAAGGGGCAAGTTATAGTATTGGCAGATATAGCAGAACATGAACACGAAATAGATGCAGATAGGGCAAAAGAAGCTTTGGAACGTGCTAAAGTAGCTATGCAATCTGCTAATCTATCGGCAAGAGAGTTTGCTACTACTTCGGCACTTCTTGAAAGAAACTATGCAAGACTGCGTATAGTGCGTAAGCGCGCGCATAGAAGAAGTAGTGGCATTACCGGTGAAGGTGTATTGGAAGAGTAGTGAATTGCAAATTGTAAATTTTAAATTGTAGATTAAAAAATATTTTGACAATGTCAAAATATTTTTTTGTTTTTTAATCTGCAATTTGCAATTTACAATCTGCAATCCTAAAAAAGTTATCAACAACTTATCTATTGACTTGAATTTATTTTTTCGCAATAATTCAAGTGTACATGAAAAT
>CAZCTL010000106.1:0-2482 GCA_964501685.1 uncultured Candidatus Saccharibacteria bacterium
CACGTTAGAAGATGTCCATCTAATAACTTGATCCTTGACGGAAGGGTCTTTTTTTTGTACTCTTAGGCATCGTTTGAGTTAACAAACGGTCGTTCTGGCACACTTGCCAGAGATGCCTAATACTATTTCACTAAGGAGGTATAAGACTATGATCGTAATTGTCTATGATTGCCAATCATTTCTGCACATAGCACAATCGATAATGAGAGCCGTGAGCCGTTTTGATACGCTTGAGATATGGGACAATTCTCAAGCACAAGAATTTATGGAATCGGGAAAGACTTCCAAAGACAATAGGATTTTTGTTCTGATTGATCTTAGGCCTTTAACCGACTGGCAGGTTGAGCCGGCCATAAGTTCACGGGAACAAATTTTGGGAATGGCTGAGATGGTAGCAAGGAATTACCCAAGGGCATTACAACTGCATATCTTGGGGGTCAATTCAGACCACAGATTGTCCCTGGCAGCCGGCACTGCATTCTTAAACACACAGGGTGTCGAGAAGAAAATTATTGAGAGGGTTAGATTGTATTACACTTAGCCAAATCCTCTTTGTCCTTAAGAGCCTTGCGTATTACCCCAGTGTTACGCTTGGCTCTAATTTTATTTGTCTTTTTGAATAAGAGTAGTAGCTAGCAATGCCGAACACTTTTTGGTATCATATAACTATGACAGCGCAGGAATTACGGGAAAAATATTTAAAGTTTTTTGAGAGCAAGGGGCATGTGGTGGTGCCTTCTAGTAGTTTAGTGCCGGAAAATGATGCGACAACGCTTTTTACTGGGAGCGGGATGCAACCTATGGTGCCATACTTGCTTGGTGCGCCACACCCAAAAGGCACACGTATAGCCGACTCGCAAAAGTCTTTTAGAAGCCAAGACATAGAAGAAGTGGGCGATAACCGCCACACCACGTTTTTTGAAATGCTTGGTAACTGGTCGCTGGGCGATTATTTCAAAAAAGAACAAATTCCTTGGATGTTTGAGTTTCTAACAAGTGAACTAATCTTAGACCCTAAAAGAATTTATGTAACTTGTTTTAGAGGCAATGACGAAATTAGTAAAGATACAGAATCGGCTGAAATTTGGCAAAAGTTATTTATAGAAAAAAATATAGACGCAACTATTGTAGACTGTCCCGAAAGAGATGGTATGCAGGGCGGGCGCATTTTTTACTACGACGAAAAGAAAAACTGGTGGAGCCGTGCGGGGGTTCCAAGCAATATGCCCGTGGGCGAGCCCGGTGGGCCGGACAGTGAAATGTTTTGGGACTACGGCCAGCATTTGAATTTGCATGAACAATCTGAATGGAAGAATGAAGTGTGTCACGTGAACTGTGATTGCGGACGGTTTATGGAGATTGGTAATAATGTGTTCATGGAATACGTAAAAACCGAAACTGGTTTTGAGAAACTCAAACAGCAAAATGTAGACTTTGGCGGTGGGCTGGAGCGCATGGCTGCAGCTGTTGGAGATGATCCAGACATGTTTAAAATTGATTTGCTTTGGGTGTTAGTAGAATATTTACAACAGGTAACCGGTAAGACCTATGGCGCATCTTTAGAAGTAACCAAACAAATGCGTGTCGTGGCGGATCATATTCGTGGTAGCGTGTTTCTGGTGAGTGACGGAGTAGTGCCGGGGAATAAAGATAGGGGATACGTGCTGCGCCGCTTGCTGCGCCGCGCAATGGTGGCGGTGCGAATGCTTGGTGGTGATATAGACTGGATGTCAAAGGCAGTGGCTACGGTTATTGATACTTATAAAGATGCTTATCCAGAATTGAGCGAGAAGCAAACACATATAACAAGCGTTATTGTAGATGAGAAAAATAAGTTTAGTGCAACGCTAGATAAGGGATTGAAAGAGTTTAGGAAACTTACACAAGAAACAAGAGACAAGAAACAAGAGACAAGAGAGTTACTCACGGCTCACGGCTCACGGCTCATCACTGGAGTTGATGCATTTAATTTGTATCAGACCTATGGATTTCCTTGGGAGCTCACCCGGGACTTGGCTAAGGAGGCAGGCTTGAACCCAGACGAAGAAGAATTTAAATCAGAATTTAAAAAGCATCAAGACTTATCGCGCACCGCAAGTGCCGGTGATTTTAAAGGCGGGCTAGCTGATCATAGTGAAATTGTTGTTAGGTATCACACCGCAACCCATTTAATGCAGAAAGCCCTTCGGCAAGTTCTTGGTGAAGACGTTTGGCAGAAGGGGAGTAATATTACTAGTGAACGGACAAGATTTGATTTTACTTTTTCCCGTAAAATGACTGATGAAGAAAAAGCAAAAGTAGAAAAGTTAGTAAATGACTGGATACAGCGTGACTTAACTGTAAAGCGAGAAGTGGTGCCACTAGACGAGGCTCGTAAGCGTGGTGCCATAGGTTTGTTTGGCGAAAAGTATGCCGATGAAGTATCTATCTACACCATTTTTGATCCCAAAACCGAAGAAGTTATAAGTTTAGAATTCTGCGG
>CAZCTL010000107.1:0-2427 GCA_964501685.1 uncultured Candidatus Saccharibacteria bacterium
TTAATCATTAAAGTGCTGAAGAAGAGGAAAATCTTCTAGGCAAGACCCTTAATTTGTTTATTGATGTATTCTGCCAAACTACCTGCCCAAGTCCTTAAACTGCGGTAAGCCGGTGGAAGGATTGGTTGGTACATATATAGTGCCCTCGCGGTCTTTGAGTTGGTTGATGTACTGATAGTACAAAAACTTGTCGGTTAGACTTTGGTTTATAATCGCCTGTGCGTCGCGCTGACCTTCTGCTTCTATACGCTTACGATCTGCTTCCTTTTTTTCTTTTTGCAGTAAGAAGTCATACTTTTGAGATTCTTGTTCTGCATTTATCTTTGCTTCTATAGCACTCTTCACCGACTGTGGCAACTCAATATTGCGTACCAGTAATTGCTCCAGCACAAAACCACGATCTTTAAAATCTTGTTCTATGCTCTTAAAAATCCGATTTTGAAGTTCATCTCTCTTAGTGGAAAATACTTCTATAGCTTGGTAGTACACAGCTGCATCGCGCAATTTAGTCCGCACAATTGGTCGAATAATATTATCTTCATAATCCACACCCACCTGTCGTAAAATATTTGGAGTTTGTTCTGGAAGCACTCGGTATAATACCGTAACATCTAAAATTATTTCCAAACCATCGGAAGACAGCACCCTTATAGCATCATCCCCTAACTTTTTACCTTCGTCTTGCACTGCGGACATAGTATAATTCTGAGTCTTGGCGTTAAACCTATGAATACGCATCAATGGATTCACAAAATGGAGACCAGAAGAAAGCGTTTTCTCAGACACTTTCCCAAACAAACTTTTAACGCCCAGTTCTCCAGAATCTATTATCACAAAAGAATTAAGCAATACCACTACTACTACGAGCCCAATTACTACAGCCCAGATACGTTGTTTCATACTATTAACAAAATTACTTATACGTGTCCCTACCCCAGAGGAGGCGTCTACCACCCGTGCAGTACCTCCAGACTTGGCCCGTTTGACCAACTGCTGAACTAGGTTGACCACAGCAAATAGTACAATAAAAAATATAATTGCTTCCATATAGTTTATTCTTTCACTACTACTATAACCAATTTATACAATACTGTATAGTCATAAGCCAATCAGCTTAAATGGTATAATCCCTAAACTCTGCCAACATTTTGTCAAAGTAGTCGTACTGAATGGCGGTGCGGATCTTTTCCATAAAGTTCAGGTAAAAGCGCAGATTATGCATGGTGGCAAGGCGCTCACCCAGAGGCTCTCCGGTTGCAAAGAGATGGCGGACATAAGCACGCGTGTGATGTAAACAAGCGTAGCAGTTACACGTAGCATCTATGGGCGTAAAGTCTTCTTTGTGTTTCTCCAAACGAATGTCTATCGTTTCATATCCCTCCTCTTGTCCCTTGTCGCTTGTTTCTTGTTTCTTACTTATGTAAAGCCTTCCATGTCTTGCTTCACGTGTTGGAATAACACAATCAAACGTATCACAGCCACGCGCTACTGCTTGAATAATATCGTAAGGGGTCCCCACCCCAAGTAAGTGCTTGGGTGTATTTTCCGGCAAGTACGGAATAGCCGCTTCTACTGCAAGCATCATTTCTTCATGGGGCTCGCCCACTGCCACCCCGCCAATAGCAAAACCGGGGAAACCCAAACTTGCCATGTCAATAGCCGATTGCTTCCGTAAGTCCGGGAAGCTTGCACCCTGTACTATACCCCACAGTTTTTGACCTGGATTTACCGGGTCACCGTCTAATATTATTTTTTTATACTCTTGCATAGCCCGCTCCGCCCAGCGTTTTGTAAGTGCGATAGATTCTTCCGAGCGCTCATGCTCAAACGGGTATCCGGGAAAATCATCTAAAATTAAACAGACATCGCTCCCTAAATTCGCTTGAATGTCTATGGACTTTTCTGGACTAAGCACTTCATGTTTACCGTCTAGGTCAAACTGAAACATAACTCCCACTTCCATGGTTTTACGCATCTTGGCTAAGGAGTAAACTTGGAAACCACCCGAGTCCGTAAATATTGGCCCATGCCAGTTCATAAACTTGTGCAAGCCCCCGGCTTTGTAAATAAGTCCGTCGCCTGGCCTCTGCCACAGGTGGTACGTATTGGCCAGCACCATAGAAGCGCCCCAAAACTTTAGCTCTTCGCTGGTTACAGTTTTAACTGTACCGCGCGTACCAATAGGTAAAAACTGAGGTGTTAGTACATCTCCATGCGCTGTGTGAATTACCCCAGCCCTGGCCCTAGGGCCCTCAACCTTTTTTGTTATCTCAAAATAGTCCATGATTACTAAAATAATAAGCATCTTTTGTTAGATGCTTATTATTCATACTTATCTTATAGCATTAACCCTTATCCGATCCACGTCTTTTATGACTGCTCTCACGTCTTCGTCTGTTCTCTTATCTATTCGGTCAACCTTCTCTT
>CAZCTL010000108.1:0-2378 GCA_964501685.1 uncultured Candidatus Saccharibacteria bacterium
ACGCCTGCTACGAGTGCAATATATTCTTTATTAATTTTCCGTTCCGCGAACGCATCTTTTAAATATTCATACATAACCGCGGTTTTAGCCACCAACATAACCCCACTTGTGTCTTTATCTAACCTATGTACAATACCTGGTCTATGCGCTTCCCCTACTCCTTCTATCTCCGGAAACTGTCTTAATAAGATTTCAGATAACGACGTTTCTTTTATGCCCGCACCAGGATGAACACTTAATCCCGCCGGCTTATCTATAATCAACAAGCCATGATTATCGTACAAGACTTTAACAAGGTGTTGGACTTTAGGCATTTCAATTTGAAATTTGTCGCCCAAAGACTGACCCATCCTTGGTGGCAAATTTGAAATTTGAAATTCAACTGCATCTCCCATCTTTACCACAAACTTCGACTCTAATTGCACCATTCCGTTCACACTAACAGCACCGGATCCAATATCCCGCTGTAACTGGGAACGCGTAATACCAGGTAGCTGTTCTACCAGAAACTTATCCAACCGAGATTTTAGCACACCTACTGTAAACTTGGACATGTAATTTTAGCGGGGCTTCTGACGGCTTGAAGTATTCTTAAGTGACGCTTTGTGTCGCCACTCTTCAATGGATTTATGATTACCAGAGAGTAAAACCTTAGGCACGCTACGTACTGTACCAGCAATAGTTAATTTTTCTGGCCGGGTGTAATGGGGGTATTCCACAAACTGATCCATCATTTCTTTTTCAATTTTGGAAAGTGGGCGAAAAGATTCATCTTGTATAGAGGCTGGTTTACCAACTGCACCGGGTAACAGCCGAGTTACGGCTTCAGTCACCACCAATGCTGGCACTTCACCTCCAAAAAGTACATAGTCACCAATGGAAATCTCTTCATTGACTACATACTTGTTAATCCGCTCGTCTATACCCTCATACCGACCACAAATAAAAATAAGCTGATCTACCCTACTCCAGTTTCGCGCTTTGGCTTGGGTAAACTTCTTACCTTTTGCAGAAAAAGCCACCACCACAGAGCGAGCACCCTTTTGTTTAACAGCTTTGATTGCTTTTATAATCGGCTCAGCAAGTAGTACCATACCAGCCCCGCCACCATAGGGTCTGCCATCTACAGTTTGATGGTTATCGGTGGTCCATGTACGCAAGTTGTGTATGCGAATGCGTACTATAGCCTTCTTCTGCGCCCTTGAAATGAGTGCTTCACTAAGATAGCTTTCAAACAACTGCGGAAATATGGTAATGATATCTATTATCAGTGGCTTCCTAGATTTAGTCATATACCTATAGTAACAAAAATAACCCCACCTTGTAAGGTGGAGCTATTTGATTTATTTATTCAGCAATAATCTGCGTCGCAAATTTACATCTGCGATTATCCGTGACATTAAATCTTAAAATCGTCTATATCGTCTGCCCCACTTGCAGAGGAAGATGACATGTCAGCATTTTGACCACCAGCACCATGCATAGGTCCACGATGTGAGCCTTCTGGTTCGTAGATTTTTAAGTTTACACGAGCTTTATGCTTAGCCCCTACCACACGCAACAGCGTGCGGATAGCCTTGGCAGTTTGACCCTGACGGCCAATTACCTGACCCATGTCTTTCTGATTGATGTGTAGGGTTATAAGTACACCCATCTCATCAACTACTCGTTCTGTACGCACATCATCTGGATTGTCTACGAGTGCTTTCACTACGTATTCTACAAATACTGCATCTTGTTCTTCTGGTTGCATAACTGTATATGTTCTGTTACTTACCCTAGCCTTCGACCTTTCTTATTAAGCCAGCTTATTACCATTGTATAAATAGCGCCAACGACTGTCAAATAATAAAATTACTCAGTAGCCTCAGTATTTGTTGTCGGCTCTGTTGGAATAGTTTCCTCTACCGGAGTTGGTTCTACGATATTTTCTTCTTTTGGAGTAGTTACTTCTTTAGCCTCTTCCTTAGGTTTTTCTTTCTTAGGGATAGTAAAGGCACGAGCCTTAGGTGTATCTAATAGCTTCTGAGTTACCAGAAGGTTTTGGACACTGGGTGAGATCTCTATCTTTTGAGATAACCAATAGTCCAAACGCGCTTGATCCTTTACCACGAATGCTTTGGTTCTTGGGTTGTAACTTCCTAAAACCTCAGTGAACTTCTTTTGAGCTGCTGCGGTCTTTGGCGCCACAACTACCCGAAATTCTGCCCTATTACGCTTACCTGTTCTTTGAAATCTAATAGTTAACATAAGTAAAATTTATATGAATACCTGCTTATTTTAAAGAGTTTTTTAGGTTTCGTCAAGAGTTAGGAGGAGTTATGAGTTATGAGTCAAGAATTATAAAGTATGCCCAATTTCCCAATCTCGTATTCATA
>CAZCTL010000109.1:0-2265 GCA_964501685.1 uncultured Candidatus Saccharibacteria bacterium
GGAATATATTTTATTATTGCTTCAAATAAATCGGTAATGTCTGGCTCGGCGTTTGAATCTAGTATCTGAGTTTTTAGTTTTTCTGGATCGGTGCTGGTAAGACCGCGAATGCCGGAAGCATAAATAATAGGGAACTCTAGCTGTTCGTCATTTGCGCCTAAGTGCACAAATAAATCAAAAGTTTTGTTAATAGTGTGGTCTATCTGTGCGTCTGGTTTGTCTATTTTGTTAACCACTACGATTGCTTTGTGCCCGAGTTCAAGTGCTTTTTTGAGTACAAACTTAGTTTGTGGCATGGGACCTTCTTTGGCATCCACTAACAATAAAACGCCATCGGCCATCCGGAGTGTGCGCTCTACTTCGCCACCAAAATCGGCGTGGCCGGGGGTATCTACTATGTTTATTTTTACGTCTTTATAAACCAGCGATGCGTTTTTAGCGCGAATGGTAATGCCACGCTCACGTTCTAGGTCGCCGGAGTCCATGATTAAACTTCCCCCATCATCTTTAACGGTGTGGGTTTGTTTGAGCATAGCGTCTACCAGGGTAGTTTTGCCGTGGTCTACGTGAGCGATTATGGCAATGTTGCGGATGTTTTCTCGTTTCATATGTACATTCCAAATCTACAAATAGAACAAATCTACAAATGGCTACAAATAAACATAACGGCTATCGGATTTGTAGGTATCCGTAGATTTGTCACATTTGTATATTTGAATAATTGTTTAATAAAAAATGCCCTAAAGGGCTTACTCCAAAAGCCACCAAATTATAGCACTCAAGTATCTTTTTTGCAAATTCTGACCTCAGTGTTGTGTATGCCCAAAGTGTCTTTGGGCATACACAACTTAGATGAAGTGCCGATAATGACCTTTAGCTAACAGTTTATAGTCATCCGTTTGGTGATGGTGATTTGTCTAGCCAAGTTTAGCACTTTGGCTAGTATCTCGGGTTTATTTGGATTGTTTTTGATAACCTGTTTCTTCAGGCAGTCTTCGTGCCAGAACATGCCGACGTATCTCATTAGGGGTTCACCTGTATTTGTTTGACATTTACTGCATATCAATTCGCTAAAGCTAACCGTTCTCATATTGACCTCCTTGTTGGATGTGTAAAACCCAAGGGCAGAATTGCCCAAAGCCTAACTTGAGATATGACTATTGTAGTCCTGTAGCAAGCTTTGTCAACGCCTTGGGTGTATTTTCTTTTGTGTTCAGCTGGTATATACTTAAATAAGGAAATTAATATTGAGGTAATCGAATTCACAATTCCTCATTCATAACTCATGATTCCTAACTCATAATTCATTTTTCTATGCCTATACATAAACGCTTACAACTCATAAGTTTTCTAATTATTTTATTGGTAGCTGCAGGTTTGGTGTTTGAAGTGGTTAGGCCATTTATAAACATTCTTGTTTTAAGTTTTATTTTGGCGGTCTTGTTTTACCCAGTTAAAGAAAAAATTGAGCAAAAAGTAAAGTCTAAAGTTTTAGCTTCGTTTGCTACATTAGGAGTTATTTTACTCATTATTTTAGTGCCACTGGTCTTGCTTGGGCAAGTATTGGTAAATGAGTCTTTGCATCTTTATAACAACATTCGAGATGGAAGCTTTGTAATTGATCGGGGGCAAATAATAAGTTCTCTACCTGCCGGGGCTCAAGATTTTATTACCCAGACTACTCAAGACTTGAGCGTGTATATTACACGCTTTACAGCCAATGCTTTTCAAACTTTTTCCAGTATTGTTTCTAACTTGGCTACTTTTGTTCTATCTTTTTTCCTGACTTTATTTACCACTTACTATTTCTTAAAAGATGGTAAACATTTTCAGGATATTTTGGTGGACATTTCCCCTATAGACGATACGCAAGAGCGTTTGTTGTTTACAAAGATTTCAAAAGCCGTAAATGGGGTAGTAAAGGGTCAGTTTTTAACCGCTTTAGTGCAGGGGGTAGTGTCTACTGTTGGTTATGTAGCTTTTGGCATGCCTAATGCATTTTTGTGGGGGCTTTTTACTACTCTTGCTGCCTTAGTGCCTACGGTTGGAACTTCTCTGGCGCTCATTCCTGCGGTTGTGTATTTGCTTATTACTGGACACACGGGCCAGGCAATTGGTTTGGCCATATGGGGTGCTTTGGCAGTGGGATTGGTAGACAACCTAATTGGTCCAAGAGTAATAGGCAACACAACCAATGTGCATCCACTACTTATGCTTATCGCCGTACTTGGAGGCGTAACCGCCTTTGGTTTTTTGGGGGGGGGG
>CAZCTL010000110.1:0-2264 GCA_964501685.1 uncultured Candidatus Saccharibacteria bacterium
CGGAGTAGCTCTACTAATTTGTGTGGTTTTAGCATTGTAATTGTTAGTCTAAGTTTCTGATAACTTGCTAACTTTTATTAAGGACTAGAATGAGCATAAAATAACTTTTTGGTATAATTCTGTTATGATCTTAGTATTTTTTACAGTAAGCTTTATTACTCAGCTCTTTCACTCAGCTGAAGAGTTATCTACTGGTTTTCATAAGCAGTGGTATCTTTTCAAAATGCCTTTTTATGTTTTTCTAACTTTTGAGATTGTATTTACCACATTCTGGTTAGTCGTATTACTGGTAGATAGTTTTCCTTTCAGAACAGAACTAATGGCTTTTTTTCTAATTCTTATGTTTGCTAACGGTATTCAACACATCGTGTGGGGGGCTGTAACCAAGAAATATGTTCCAGGTTTAGTTACAGCTTGTTTTCATATTGGTGTATTTATTGTGTTCTATTTTACGGTCATCAATGCCGTGTAATAGATAAGTAAGACTCATTGTGTACATCTAGTCTATTGACTAAGTCTTTAAGATAATTGCTATCAACTTGATACTCTAAAGTTAGGTTGCTGATTGAGTGGTGTAGGGGGAGCCAAAGAAAATGTCCAAGCCTTGTGTTTGGGCTTTTTCTTTGTTCGGAGCTGGCTCGAACCAGGCTTTTTTGTGCAGCAAAAAAGTGGTTCGGCGTAGCAAAACTCGGTCGCAGAAGCTTGCTTCGAGCACGAGTGAGCGGAGAAGGCGAAGCTGCTATCAAGTCCCGGAGTCAAGAATTATCCTTAAAAAGACCCGATAGGTCTTTTTTTGATATGATAAAACAATGACTGAAGTTAGAATTGCAAAGAATAGTGAACTGTCAAAATTACCATCTATAGAAAAGTCGGCTGACTTTTTGTTTGAAGAGGCTGGAATAAGAAACTTACCACCTGTTGCAAGCATAGATGAATTAAGGAGTGCCAAATGCATAATGGTTATTGGCAATCCACCGAGTGGGTTTATAAGAATAGACGAGGTAGGTAATAAAGCTCATATAGAACAGCTATCTGTGAAACGTAACTACATGGGTCAAGGCCTGGGCAGTAAGCTACTTAAAGCAGCTGTTGAGTGGGCAAAAGTAAATGGTTATTCGCAAATTACACTTATTACCTTCAAAGACATACCGTGGAATGGACCATTCTACAAGAAGCATGGTTTCGAAGAGCTTCTCAATATTCCGGGTGATATAAAAAAGTTACGTGAGCACGAAAAAGAACTGGGGCTGGACAGTATGGGTGAGAGAATAGTTATGCATAAGATACTAAACTAGTTCTCTAGTCTTTTTACTTTGCTTGTGGTTTGTATTTAAGAACCAGGCTTTAGTCGCTATCCAGTCCCGGAGGCTGCACTTATAAATGAATAACAAGGTTTACACCATAATAATAATAAGGTATATTGACAGCTTATATATGTAGAGTATTATAGAAACTACTCAGTTTAGTCGTGTAGCTGAGAGCAATTTTATATCCATAATCTGCCGGGTCAAATCCTGGTATAGGAGGTTTTATGAACAAGATTCGACGGCGCGTAGCCGCCATAGTTATGCTGACAGCGATATTTGCATCCCTGTCGGTTGGAGTACCTTTTGCACGAGCAGACCATAGTGGAGTTACCGTACGCAACTACAGTAACTCGTACGTGGCGATGAGGTACGCACCAACTTCTGTAGTCAATGTGAAGGTCAGGGTGCCAAACGGCACATCTTTCCGTATGACCTGTTGGTTGTGGGGCCAAACCTTCACAGGTAACTATCGAAGTGCAAAGTGGTTCTATGGCCAAGAGTACTCACGAGGTTCGTGGGGTTATATCCACTCCTCATACGTGTTGAATCAGATTACTGTGCCGAGATGCTAAGGCTCTCACGTTAGTGGGGATCAGATCCTCACTGAGAGCTGGGCTCGATAACTTACCAACTAGGTAAAAGTATCGAGCCCTTTTCAATTGTGTTTTAGCATCATTCTAACTACACTATTTGTTGGTTTAATAAAATTGGTTCAAAGTTTTTTAGATCTTTTATTGAGTATACCTTGTACAGAAGGGCTAATAGCCTTGTCGGTACGGTGAATACATCCTATCCAGCAACATGGTCTACGTTTGCCTTCTTGTAACTCTGTAACTGTACGCTCTATATGATTCTTTCTAGTCGAAGGCTGCTTTACGCTAATATTCCAGCAGATCCACTCGTTGCGCGCCAGTGGCGTGAGGCTTTCCCACTTTTTTAAAGCAGGTTTGCTAGAAG
>CAZCTL010000111.1:0-2219 GCA_964501685.1 uncultured Candidatus Saccharibacteria bacterium
TCATATAAGAAACGATTCCACCATCTAATTGATACACGTCCTTGAAACCTTGTGACAACAAATAACCCGAGGCTTTTTCACAGCGCACCCCACCAGTACAGACAGTTAAGACAGTCTTGTCTTTTAAATGACTAATTGAATCTATAAATCTAGGCAAGTCCCTGAAATTATTCATCGGAGGCAAGATGGAACCACGGAAATAGCCCACCAAGTGTTCGTAAGCATTTCGCATATCGATTATATAAAACTCTTTACCATCTTTAATCCACTGGTGTAATTCAGCTGGTTTTAAGTGAATCCCAGTAAGAACATTTGGATCGATATCGCAAGACTTGTCTAAACCCAAAGCAACTAATTCGCTACGAACTTTTACAGAAGTTTTAGGAAAAGCATTACCAGTTCCTGGATCACGTTTAATATGCGTACCAACAAATCGCGGATCGCTAAATAAATCTTTTAAGTACTCATCGATGGCTTCTGAAGTTCCTTCCATGGTGGCATTAATTCCCTCGGTCGCAACTATAGTTCGGCCTTTAATCCCTAGCCGAGTTTGAAGCTCCTTTTGGTGCATCATCAGCTTAGCTGGATCGTCGATGTGAACGTATTTATAAAATAAAATAATTTCGTACTGGTTCATAAACTTATATATAACAGAGGAATTTTAACAAAAAAAGGAGATTTTGGCTAGGGGGCCAAAACTCCAATTTTTAAACTTGTGAGAGTTTGTTCAGGTTTACTCTTTCCACCGTGTTGATTTGTAAACGCAGTGGTTCCGTCTTTACCACAAATAGATGAAATCTGAGCAGCTCCCCCTGGATGCTTAGAGATATAACTTGTTAAATCGTAGACGTTTCCATTTACCACCGTCCAGCACTTAGTTTTTAAATTAGCTTCTTTTACTTGGGCCATTGTATAACTACCAGACTTTGTGGATGGCGCAGGACTGGTACTAGAAGTTTTAGTTGAAGTTTTAGTAGTTTCAGCGGTCGAACTATTGTTTGCTGGCGTGGCTTGAGTTGCTGAAGAGTCTGGGGTTTGAGAGGTCTTACTGTATCCAGCTGCAATTAATGAAACCGCAACTAATGCGACCAGTACCGAATATTTCATAAATAGATTAAGTTAAATTAGTTTAGATAATAAACAGTCCGGAAATTACCAGACTGTTTATCGTTATCAAAGTGAAATTATACCCAGAGAGGGTGAACACAAAATTTTTGAATTTATTATTTATATTGGCCCGAAGGCCGCCGAGATTCTATCTCGTTTGCCCAAGAAAGAAACGGCAAATTCCAACCTGTTCTTTCTGGATTATTTATTTTGGTCATGTAACTAATTTCTCCTTTCACTCGCCTCTGTTAACCCCAAGTCCGGAACAAGGAATTAATTTTAGATCGGAGCAGCGAGGTATCGATCTCACTTATTATTACAACAATCTTCCCAAAATATTTCAAAAAAAATTCAGCTTATTTAAGATTAATTTGGTAAAACATAGAAATCATCAGCATCAATTTCCCCATTTGTCTCATCTCCACTAATTAAAATCCTTCTGCCTAATTCGATTTCTTTTGCGATATCATCTAGAAGTTCAGGGGATAAAGCGACCCTCACTAAATGACCTGCGTGGGTCTTAACAATAATATAATCTTTATCAATACTAATCACCGTACCTACTAAACCGTGATGAAGTTGTGCAAGACGTGGCTCAAATATATCTTCTGGTAAAAACTCAAACCTTCCTGATTCTTTTAGATATTTAAATACTATTGGGTGTAAAGAAGTATTAGCTACTACTAACCCCAAAACCACGACAGTAGCTACAGTAATAAGGAAAGTATAAATTAATGGATTTCTATACGATAATGCATAACGGGTCGAGACAACCAAAACAACAAGTAAACTGATTATGGCTATTGAAATAATGATAGTTGGCAATGAGAGGAGTAAATCCACTACTCCATTAAAACCAAACTTAGAGAGATACAATGATCCATTTACACTCAGATAATACAACACGAAACTAATTATATAAATGGAAAGCAAAAAAGCTAAGACAGATAAAACCACCTTACCAATAGTTTGAAAAATAAAATACTGTCTAGAATGCATTTGCATCTTAGAATCTTTTATTTCATCAATAATATTTTTTGGATTATTGTTTTCCATAATTAATTATTTAGTTTATCTTTCAATAATTCTCTACCTCGTATAATCATCACTCC
>CAZCTL010000112.1:0-2071 GCA_964501685.1 uncultured Candidatus Saccharibacteria bacterium
TTTTTAATTTGAACTTTTTTAGATGGTTTTTTATCTTAATTTTTAGCTCTAGCTACCTAGGACTGGGTGGTGTAAAATAACAAGTAGACAAGTAATTTTCTACTCTATATGGACACACAAGCAATATTACAACAAGCATTACAAGACAAAAAGATTAATCAGATTGCATATGATGAAATACTCAAATGGATGATAAATTCTGACTTTGCAGAATTTAGCTCGGAACTGAGTAAAGAAATAGAACAAGGTGAATGGGATAAACTCATGGACCAGTTTTATAAAGTGGTTATGTTTGGGACTGGGGGAATCCGCGGAACCATGGATATAGGCACAAATAGGATAAACAACCACACCATTCGGTGGGCGTCCCAGGCTTACGCGCAGTATTTACTAAAGTATAAAAAAGACTTGACTACCACGAAGGGTGTAGCCATTGCTTACGATAGCCGTCTAAACTCAGAACAGTTTATGAAGGAGACTGCCCGAGTACTCGCCGCAAACGGGGTTATAGTAAATATATTCAAGTACTACCGTGCTACTCCAGAGCTTTCTTTTACTGTACGTTTTTTGGGGCTTGCTGGTGGCATAGTCATTACCGCCAGCCATAACCCACCGGAGTTTAATGGCTATAAAGTGTATGGAGAGAACGGGGTACAAGTGTTACCCGATGTGGGAGCACAAATAGAAGCGGAGTTTAAAAGTGTTGATACAATTAAAAAAATATCTTTTGATGAAGGACTAAACCAAGGGCTGATTAGGTATATTAGTGACGAAGTAGACAAGGCCTTTGCTGACTCTGCTAAAAAAGTTTCTGTGTATCCGGGGCGAGACGTAAGCATTGTGTTTTCGCCGTTACACGGTGTAGGTTCCCAGTCGGTGCTACCTGTACTAAAAGAAGTTGGTTTTACAAACATTGCCGTGGTTGAGGAGCAAATGAGTTTAGACGGAAACTTCCCAAATGTAAAAGGCCATTTTCCTAACCCAGAATTTTCTGTGGTTTACGAAGAGTCTATTGCCTTGGCTAAAAAAGTAAATGCAGACATAGTAATTGTGTCGGATCCAGACGCAGACCGTTTGGGGATTGCAGTAGCAGATAGCCTGGGCGAGTGGAAAAACTTAACTGGTAACCAGGGGGGCGTGCTAATGGGTTATTTTTACCTAAGTGCTTTGGCAGAACAGGGACGCATGCCACTACACCCTGTGGTTATGAAAACTTCTGTGACAACCGATCTCGTGCGGGACATTGGCGAAAGTTTTGGTGCGGAAGTAATAGGGGACTTGCTAGTTGGGTACAAATTTTTGGGAGACAGGCAAGAGCATTTGCCACAAGATAAAACGTTTATTTTTAGTTGTGAGGAAAGCGTGGGTTATTTATTTAGTAACGACTACCGCGACAAGGGCGCAGAAACACCAGCGGTGGTGGCTGCAGAAATGGCCGCTTGGTGTAAGGCCAAGGGTACTACAGTCTTGGATCTGTTAGAGACGATATATCAAAAATATGGGTACTATGCCGAGCGATTGTTTTACCGGCTTATTGAAGGCTTTGGTGCGTTTGACCAAATGAACCTGGCTATGAAGGAGTTGCGTAAGAGCTTACCAAAAGAGATAGCCGGTAGAAAAGTGGTAAAAGTAATAGATCGCTTAACTGGTGAAGTTAAAGACGGGCAATCAGGTGATTTGCTGGAAACTCGGGAGTGGGATAAAGGCGACATGCTATCGTTTTTCTTCAGCGACGATGAGCGCAATGTAATTCATGTGAGACCCAGTGGCACCGAGCCCAAGATGAAGTACTATACTGCTATTAAGGGTAGTTTAGCTGAGAAGACCAAAGAACAACTAAACCAGGAAGCAGAAGAAGTGGAGCAAGCAATGGCAAAAGTTTTTGAAAATATACTTTCTACCATTAAAGTAGATGTGTTCTAAGTGGTTTTTAGTTATTTAAAAAAATTGGACTACTATAGTAGTCCAATTTTTTGTTTGACTTCGGAGAGGGTGGCGGAGGCAACTTTTTGTGCACGCTGTGCGCCGTCTCCAAGGATCTGTGCAAGTTTATCTGGTCTGGCTAACAGAT
>CAZCTL010000113.1:0-2069 GCA_964501685.1 uncultured Candidatus Saccharibacteria bacterium
TCCGCCTTTGTCACCACCTTCGGGGCCAAGGTCTATGATCCAGTCGGCGGTTTTAATCATATCTAAGTTATGTTCAATAACTACCACAGAATTACCTTTCTCTACTAGTTTATTGAGTACGTGGATAAGTCGTTTTACGTCCGCAAAATGTAAACCCGTTGTGGGCTCGTCTAAAATGTACAAAGTTTGCCCAGTACTTGCCCTAGCCAGTTCGGTTGCAAGTTTTATGCGCTGCGCCTCCCCGCCACTAAGCGTGGTGGCGTTTTGGCCTAAGTGCATGTAACCAAGACCCACCTCGGAAAGTGTGTCTAACTTTTTTTTAATGCTCGGTATGTGGGTAAAAAAACTAGCTGCTTCGTCTACCGTCATTTCTAGCACATCTGCGATAGTTTTGTCCTTGTAGTGAATCTCCAACGCCTCGCGGTTATAGCGTTTGCCTTTACAGTCCTCACAGGTTATGTATACATCCGGCAAAAAGTTCATTTCCACTTTTATCACCCCATCGCCTGCGCATTTCTCACATCGCCCGCCCTTTACATTAAAGCTAAACCGTCCAGCCGAGTAACCTTTTATCTTGGCCTCGCGCGTCTCTGCAAATAAATCGCGAATGGGTGTAAACAAGCCAGTGTATGTAGCAGGGTTACTGCGCGGGGTCCGACCAATAGGACTTTGGTCTATGTTTATAAACTTGTCTATATTATCTACACCCAATATTTTTTTGTACTTTCCTGGTTCAGCTTTGCTATCGTAAAAATAGTTACCCAAAAATTTTGCCAAAATATCATTCAACAAAGTAGACTTACCGCTACCCGAAAGCCCGGTAATGCACACAAACTTTCCCAGCGGTATATCTACATTTACATTTTGTAAATTAAATTCACTTGCGCCAATTACAGAGAGCTTCCGCCCATTGCCCGCTCGTCTGCGCTTGGGCACTTCTATTTTTTCTTTACCAGACAAGTACAAACCAGTTAAGGATTTAACACTCTTACTTACTTCTTTTGGACTGCCTTCCGCTACCAGCTCACCGCCGTGTTTACCAGCACCAGGCCCAATGTCTACCAACCAGTCCGCTTCCAGCATAGTTTCCTCGTCGTGCTCTACCACTATTACCGTATTACCCAAATCTCGAAGTTTTTTGAGGGTGTGTAAAAGTTTGCTGTTATCGTGCTGGTGCAAGCCAATACTTGGCTCATCTAAAATATACAAAACACCCGTAAGACCAGAGCCAATCTGCGTAGCTAAACGGATGCGTTGCGCTTCCCCGCCACTAAGAGTATCTGCAGTCCTGTCCATGGTGAGATATGATAGACCAACATTCAAAAGAAAAGACAGTCTAGCATCTATTTCTTTTAGGATAAGTTTGGCAATTTGCATCTCCTTAGCAGTAAGCTCTTTGGGCAGTCCTTGGAAAAACTCGGCACACTTTTCTATACTAAAGGCAGACACTTCTACTATACTTTTTTTACCCACCTGAACTGCCAGTACTTCTGGCTTTAGTCGCTTTCCACCACAAGTAGGACACGTCCTGACCCGCATGTACTGCTCTATCTCCCCCCGCATAAAGTCCGAATCTGTTTCACGGAACCTGCGCTCCAAATTTGGAATAACTCCTTCAAAAGGCGCATCATAAGAATTAAGTCCGTAGTCCATGGGCATTTTTATTTTTTTCTCACCGGAACCATACAGAATTATATCTATAACTTTATTAGGCAAATCTTTCACTGGCATGTCTATAGAAAAGCCATAAGCATGAGACAGCGCAGTTAGTACCCTAAGGTACCAGCCTTGCCTACCCACTGTTTTACTCCAAGGCCTTATGGCACCTTCGGCTAAAGTAAGTTTGGAGTTTGGAATAATTAGCTCTGGCTCTACTATAAGCTTGTTGCCGATGCCTTTACACTCAGAACAAGCCCCATGCGGACTATTAAAGCTAAAGTCTCTTGGATCCAACTCATTCATTTGTACATGACCATCTGGACATGCAAAGTTTTGAGATAGTAGCATCTGGGATCCAATAGAGTTCTCTCCCATTGGGGAGAGATGTCCAGTCTTCTGGACAGAGAGGG
>CAZCTL010000114.1:0-2007 GCA_964501685.1 uncultured Candidatus Saccharibacteria bacterium
GGTAAGCAGTAAATCTTCCGTCAATTCGTCATACGCAACTTTCAGGATCACATCAGAAGGAATCACACCGAGAAATTTTTCATTCAGATCAACAACGGGAATTGATTTGATCTTGTGTCTTAACGCCAGATTGCATACCGTCTGCCGGTGCGTATGCGGGCTGACTGAGATGACGGGTTTCACCATAACATCTTCAAGAATATTGCTTTTCGGAAGCCGGTACATGTCTTTTATGGAAAGCACGCCGACTAAGTGGTTTAAGTGGTTTATGACATAAATGTAACTTATGGAATAATAATCTTTAACGTTTTTGAAAATTCTTTCTTCAACCCGTGCGATAGTTTCGTGGGGCGCTGCGGTTGGGACATTGGTAACAAGAAGGTGGATCGCCGATTTCGCGTGATATGTAATTTGTTCGAGCACCTTTTCTTCTGCATCTGTCATAGGAGTACTTCATTCATTGTAGCAGAAAGTTCAGACCCCGACTTTGAATTCAACGACATCATTATCCGTCATTACATGGTCTTATACCGTAACAAGATCAGTTGTGATTTAAAGCGGATCACAACTAATGGAGTTGTCTTAAAATATATTCTCAATATTTGTTTTTCTTATTGAAATAAAACTATTTGTACCACTACTTAACTATATCAAAAAACCGACATTTCGTTTTGCGCTCGCTATAGTATAATCAAGAATATATGCAAGAAGGCGACAGACCAGATAGAAGAGCTAGAGATCTATCGGTAACTGATTACGGGTCAAGCCTTGAGGCGGGGGCGTTAGATAGAACAATAGAAGGATATAGATATAAAATAATAGAAGAATTTATCTCAAGAGCTGCCCCAAGATCCTCCCAAGAAATGTATGGACTTGCTGTTCTTGAAGCTTTAGATGGAGCAAAGGTAGGTAACTTTCCTGTCGGAGCAATTCTTGTACTCCGGCAAAAAGTAGGTGATCAGGTAGTTGCGCATATTTTTGGAGGTCGGAATACGGTAGAATCTTCAAACTTTAGTACAAGGCATGCAGAAATAAATGTATTAGAAGATGCGATACGTGCTTCTAAAAATATGGGGACATATCCGGAAGAAGCCCCAAAAGGTTTACTTATGACACGGATAGAACCTCCCGGAACTAGTCTGACAGGGAGTATATATGTTACACTAGAACCTTGTAGTGGATGCCTACGTCCTTTGTTACATGCTGCTTCTAGACTGGGAATAACGGAACTTAATTTTGCAGTACCAGATAGAGAAGGTGGGGCAGTATTGACTGACGAAGAGCGAATAGAATTAGGATGGGGAAAAGGGATAAACCCTAATAATCCTCAAAAGAGACTTCCTCCTTATTTTGAAAAGAAACTTAAAAAGTCGGAAATGACAGTTAGAACACCACATTGGAATGCACAGATGCCAAAAACTGCTTTATTTGATGGAAATGAGGTTAATCCTGATTTTTTTCGTTTTTTCTACCACACATTAATTGGTGAATCGAGCGATCTGAGAAGGCTTATGAAGAAAGTCCATCAAGCAGAACCGCTTAGGCCGGTGCTGAGAAATTTTCCTGATCTTCCACTCGATTATATAGACCCGTCCATTAGAGATGCTTTTAAATGAAAGGGATAAAAAGTTAAAAAATTTAGATATTAATGTTAGCCCGTCGTCCGTATAAAAATATATTTTGATTAATGATTAGTGTTTTATTTAGTAATTGTTTGTGAAAAATATAAGAGAAATACACTTTGATTATACGCCAACCTTGAATTCAACCACATCATTATCCGCCATCACATGGTCTTTTCCGACAATCTGTACTCTGCCTTGCTCGCGGGCTTTATGCCAACCATTAGTCTCAACGAATGTTTGAAAGGGGACTATATCTGCTTTGATAAAATGTTTTTCAAAATCGGTATGAATCACGCCGGCGGCCTGCGGAGCCAACGTACCTTTCGTAATGGTCCATGCCCGGACTTCCTTTTCTCCGGCAGTAAGAAACGATATCAGCCCC
>CAZCTL010000115.1:0-1984 GCA_964501685.1 uncultured Candidatus Saccharibacteria bacterium
CAAACTTACCCACAACATCTCTGCCTTGATTTGGAAATAATTCTTTTATGTGTACGAGCATATTGTGGCTTGTTATATCCTGAGTTTATCTCAGGCTCAAAATTTATTTGGACTTACACATTTCATGTCATTCCCGCGTAGGCGGGAATCCAGTCAAAACAGAAAGATTATATATAAGCGAAATACTGGATCCCCGGGACTTGCAGACTCGCCCGAGGATGACAAAGACGAGGTAAGTGTGTAAGTCCTGATATTAAAAATCTCTATATGTTTTTTCAGACCTTCTTTCAATAGTCAGCAAACGAAAGTTTTTGTCCAGCCTACTAAATATTACCCGCAAATTTCCTAATCGCGCGCGGTAAATAAATTCATGACCTTTTAATTTTAGCACATTTAACCCATACCAGTCGCCACCCTCAAGACGCGCAAGCAAAGACTCTAAAGCCAGCCGTTCTTTACCGGTCAGCTGTATTTAATTTCGCATCCACTCCCCCGCCGCGCAATTTCTGGATAATGTTATCCGCCACCACTCGTGAGACAGGATTAAACTTCTTTACAGAAGCCAGTTTATCTTCCGGAATTTTGAGCAAATATCTTTCTTGATTTTCTGTGAGCATGTTTTATAAGCTATTAGGACAAAAACTTTTCTATCCACACAGGCGCACTCTTTAAAAAACTACTGGGATTATCTTTATATTCTCTCTTAAACTCATCTGCACTAAACCACCGTACCTCTGCTACTTCGTCTTGGGCTAAGGTAAATTTTTCTACCGGCCAGTCCAGTGTAAGCAAGAAAAACTGACCCCAGTATTTTCTATCTATCTCACGGTTAAAAAATATCTTTGGCCCAAGAGCCGGGGTAAACCCTGTTATGCCCAGCTCTTCTTCCATCTCCTTAATAATATTACTCTCGTAGGTTTCCCCCTCTTCTACGGTGCCAGCCACCGATGGACCCCATAGCCCCGGACTATTAGATTTCGTAAAGGCGCGCCTAGCCAACAAAATTTCACCTTTAGAATTAGTTAACCACAAAGCCGCTACACGATAAATATCACCTTCGCCTATCTCGCCGCGTTCCTTTGCGCCAATTATATTATCTTGTTCATCAACAACTACAATTTTCATTTTAAGCAGTGCGTAGTTTTTAGTTTGTAGTTTTTAGCTCGAGCAACAATTCTTTTCTCGCAAAAAAGGCAAAAAAATACACTGCTAAAATTTGAGCAATACTATGCAATGTACCACTTCCCAAAAATTCAAACCAAGTATAATAACTGCTACTCCACATGCTGTTTATCAGCAAAAACAAATACACTACCGCTATAATCATGAATATCATGTACATTAAGCGCTTTCGCACAAATATAGCCAGCAATAACAACAGAAGAGAAACACCAACCTTTACCACGAGATTAATAATGTTAAAAAAGTAGCCGTCGACCAACGCGGGTATATTTAAGTTAAGGCCAACGCTAACAATGACATTCATTGCTAATACTGCAATAAGCAGTGATTGTGCCCGTAGTCCAACAGTCCCGTATCCTTGCACAAGTTTTTTGGTAATAATATAGACTACAGCAATCAATGTAAGTAACCCACTACCTAAAATAAAGAATGACCCGTCTGACACGGGTAAGGGTAAAATTCGTTGACCACCAGCTACACGAAAAAAATATTCCGTTTGCGCGTACATACTTACCAGTAACGCAATAATATAAATAGCAATTGCACTTCGTGTTTTCATAGATATATATTGGTTTAATGGTTAATAATATGCTAAACTGCTCTGCTGTTAGGTAGGCCAGATTCCTGCCTCCAAGAACATAACGCTAATCTTTCTTCTTAGCCACCATTTTTAGGATTTTATCTTTTGCTTTTAGGTCTGTGACGGGAATAGCTTTAAAGCCTTTAAGGTGCTTTAGGCGGGATTCAATTTGGTGCCTGTCTAATAGGCCGTCTATGGGACCAACTTTTTGCACTACGCTAC
>CAZCTL010000116.1:0-1720 GCA_964501685.1 uncultured Candidatus Saccharibacteria bacterium
TTAATCTAGCCACTCCTAAATCCGTTTGTCGCATTTGATGTGGAAGAGACCGAGAGTTGGCATAAACTCCGAAAGTTTTGTATACTGTGTAAGCTCAATTGAATACGGGGTGTAGTATACCGGTAGTACGTCTGGTTTGGGACCAGATAGACAGGGTTCGATTCCCTGCACCCCGACCAGACTTCGCTAAAGCTTCGTCTGGCCGTTGGCCATTTGTGGTACTATCCAATATGTATTAAGTAATGCATAGAAGGTTTTGCGAAGTCTGAGTCCGCCGTAGCCTTGGCGAAGGTGGACCACTATAGAGTTTGACAGAAAAACAGATAAATTTTATAATACTGGTACTTTATGAAGTATTCGAAAATATTTATAAATTTTTCAAAATAGCTAGTTGAAGGCCAAAATTTGAGCGTTCTAAATCTTCTTTATTTAAGAGGGGTTTAGACTCAGGTTTTGGCTTTTAAGCTTTTTAAGCTTATAAAGTGCAAGGGTAGGGAAACTGTAACACCAGCTAAACCCCGTCCGTCTTAAATTTCGATAGGGATTTTCAGATATACTGCATTGGCTATCTACAAACTCCATACAACTTGATAGTATTGTCATCCTGAAGAGGTCTGCCGACGAAGGATCTGCATTAAGTTGTTAGATTCTTCATCCCAATGCAACATTGGGACTCAGAATGACTAAGTATGTGAGTATGAGTTGCTACCATAGATGATAACCGTAATGGAAATAATCCCATCATTTCTTTTTAGCTATAAACCTCTTGGTAGACCGTCTACCAAAAGGTGCTTATTAAAAAATGCTTTAGCAAGTTTGGGCAGATTAGCGTCTGTGCCGAAGCTGCGAGGCAAACGAGCTCCTTGGTCGAACTTTTGGTAACACGTTACAAAAGTTTATCAAGTGTGTTCTATAGTCGCATATGTATTTAGCGGATCTTAGCGGAACTCTAGAGCTTCTAGGAAAGCGCGGTACAGTGTGTAATAAATTAATATTTTTGAGCTCTAAAATTGACTGCAACAATTGATCAGTCAATAGCGAGTCCACCTTCTTTCGCTATCGCGGAATACGGCGTGACAAGCAAAGCTCGAAAATGGAGTATATAAATGAATCTCGCAAAAAAACTTTTTGCAGCGGGATCCGCAATAGCGATGACTTTGTCTGCTATGCCAGTCTATGCGGCTGCGCACAGCGTTGGACAAAATATCTCGTCTACTGATGGTACCGTTTGGATGGTCTATCAAGGCACATCCGGTGTTTGTCGCAGAGCTTACACTTCTGCCGGGGCATTTTTGTCCTATGGTTTCAACTCTTGGAGCCAGGTAGTTGCTGCTAACTCTGACGATTTAGCACTTGCAGTATGTTCTGAAGGTTTTATCCCACCTCAGGACGGTAGCGTTATCTTCTCAGATCGCGGTGCCGATAAGGGTACTGGTTTCATCGTTTCCGGTGGCCAGAAATTTGGTTTCCCAACAGAAGCCATCTTTAAAGGTCAAGGTTATAGCTATGCTACAGCTAACTGGGCAGATATGTCCTGGATGGCTATGGGTGGTGTTGTAAATGATGCTGCTGCAGCTCACTTACCTGGCACTTTGGTAAACAACGCAGGAACCGTACAGCTCGTTGGCAACAGCGGACTGATGGGTATTCCTGACCTTGCTACCTTTAACTCTTGGGGTTACAGCTTTGCTAAAGTTGTTCCTGCAAACGCAAACGACAA
>CAZCTL010000117.1:0-1697 GCA_964501685.1 uncultured Candidatus Saccharibacteria bacterium
TATGCTCATTTTTTGGACTTTGCAAGCAGGATTGTGGATACTGCTTTGCTACTGGAGGTCTAGCTAAAAAATGCTATACTTAAACATATGAATCCGATACTTTACATAATTTTTGGCTTACTTATAGTTGGTGTGGTGGTGTTGGTAGTGATGCTTGTGGGACTGAAGAAGCGCTTAGATGACTCTCGGGATAGCGAGTCTATTAAGGTTATGTCCGAATGGATGCGGGAAATGAAGCACGACATGGAGGGTTCCAGGACTGCCATGGATAAGAACATTGCCGAAACTAACAAGCAGATAAATGAACGGCTAGACAACGCTGCTAAAGTTATTGGCGACCTACGCCAACGCCTGGGCACTGTAGACCAAATTGGCCCAGATATCCGCCGGCTTGCAGAGACTCTAGCCAGCCCAAAACTTCGTGGTAACTTTGGCGAAGAAATGCTGGAGCGTATGCTTGAGCAAATCCTCCCGTTATCTAGCTTTCAAATACAATACAAGTTCAAGAACGGTGAAACCGTAGATGCTATAGTCCGTTTTGGTGATAATATCTTGCCCATAGACAGTAAATTTTCTATGGAGAACTTTCGTTTACACAAAGAAGCGCAGGACGACAAGCTGAGTGGTGATTATAAAAAACTTTTCTTTAAAGACGTAAAAAAGCGCATAGATGAAATCCATAAAAAGTACGTATTACCACAAGAGGGCACATTTGATTTTGCGTTAATGTATGTGCCTTCTGCTGGCGTTTATCAGGAAATTATTGTGGATAGTGATATTATTGAATACGCGCGGGGTAAAGCAGTTATACCCGTTGGTCCAAATGACTTGTTTATATACCTTCGCAATATTGTAGTATCTCTACGGGGCCAGCAAGTAAACGAAGTAGCCAAAGAAATACTCGCCATGATAACCGGCATCCGCCAAGAAAGTGATAAGTTTGGCAAAAACTTGGACGTGCTTGCCACCCACGTAAAAAATGTCAATAATACTATGGGGGTTGTGAGCAACGACTTCTCCAAACTCAAAACCAGCATCGGTAATGCCGCTAGTTTGCAACTGGAAGCTAGACCTACTACTGAGAATCTTTTAGAATGATTCGATACGAAATGTGCGAATGATGCGAATCTACGAATGAGGTTACGAAAGTGCGAAAATGAATACTGTTAAGCCAAATATTCAAATATTGTACCCAGAACTATCCTATAAAATAACAGGGCTTTGTTTTGAGGTACAGAGAGATATAGGAAGATTTGCAAAGGAAAAACAGTTTTGTGATCGTTTAGAACAAAAGTTTATTGAACATAAAATCAAATACGTAAGAGAGTTCACTATTACAGGCACAAGAAATAGAGTCGACTTTATTGTCGAGGATACAATACTTTTAGAAATTAAAGCTCAGCCATTTATCACGAAAGAAGAGTATAATCAAACACAACGATATTTAGAAGTTCTTGAAATAAAACTAGGACTACTTATCAATTTTCAAAGTAAATTTTTAAAGCCACAAAGAATTATTAACTATAATATGTAGAATTCGTAATATCATTCGTAGATTCGAATGAATTCGTAGTTCCGCATCGCATTTATGAGTATAAGAAACCCAGAGCAACGAGTCGGTGTGTTTGTGGATGTGCAGAATTTGTATTATTCTGCACGGCACATGTATGGCAGCAGAGTAAATTTTAATGAGGTGC
>CAZCTL010000118.1:0-1677 GCA_964501685.1 uncultured Candidatus Saccharibacteria bacterium
GTTTTATGCGTAATTACGCATAAAACGCTAAACTGTTTTTATATAAACAACAAATACAAAAAAAGAGAGCCGGTCTAGGGCTCTCTCCTCCGCCAAGGCGGAGGATTATTTTAGGACCGACCGCGGCGGCTTTTCGCCGCCTGACGTTTGGCCAGCCAAATGGCTAGGGGCAAAAGAATTGCCATCTCAATTGTGGCCACGAGGGTCGACTCAGCCATCGTCCAATCCTCACCCAGCCAGTGGAACAAGAACAGGAACCCCCAAAAACAAACTGCGATGTTTTTCATAGTTTCTCCTTTGTAATCGCAGGCCCCATTGACCTACGACAAAATATGCTATAATATTTACTGCGAGTGGCCAATATAGCCCATGGGTGGTAGGTATCACCATATGATAAACATAATAATTATGACGCTTGAAACTTTGCAAAAACTTGGCTTGTCCCCCAACGAAGCTAAAATATACAACACCCTCCTAAACTTAAAGGAAGCTGGGGTGGGACAAATTGCATCGCAGAGCGAAGTGCACAGACGCAACGTGTATGATGCCATTAACCGACTCATAGACAAAGGATTGGCCTTTCCCATCTTCAGCAAAGGCGAAAACTTTTATGCTCCGGTAGACCCAGACAAATTACTCGAATTGGTTAAAGAAAAAGAAGCAGATTTAAATAAAATTCTGCCAGAGTTAAGACAACGATATAAGGACAACCGCGGAAGCCAAGAAAGCTATATTTATCGCGGTATTGAGGGGCTAAAGAACTACATGCGGGACATTTTGCGGGCCAATCAAGAATGTTATTTTCTGGCAGCCAAGGGTGGTTGGTACACACCACAACTTGCTAAACTGTCCGAACCGTTCCTAAAGGAGGCAACACGGAAAAACATTCGCATGCGCTATATTTTTGACGCGGTGATACAAGACAAGGGCAAGGATATTTTAAAAAATTTCAAATATCCATACAAATACTTGCCTAAAGAATATAGTACTGACTCATGTATTGATATTTTTGGTGATAATATTGTTACTTTTAGTGGTTTAAGTTTTGGCAAGATAGAAACGGATTTAACCATTTTTGTCTTACGCGATAGCAGACTAGCTGACAGCTATAAACAATGGTTTGAATTCATCTGGCAACAATGTAAAAAATAAAAAAAGAGAGCCGGTCCAAGGCTCTCTTTGCATTTCTGCAAAAATCATTCAGGACTTTCATCCTTCCAAAATACTTCTACTTCGTAAGTGGAGGGGCGGCCAAAAGGTTGTTCGTTTTCTGTCAACCAAGTATACTCGCACTCCGGCACAGACCGAGCAGCCCTGTTTATTGCTCGAGCAAAATTAATATCATTTCCAGCCAGAAAGGTTGTTGGATTGAATTTTGGCACGAACATACCCAATGAGAATATGGTATATTGTCTAAATGTTTCATAAAACTCCTGTTTAGTCATTTTATCCTCCAGACTAGTTTGAAATTGTATAGCACTCTATAATCCTTGTGTAAGCGCCGGTTGTCGACGTTGAACGTTTTTCTCTCCAGCAAGATTAACCCGCTACAATAACACACTTTATCACAAGATAATTATTATGTCAATACTATTGGTCGGAATAAATACTGAATATTGCTTTATTTATAACCTAATTCAGCTATATAAGTATTTTGTCTATGTATGTTGACACAAA
>CAZCTL010000119.1:0-1544 GCA_964501685.1 uncultured Candidatus Saccharibacteria bacterium
TCTAACTCTCGACCTCTTCCTTGGCAAGGAAGCGCTCTAAACAACTGAGCTACACTCGCATATTTTGGTTGATTGTAAAACTACACCGCTATTGTACCCGATTCCTTGGCCTGGCAAGGTAGGTCACATTCTGCGACCCCGGAACTTCACTTTTGAAAACAAGTTTTCAAAGGAAGATTCCCTTGCGATCTGCTACAAGCAAATCTCACTCTAAAAACTGAGCTACACTCGCATAACTGCAAAATTATACCAGATACTATTGGTTCGTCCCAGACAGCGGACTACGTCCTTTTCCGCTCGGACATGCTCGTTGCAAGCACCTGTGCGTGTCCTCGCTTCACCGAACTGGCGGCTACGCCGACTCCCAGTTCTCGAACAATCTTACCAAGTAAAAACCCGACACAAAGTCGGGATTTTACTTGGTGGCTCCTCCCAGACTCGAACTGGGGACACAAGGCTCTTCAAGCCTCTGCTCTACCAACTGAGCTAAAGAGCCACGGCAATAACAGATGTGAGTCTATTATATTTTGCGCTTTTGGTCAATTCAAAGAACCACCCAAGTACACATACTAATGCCCAAAAGAATTAATAGCTGCTTGAAAACAGCGAGGCGATACCAAATATCAACATTGGTAAGAATTGTAGCGCAAGTAACACTATGATTACCCAAACCCAAACTTTGGTTTTGCCTTCGCGCTTTGTAAAAAGTTGAAGAATATCTTTTGCTTTTGAATTATGTTGAGCATAAAGCTTATAGAAAATCAAAATCAGAACAGTAAGAGTGCTATCAATAATTGCCACTGCGGCTAGTATCCGATAATAGTAGTCGCTCAGATCCTGCTTTGGATCTTCCATAAAAATATGAGGCAGCATCAACAAACCCGTTAAGCAGGTTGCGGTAATATTACTTCTTACTAAATTGTTAATCAGTCTTGTTGCGCCCTTAAACAGGTAGAGTGCATTGCTGTGGAGTGACGCTAAAATAATTACAATGTATAGATTGTATAGACTACCTGTTAGTCCACTAGTGATAGCCGTTGATATACCGAGTATAGAAGTTACAAGACTGACCGGAATAAGGCCATATAAAACATTCTTAAAAAACGAAAATCTTCCCTCTGAATTCTCTGCTCTTTCAATCAAAGCAATATTAAGCAATGCGTGCCCAACAACACTAACAAGTATCCAGATTATTTTTTCGGTTGTGTTATTAAATGAACCGATAATAACCGAGACTACCGCTACCAGCGCCGCGGCAATTAAGCTAGCGATTAGTGTATTAATAATGTACTTTTTGTATCGTGCAATGTTTTTCATATTCTTTATGATACACCTTTTTATATTGGTGGGTGATGAGGGATTCGACCGACTTACAGCCGGCCCGAAACTACATCTTTCAAAACAAGTTTTGAAGAGTAGGTTTCCTTACAATATGCCACTGGCATGTCTCACCCCGACCCCTCGGTCTTCCGAGGATATCGAGAGTTTGAGCCTACATTCACCACGAAAAAACCGATCCTTACAGATCGGTCATTTCGTGGTGG
>CAZCTL010000120.1:0-1537 GCA_964501685.1 uncultured Candidatus Saccharibacteria bacterium
GCTTCTTTCGGAGTCTATAGAATTTCATCTAGTCTCTCCATGCTAGCTTTGGTTTCTTGGTAAGTGGCTGCTACATTTCCCAATTCGCCAAGTGGGGTAAAAATGAAGAAGGAGTAAATGTAGAGTGAGAAGAATTCACCAAGTGTAATAGCCCCTGTAGAAATAAGCCAAAGCATAAGGAAGAGCAGGGCAAGTCTTAAGGCGTTGATCATAGTACCTTGGAGGAACGACAGCTTTCTAATAAGCCGGACTTTTTTAAGTTCTAAGTCTAGAATTTGTTGGTTGACATGGTTTAGCCTTTGAATTTCTTGTTGTTCAAGCCCTAAAGATTTTACTAGTTCTACATTGCGTAGAGTTTCGGTAGTGCTACCAGCTAGTGCCGAAGTCTCTTTGATAATGCGTTGCTGGGAAGCTTTAATTCTGGTAGATATCCAGTAAGTGGCGGTGCCAAGGCTGGGGATAATAAGAAAGTAAACAAGGCCTACTATCCAGTTTACGTAGAAGGCATAACCCAAAACCAAAACAATGCCTATGAGCGCAAAGAATAAAGAATTAATAGATATTTGAATTAGTTTTTGCGCGTCGTCTCTAGCTTTTTGAAGTTTGTTTAAAAATTCGCCACTCCGCTGGTCTTCAAAGACTGCAAACGGGAGTGAGAAAGAGTGGTCTACTGAGTGGTTATACATGCGTGCACCAAGACGTTGCACTATAACGTTCACATAGTAATCCTGAAAGTTTTTGGCTACCCGAGAAACAAACGCAGTGGCTAGAGATGCAAAAAGTAGTATAAGTACTCCTTGGATAAATTTGCCGTGGGGCATTTGGTTAACCCTTGAGGCGTACTTATCTACGATTAGTCTAAAAATTTGCGGGTCAGCCAAGCTAAAAGCTTGGTTGATAACTGCGAGTAAGAGTGAACCAAAAAGTAGTTTTTTATAATTTTTTAAGTATTGCCAGAGTAGGGACATGGAAATGATGAGTTATGAGTTAGGAGTTGTGAGTTATGAATAGGGGAATGCAGATAATTTATTTTAGGACTTACGCACTTACCCTACATCTGTCATCCTCGGGCGAGTCTGCGAGACCCGGGGATCCAGCATTTGGCTTATATGTAAGCCTTGCATTTTAACTGGATTCCCGCCTGCGCGAGAATGACACGAAATGCGTAAGTCCTATATATGCCAATTCTGCATAATCGATTAACAATTTTCAATTTACTGGTTCCCAGCCTTGGGGGACGTCGCAGGGAGTGGGGAAGTCTCGTACCTCTCCTGTATCAGGATTTTTGGCCGTGGTAATGATTTGGACACACATGTCTTTGGCGAAATTGTCTATTGGATTTCTCTTTAAGTTTTCTGGTGGTGGATTGATTGTGCTTCTACCTGTTTGCTGTGTATTTATAATAAGGGTATCGTCTACTTCAATAGTTTTTCTTAAGTGAGGAGCTATAAAATATGCGAGCAGTATTCCAAGAATAATGCACGCTCCAAGGCCGGTTAAGAGTTGCGAGGTTTTAATTTCTTTTTGTAAATTCATA